>JAJYIT010000011.1 GCA_021789975.1 Bacteroidota bacterium
AAACAGGAACAAGACGCAAAACAAGTAAACGATACGGGGAAACTCTTGCTTATTGGACTCGGCATTGCCTTACTTGCTGTTATTTTAAACAAAGCAAAATAATGTTCAAGTATTATAAGCACGTTAAGCAAATCCCGGCAAACGTACGCGTCTTTTTCGAGGAAAAATACGGGAAATGGGAAGGAACTTGGAATGATCCTGAGCTCCAGGTGCAAAGTAACCCGAGAATGTTCGCAAAGTCTGGTGAATACGATGATTTCATCACGTTCTGTAAACAGATGGGTAAGCAAGCTCTGCTCCTCGTATTCGACCGCTACGAGGACGGTGATGATTTGGCGATCAATGCTATTGAGGATCTTACGCTTGATGGATACGGTGATTTGATGGGCCAAATCGTTGACGAAGGGAATAAACTCGCGCGAGCGGAACGGCTTACACCATCCCAGTCTGCGAACTGGACGAATTATGTTAAAGAGCTGCTGGCGAAAATTGATTTCTCGGATTTGAAAGGCGCACTGCCTGATGGTTCCAAGTCTGAGTATGGTCAGAATGGATCAGTGCCTGATGAAATCCAGTTAAGACAGAACTATCCGAACCCATTCAACATGACTACCGTGATACGATTTGCGTTGCCTACCGACAATCTTGTTTCATTGAAGATTTATAATATGTTAGGTCAGGAAATTGCAGTCATTGCTGACAATCAATTGTTTGGTTCAGGATGGCACAACCTTTGGTGGAATGGGACTGATAAATCGGGCAAGATCGTTAGCACTGGAATATATCTTTACAGACTTGTCGCAGGAAGCCGTGTCCTTACTCAAAAGCTGGCAATTATAAAATAGTATTTGGAGTGACAGGCGGGTGCTTCACGGGCATTCTATTGCGAAGCGCCCGCTTTTCACTGGAGTGAGCCAGACACCAATGAAGATATTTCCTCTCTTTTTGTTTTTATGCCTTTCCGTTACTTCATCTGCGCGGAACCCGGAGTGTATCACTTACACATATGGGGAAGAAATCTTAGCAATGGTCGATGACGGCGATTATTTATGGTTAGGAACAGATGGGGGGCTGGTAAAATTCAATAAGCGGACAGAAGAGAAACTTTTCTATAACAAAGCTAATACATCAAACGGGTTGATGGACAACCACATTCGGGCACTTGCGATAGACTCAAAAAAGAACCTTTGGGTTGGGACTGAATATGGCGGCGTTTCCAAATTCGATGGCGCTACCTGGCAAAACTTTAGGCCCGACAATTCGGAGTTGCCATACGAAGATGTTTCGTGTATCGCAGTTGACAAAAACGATAGGGTGTTTATCGGCAACGGAGATTATTTGACGGTTTATGATGGTACAATATGGAGATCCTTTGAATTGGGAAATCCTCTGCTCTCCTTCTTTGGATTTAACAATATTGCGTTTGACTCCACCAATCGCGCTTGGATCACGACGAAACAAAGCGGGGCGAGTGAGTTATTTACATACTTAAATGATACGGTTTCCAAGATAGAAAATGATACGACTGGCTTTATAAACTCAATTGTCATCGATAAGGAAAATAATATTTGGTGTGGAAGCCCGTCAATGGGTCTGCTGAAGTTTGACGGAAGTCAGTTTGAAGTTTATGATACTGCCAATTCTAATATTCCTTCCAACAATCTTTCCGTTTTTGAAATAGATGAAAACGGTAATTTGTGGCTATTAGCCAACGGCGCAGTATGGAGATACGAAAAAGGGAATTGCACTGAATTTAGACCTAATATCCTGTTGCCGCCTCAAAATACTTTTGAGCCCCACTCTGTAATCCTCGATCATTCCGGAATTTTGTGGATAGGAACGTTAGGAGAAGGGTTGTTGAAATACGATGACAAGAATTGGTACAAATATAAAGTCAGCAACTCTGGTCTCTTGAACAACTTCCTAAATCTGATTGCTATTGACAGTGAAGGGGCTGTCTGGATCGTCTTTGGGCAGCCACGAGATTCAATACTAAATTTCGACGGAAGAAGTTGGTCATTCCGCGAAAAAGGAGACAAGAAGTTTTGGGCGAGTAATTTCGAGCTGCTGTATGATAGCGATTCAGTGCAAGTCTGGGCTGGAAAGAACATTCTTATCGAATTTGTCCAAACTCAATATAATTGGGCCGGCGTGTATAATGTAAAAAATCATCGCCATGGAACTCACATCAAATTAGATAAAGATGGTAACTTCTGGCAAGTAAGCTCTCGAGGTCTGTGGAAATATGATAAGTATTCATGGACCTTATTTAACTATTCAAATACGGGCATCGATTTCCACTCGACTGGCACCGTCGCTTTTGATGATCGAGGGAATTTGTACGCAAATTCTGATATAGGAATTATCAAATACGATGGTACTCATTGGGAGGTATATCCGCGAAACATTGTTCTCTCTGACACACTGAACCATACAATTTCTGCTCTGGAAATAGACGCGGCAGGTAATATATGGTTAGGTACGGCGAATATTTGGGTCTCAGATGTCGTGTTGGGAGAAGGTTTGATAAGATTTGATGGTACAACTCTAACGAGATATAACTACCACAATTCAGGCATGCCCAACGCTGAAATTTTTGATCTACATTTTGACAACAATGATAATTTATGGATAGGCACTGAAGGTGCTGGTCTGATCAAATTCGATTGCAAGGATAAATGGACGGCGTATAACTCGGATAATTCAGGCATATTCTCAAGGTTTGCGGTCACACCGATAGAAGTTGACAGCCATGATAATATTTGGTTTGGCGCGTGGTGGGGAGGCTTGGGTGTTTTCCGTGAAGGTGGCGTAATTCTTCCAACCGAGGTACACCATGATCAGCCGCGACAAATTCCTCGGAACATTGCTCTCTTTCAGAATTATCCCAACCCATTTAACCCGGCTACAGAAATCATATACCAGACTTCAGAGGTCAGATGGGTTACACTGAAAGTATATGATGTAATCGGCAGAGAAGTCAGGACACTGGTAAACGAATTGAAGAGACCAGGAGAACATCAAGTCAAGTTTGATGCGAGAAGTCTGGCGAGTGGAGTTTATTTCTATACACTGAAGGCCGGAGAGTTTTATTCCACAAAGAAAATGATTTTGATCAGGTAAACACTATCGGAGGTGTATCATGACCACGGCAAGGAAAGTATTCATGTCCCTCTTCTTCTTGATGGGCTGTTTCTGCGGCGCGGGGGCGCAAAATCAATTCAGGACGATCTGGGCACCGGTTACCTCACTCTATAAGGGATCAGTCAACGATATTGTCTTCGACTCGTCAGGGCACATGTTTATTTGTGCCGACGAGATGTACATATCTAATGACAGCGGAAAAACCGGCAGCACCTTTCTCCGTAAGAAAGCTACCCAATCCTTTGTCGGACCGGAAAATTCCATCTATGTCTCAGCGGCAGATGGATTATTCAGATGGGTATTGTCGAATTCACACTGGACAAAGCTTACCGGAATAATTCCCGACGGCATGGCGTTCGGAAAGAATGGGACGAGTTTCATTGGCTCTGATAGCGGATTATTCTATTCTTCCAATTCAACAGACTGGACTCAAATCAAAGATTCGGATTTGGATTCCGCCGCCATTACCGGCTTCTGTGTAGATGCCGCAGGCCGAATCTATGCGGCAGGCTATCTCCAGCAGCCGCCCTACGTCTCGTCACCGCCCGCTGCGCGTCTCTACTTCACCGACGATAACGGAGCAACATGGCGCAAGTATTGTTTTGCTGATTCGCTTCATACAACTTTCAGCTCCGCCGTCTTCGTGACGAGTGACGGCAAAATCCTGTTTGCGATTTCTTCGATGGCGTTTATATCCGAAGATGACGGACATTCATGGAAGGCTCAGGGAACGGCGCATGTAGAGTGCCGGACGACTATTCTGAGACACGATACGTTATATGCTATCTCTTCGTTGGGACAATTGCTCAGAAGCGCCGACTATGGTGAGAGTTGGGAGATGCTTTATCAGACGCCGGCAGGTGGTTTGAGGTGTGTAGAGGTACTCAATTCAGGACAAATGTATCTTAGTACAGCAAGCGGACTGTTGATTTCAAATGATCACGGGAAAACATGGAAGCAGACTTTGTACGTAAACGTCACCGTCCCTGCTCTTTGCATTGCATTTGGCTGGGATGGGAATCCAATAATTGGCACAGAGAACGGAGTCTATCGTTCTACTGACGGCGGCGAAACATGGCAGGAGTCCGGCCTGCAAGGAATATCCGTCGTCGGGCTGACCAAGAATCCGAATGGATATCTGTTTTCCGCAATGGTCGATTCCGGCGTGTACCGTTCCGGCGACACTGCAAAGAGCTGGAACAAGCTTGAGGCGAATTTTGCCACTTCGATTCCGGCAAAGTCGGGTCTTGTCGCGATCGATTCAACAGGAACTATATACTATGCCATCGCTAATCAAATCTTTAAATCGACAGATGACGGAGGAAGTTGGGGTAATGTTTTCACTTTTCCGATCCCTTATGTCAGAATCCTTTCGGTCAGTAGGGGCCAAAATATTTTTGCGGTGCTGGACAGCATCGGGATCTTACGCTCGACAGACGGTGGAATAAACTGGAATGATGCGGGTAAAGGCCTGCCGTACAAAGTTGTGACTTCTTTTGTAACCAGCGGAGATTATCTGTTCGCTGCTTACAAGGGGGTATATCGAACAACGGAAAATGAGATGAGCTGGCAATTGGCCGGGCTAAAGGACTTCTTTGTCGAGAAGCTATCGACCGATCAGGAAGGAAATCTCTTTGCTTTTACATCCGCAAGTGGAACACCCGGCAAGGAAATATATTTATCCACAGATCTCGGAGAATCGTGGAACAAAATCGACTGCATGTTAACATGCGATGACCTGGTCTCCATAGAAATAGATAGCGGTTACATTTTTGCGGTGACTAAAGACGGCGTGCTCTTGAAAGGCACCGGTAAGGTGACTTCTGTTCCGAGCGGCAGCGTACCGATTCCAACTTCATTTGCTCTTCATCAGAACTATCCAAACCCGTTCAACCCGACAACGAATATCGAATATCGGATTGCGAATTCCGGATTTGTGTCGCTGAAGGTATATGACGTGCTTGGAAGAGAAGTGGCGACATTACTGAATGAAGTCAGGAAGCCGGGAGGATATCAGATCACGTTTGATGCGAGAGGTCTCGCGAGCGGAGTATATTTCTACAGGCTTACTGCAGGCGGGTTTAGTCAGGTCAAGAAGATGCTGCTCACAAAATAACCGGGCAGAGTCAAGGCAAATTCCCCGCTCTTTCTGACGAAGTTTTCTTGGAAAGCCCGCACTTGAGAAGCTTCCGCCGTGACCAGGCCGGCGGTGTCGCCTCTGGGTGTTGTGAATTCCACTTCGTAAGCGAGTCTATCGTGATAAATATGAACCATAATTCCCACGTCGCCGATTCTCAATTCATCGGCAAGCTTTGCCGTCCTCAAAACGACCCGCTCGTGTGCCTCAGTCATGGTAATCTCGCTCTGTTGAAATTATGCTGCTACGGTTGACCAAATTGTCCTAATCATTCTTGCTCTAACCAATTTCCTATTCGAACAGATGAAGAAAGCTGTTTTGAACCGGGCAAAGGCGAATCTACAAAAAACGCCTATCCATCTCTCAGCCTGGACAGATCTATTCCATGCTTCTTCACGAGGTTTTGTATCTGCCGCCTGTCGTAGCCACTCGTCCTTGCGGCCTCCGAAATATTTCCGCCTGACTTCTCAATCAGGTTGAGGAGAAATTGTCTCTCGAGATCCATCAGGACTTTCTCCGTTCTTCTCACCTTTTCCTTTTGCAGCTCTTCTTTCGTTGCCGGCACATGCTCGGTGAGGGGCCCGACTGACTCGCGGATTTCGGCGGGAAGGGAATCGATGGTTATCTGTCCGCCGCGCGCGAATATCATCGACTGCAATACGACGTTCTCCAGCTCGCGCACATTTCCGGACCAAGAATGGAGTCTCAGGATTTCCATGGGATCGGGATCAATCCCAGTGATTGTCTTCCTTGCCGTATCTCCATGCTTGGTTATGAAATGCTGGACCAATAGCGGAATATCTTCTTTTCTCTCGCGGAGAGGCGGAACGTGCAGATAGACTACCTTCAGTCTGTAATAGAGGTCTTTCCTGAAGCGGCCGCTTTCGACGTCGTCTTTGAGATTCCGATTGGTTGCCGCGACGACGCGTGCTGCTGATTGGAGGAAAGTCGTTCCGCCGACCCGCGTGAATTGCCGGTTCTCAAGGACGTGGAGGAGTTTCACCTGCAGATCGAGCGGCATCTCTCCTATCTCATCTAAGAAGATCGTGCCGCCTTCAGCTAACTCCAATTTCCCCTTTTTGGTATTGACTGCACCCGTGAAGGCCCCCCGCTCGTGTCCGAAGAGCTCGCTCTCGAAAAGCTCGTGAGGGATAGCGCCGCAGTTCACTTCTATGAATGGTCCTTCAGACCTTGCGCTCATTCGATGAAGAGCCCTCGCGAACAATTCCTTTCCGGTTCCGGATTCACCCTCGATTAGGACCGAGGCGTCGGTAACCGCTACTTCTTTCACGAGTCCGATTAGCGACCGCATTTCCGGGTTGATTGTAATGATGTCCTGCGGAACCTCATATTCTTTCAGCCTGTCCTTTAATGACCGGTTCTCCTGGAGCATCGAGCTGTACTCTACAGCCCTTTTAACAACCAGCTCCGCATCTTCGATCTTGATCGGCTTAAGGATATAATCGTATGCGCCCGCTTTCATCGCCTCGACCGCGTTCTCTACGCTCCCGAACGCTGTCATTACCACGACAGGGATCCAGTCGGAATTCTTCCTGACATGTCTGAGGAGTTCTATCCCCGACATTTCAGGCATCTTCACATCGGTCAGAACGGCATCGACCCGCTCCTTATCCAAAACTTTCACTGCTTCGGCGCCATTCTTCGCCACCAGCACGTCATACCTGTCCTGAAAGTTTATCTTCAGGACTTTCCATGCCCGCTCCTCATCGTCGACGATGAGCAGCTTCGGTTTCTCAGTTTTCATTTCAGGCGTATTCTTTCATGTTTTCGAATCTGATAGTGAAGATTGTCTCACCCTTCCTGGAGACAATCCTGATCTTCCCTCCAAGAGCATCCGCGATGTTGTGGGAAATACTTAATCCCAGACCCGTGCCAGTATCCTTTGTCGTGTAAAAAGGCTCGAATACTTTCTCCCGGTTATCTTCGGATATCCCGATCCCGTTGTCGGAGACGGATATTTCGAGACCTCCCTCTCCGGAGGCCGCCGAAAAGGACACAATTCCTTCGGTACAGTCAAAATCGTTATCCGACTTGCACCTCTCTTTGATTGCCTCAACCGCGTTGATTCCCAAATTGAAAAGAAGCTGGTACATAAGGTCGTGATCGGTTGAGATGGTGGCGGGAATGGACCTGGGAGATATTTCAACGTCTATGCTTCCTGCCGTGGAAAGGATAGCTGCACGCGCTTTTTCAAGAATCTCCTGCAACGAAATGTTCTCGTTCTTCGGAGCCCTTAATTTCGAAAGGCTTAGAAAGTCCGTCAGTATCTTGTTAAGTCTGTCAGCCTCGTCCACGATGAACTGCTTAAGTTCTTTCTCCTCATCCTTGCTCAACTCCTTCTTCAGAAGAGTCTGCGCCGATGCCGACATGACGTTCAGAGGGTTCCTGATCTCGTGTGCAACGCCTGCCGTCAGCTGTCCCAGGGAAGCGAGGTGCCGGACGCGGAACTCTTCCTGCTCCTTCTCGCGCATGTTCTCGATGGCGAGGTTCCGCTGGTACGCGGTAGCGACCTCGTTAGCGAATATTGAAAGAGCGTCTATCATCTCTGCCGTGAATTCCTGCCCGGATTTTCTTACTGAGATCGCCAGGACACCGATCAGCTCGTCTGCCGAAAGCAGGGGAAAGAGAATCCGTACACCTTTCGACTCCAATATCGAGCCCACCCCGCCGTCGATATTCCTGCGGTCGATATCGTAGAACTCGACGGGCCGCTTTACACGTTTGAGGTGTTGAACAAGGAAACAGTCGTCATTGAGTTGCAGCCCGCCCGGCCCGTCCTTCCATTCTGAAAAACGCGGCTCTTCCGGACTACCACCTTTGAGAAGTATGAGCACATTCTGGATGTGGAATTGGCGCAGGAGGAAGGTCTCGACGCGGCGGAAGAATTCATCCGGCGGAAGGTAAATTGAGATTGCACGTGAGAAGGTGACCATATTATGGCGGTAACGGTTGAGATCTCGGCTCATAAGATTATCGAGCGTTTTGCGTATTCTCGACTCGAGAGGTCGGATCAAAAGCACGAGTACAAAAACGAAGAGTGCGTTAGCCGCATAGGAGCTGATCTTGAGATAGTTCAGAAGTCCTTCCGTGACAGCCTGAACCCCGAGGAAGTAAATAGTGAGAATGATGGATGATGCAAGCGAATATGCAACGCCGCCCCTTATCGTGCGCGGCGAATCGAACATCCGGCCGCTGAGGACTGCCGCAGCGAAGAACCCACTGACGACAAACGACAGGATTGTGGAAGACGTGTAGAAGTAGAATGTTCCCTGAGCGAACCTCTCCACGATGAAGAGAAGCACAGAGAAGAAAAGGAAAATCAGTCCGCCGTAGAGAAAGAGTCGAGCGCGGCGTTTCTGTGTGGTTGTCCTCAACTCCGGAATCTTCCTGATCATTACCATCGAGCCCCAGACAAGATACGCAAAGTAGGTTGCCAGCAGAGATATGGACTGGAAATCCTGACGGATCACTATCCGGTAGAAGTAAACGGTTCCAGATGTGGAAAGGGAGACTAGTTCGATATGAAAATGCGGGAAAGACGATACCAGAAACGCTATCGGTACTGTGAAAACAGCGGCGTAAAAAACCGGCCTGCTGGTTACGCTGGAGATGTCTCTCGGAAAATGGTAAGCGGAGATTACATAAATCGCCGGTATGATAAATATGACCCGGTAGAGTATCTGGGCGGCAAGCGTCGCGCCTTCCTGGTTGCCGCTTGCCAGGATGAATATTTCCGAGATGTTCCATAATGCGAAGCTGAGGACGAACGCAGATATCCACCGGTTGACCGCCGATTTAGGATTTCCAAAGAATACCACGAAAGCCATCGTCACGTTTATGACGAATGCTGCAACGGCAGGGAAGGAGTAAATGTTCATTTCAACTCCTACTTTGTGTGGCTTCCTGGCGGCTCAGTCTGAAACCACTAAGACACGAAGACACCAAGGTGATAGTCCGAATGAAATTGGTTCGTGCCTTAGTGACTTGGTGGTTGATGTTCTTTTGACTTGACATCGCTCTTCCTTCGCGTTAACTTAGCAAGTAATCACTCACTTGTCAAGACCAAAATGAAGATGGAAAGAAAGTCGACCGAAATACGCCAGGAAGAAATAAGAAGAGCCTTCCTCGATCTCATCGACCGCGAAGGTCTCCATAATCTATCCACGAGAAAGATAGCCGACAAGGTCGGCGTCTCGGAAGGCGCTCTCTTCAGGCATTTCAAGTCCAAGCGGGATATCATGCTTTCGATCATAGATGGGGTCGAAGATGTCCTCATGAAATCGCTCCGCGCAGTTGCAACCGAAGATTCTTCCTCCGCTGATCGGCTCTTCAAGTTTCTATGTGTGCATGTCCGGTATCTTATTGAAAACAAGGGCATTACAATGCTACTATTTTCCGAAGCTGCGCACTCCAATGATCCGGAGCTCAAGGCCCGCATGCTCAAGATCCTGAATTCTCAGAAACAGCTCGCTAAGAAGATCATCCAGGACGGCATCGTTGCGGGGGAATGGGATGGTTCGCTGCAAGTAGAAAACGTCGCCACGCTTTACATGGGGATCCCGATTTCCCTGAACATAGAGCTCATCCTGAGTCCATCCGGAGTAAATACTGAAAACTTCTGCAAGAAAATGATGTGCATCCTGGAGCGGGCTTTGAAAAAGTCGGACTAAAAAATTTGCTTAATCAGGTAAGTGATTGATTACTAACTACTAATATCAAGGAGAATCAAGATGTCGAACAAAGAAAGATCGCAGAGCGACAGATTCACAGTACCCGATTGGCTTTTTGAATTTCATGGCCACAAGTGTCCCTATTCCGTAATGGGATATCGGATGGGCGTCGTCGCTTTGCGCGAGCTCGGCAGAGACAAATGCTACGACCATGACATGTTTGTCTTTTCAGAAATGGGGGTAGGTCATCCGCAGGGCTGCATGCAGGACGGAATTCAAGCTTCAACCTCAGCAACGTTTGGAAAAGGGCAGATGCACAAACTCTTTTACGGAAAAGTCGGAGCCACATTCTTCGACCCATCGAAAGGCGCAGTCCGTATTCTCTTTAAGAACGAATTCATGGACAAACTATCCACTCACGAGTTCTTCAACTTCAGGAAGCAGGGAATAGAACCATCGCAGGTTCCAGCCGAAGTCGCGCATGGAGTCATCGATATGGTATTGAACGCGACCGATGAGGAACTCTTCAAAGTTGAGCGCGTGCCCGACTTCAAGTTCAAGCCAATTCCAAGCTCGTTCAACAAAGCAAAGTGTGATCTCTGTGGCGAATACGTTTTTGAAAGATACCTGCGATTGAAGGACGGAAAGAAAGTCTGCATCGCTTGCTCGGAGAGGGAAGCTGAAGAGTCAACTATTCATCTGCCGGACTTACAGATGCGGAGAGGCTCAAGTAGGGAAAATTGAAAATGGATGTCAATAGCAATCTCTTAATGGCAATTCTTTTTTCATTTCTCATTGGGTTGGTGTTCTCGATGTTTGGCCAGGGCGGCGGGTCTGTTTACTCGCCGCTGCTCATTCTCCTTGGTTATTCGGATTTGATCTCAAGTTCCACGTCGCTCGTGCTGAACTTAATAACATCGACGTCCGCTGGTTACATTTTCTACCGACAGAAGAGGGTCGACTGGAGTGGCTACCCGCAAACCGTACTTTCCGCTTGAGATAAAATATGCTTTACTCAATTGTTTTCTTAATCATTCTCGCGATTTCGTTCCTCTTTTCAATGCTAGGCCTTGGAGGCGGTATGGTGTACGTGCCGACTCTCAAGTGGGTGGGGTTGCCGCTCAAAGAAGTTGTGATCCCGCTCGCCTTAATCCTCAACGTTGTTACTACTATCTCAGCCCTCGTTGCGTACTCAAAGAGCAAGCTCGTGGATTGGGAGGGAGGTGCGGTCATGGCGGGGACGGCACTTGTCATGGCTCCTCTCGGTGCGTTCCTGTCTCGAGCCTCTTCCGTAAAATTTCTGCTACTGCTGTTTGCGGCGGCCGTGACGGTAGCCGCCGTTCGAATGGTTTTCTTCGCAGCCCATGCTGAACCGGAGGAATTGATGGCAAGAGGCAAACGATTTCTTGTCGGAGGAAGTGCAGGAGCAGTTGCCGGTCTCGCGAGCGGAATGTTGGGAGTCGGAGGTGGATTCATAATTTCACCGATTCTGATGTGGATGGGATATAAAACGAAGAAAGCCGCGGGAACGACAGCGTTTGTTGTGATGGTATCTGCCGCGTCAGGGTTCGCCGGACACTTAACGGAAGGAAAGCTCGATTGGGGACTCACGGCGATTGCTGTTGCCGCTGCACTTCTCGGCGCTTACGCGGGGGCGCTGTTCATGGCACGTAAGGCAAAGCCGAAGTGGGTCAAGAGCTTCTACGCCTTAGTTCTCTTCGGCATCGCCATAAAACTATTTTTGGAAGTAGTATGAGAATATCTCTGTTGTATCCTGACACTTGTGCGGGAATGTGCGGTCCTCCTCGGTCTCTCTTCCAGCGGCAGTCTCCCCGCGAAGAAGCCGGCCCCCGCTAAGGTCAAGCAGGTCTTTGCACTTGTCCTGGTCGGTATAGCTGCTAAACTCTTTTTCAGTGTGCTTTAGAAAGACCCCTAACCGATTGAAAACATTACTTGAAATCTTCTTCCTATCGTCCGCTCTCATGACGATGGGTAACTTATCGTTCGCACAACAAAAAATATCCTGGAACGGTTATCTGCAGACCAGATTCTCCGACGATTTTCGTTCGAATACAGGCTTCTCCGTACGCAGGGCGAAGATATGGGTCGCCGGGCCAACCCCCGTCGACAGCAGTTTGTATTTCCGTATGCAGGGAATTTTCAGATACCGGACGAGCGGCACATTCATGCTTCAGGATGTTTATGGAGAATACAAGATGCCGTTCGGTTTTGTCCGAGCTGGCCAGTTCGTGCCCGACTTCAGCCTTGAACGGTCGGAAAGCGATGCTTCCTTGCCGCTTATCGAGAGAGCCGCCGTAGACAACGCTCTCATTCCTACAGGCGACACTTATGCACGCGACATCGGGGCCGAAATCGTAGTTCAGCCGAATGGATCTGCACTTCATACAAGCTTCGGCATCTACAACGGCAACGGTGGAAACACAAAATCGAACGAAGACAGGCAATTCCTCTACAGCAACAGAACAACCTACGACATCCGCTTCTCCGGCAATCTCTCGTGGACCAACGGGTTCTCAATTGCCTACCGGGACAAGAAAGACCTCTCTTTTCAGAGCGTTCTCGGAGCCGGCAAGATTTTCAGCGGACGAGACTTCAGGTGGGGGCTCGAGACTTTCCTCAAGGCTCGCGTGTGGGAAATCCAGGGCGAATACATCCAGGCCGACCTCGCGAGTCAAAAAGCTTATGGCTATTATGCATTCGCCGCTTATGATCTTGACAAGTTGAACGAGCTCGTCTTATCTACTGAGAAACTTCAGGTGCTCATACCGTCATATTCCGACGCACCATGGTACATTGTCGGCTACACACACTTCTTCAGCGGCCAGAACTTCAAAGTAATGGTCGATGCGAGATCGCAGTACCTGAGTTACCGAACCAACTATGGCGGGACAGTGCAACTTCAAATATTCTTCAACTGAGGAACATTTCAGGCTTCAGCGAAGACGGCTGAAGAAAAAGGAATCTTAACCACGAAGGCACAAAGGCACGGACGGATCTAACTAATTTTGTGGCTTGGTGTCTTGGTGGTTCCAAGTATAGCCAGCAGGGGGCTAATGAATGGGACACGAACACAATAATTCCTCAGGGCCCAAACACTTGCGGCGATACTCAACTCTGCTGTGTTGATCCTGGTAAGCCTTTTCCTGATGAAGGAAGCCGTAGTACATCTGATCGATTCATCGCATGTGGACTCCACAGTAGTGTCCTTCGGGCGCGATCACATTTCCTGGTAAGCGAGAATTGATAGAGGTGTTGAGGACTCTGAGGGCTAAATACTCTCAGCAGAGAACTGTCGAAAGCGCACGCTGACTTTCAGACCGGGTCACGCTCCGACCGGACATAGCCCGGCTATTCCAAAACACATCGAATTATCTATGGATCGCTTGACAGGCAGGCTACGTGTTTTTACATTGTATGCAAATATGAGCATATAGACATGGAAGCCAACCTGAAGGCCGAAATATTGAAAATCCTTGGCGACCAGACCCGACTCCGTGTCGCATACCTGCTTGCTGCCTCCAAGCGATCACTTTGCGTTTGTGAGATCGTGGACTCGTTAAAGCTTCCGCAGTATCAGATCTCGAAAAGCCTTATCATGTTGCGCCGCGCAGGCCTCGTCGACGTCGACCGCAATGGAACCTGGGGCTACTATTACCCTAAGACTGACCAGAAGACAAACACAATCCTGTTCGATTTCGTGAAAGAGTATTGCATCGGAGAGCCGTTCGATGGAGACCTGACCGAACTTAGCAAGAGACTTGCCCTCCGTGATGGCGGGAGATGCGTGGTCGGATTTGTGCCTGAAAAGGAATTGCAGAAGCTAATCCGCAAGAAAACGGCGGCTGTATGATACATGAAAAAGGATAAATGAAAATACTAGTCCTTTGCACAGGCAATTCCTGCCGGTCCCAGATGGCGGAAGCCTTTCTTAAATCCTTCGATGGAAACCTGGAAGTTTATTCAGCAGGCACCGCGCGTGCGAGTAAAGTACATCCCAAGGCCGTCCAGGTAATGAAAGAAGCGGGGATCGATATTTCTGCAAACAAGACGAAGACTGTGCAGCAATTTCTGTCGCAGTCTTTCGATTATGTCATCACGGTCTGTGACAATGCAAAGGAAACATGCCCGTTCTTTACGGGGAAGGTGGGACACCGTCTTCATATGGGATTTGAGGATCCTGCTGAAGCGACCGGAAGCGACGAGCAGATACTCGGAGTGTTTAGGAAAGTAAGAGACCAGATCGAGAAGGAATTCAAACAATTTATGTTGAAGATTGAGCATTGAGAATTGTCCATTGAAAATTGATTGTTGAGAATTGAGGATTTCTTTCCTTTTCGAATTAATGATGTTCAATGCTCAATTATCGATTAACAATGTTCAATTCAAAAAGGGGGCAAGTATGGTGGAGAGGACATTCGACCTCGAGGACCGGTTCGCGGATTATACCTGCCGGATGACTGATGTTGTCGAATTACGGCGAGGCGCAGGGAGCAGAGTCGAGGAGCGACTTCATTCACAAAATGGGAATCGTCCTGAAAGAGCTGGAGGAGTGACGGAGTGGACTGAAGATCATTCAAAAGAGACGGATGCTCAAGCCCGATGGCGCACTTGACGCCGCATTCAAAGAGACTGAAGAACTGATCGCGATTACGGCCAAAGTCATTTTGACCGCCAGAAGGAAATCAGAAAAGTAGCGAACCCACACATTAAATATCGAGATTTGAACATTGAAAGTTGAGAGTTGAAAATTGCTGATTGAGTGGTGACGATTGAACATTCGCCATTCGCAGTAAGGAATGTTCAATGTCCAATACCCAATGCTCAACTTGTAATGCTCAATGAATAAAGACTGGCTGCAGTAGATAAGGATATGTCATGAATTCTGTATCTAAAAGACTATCGTTCTTTGACCGATACTTGACGCTCTGGATTTTCACAACCATGTTCCTGGGAATGGCGGCCGGGTCCGTCTTCCCGCAGATGGCTTCGTTCTGGGATTCTATGAGCAGCGGAACGACAAACATTCCGATTGCGATCGGGCTCATCCTGATGATGTATCCGCCTCTTGCGAAAGTTAAATATGAGGAACTCGGAAAGGTATTCGGCAACCGCAAGGTTTTGTCGCTATCCCTCGTGCAAAACTGGATTATCGGTCCGGTCGTGATGTTTGTCCTGGCCGTCGTGTTCCTTCACAATTACCCGTCTTACATGGCGGGGCTGATTCTCATCGGTCTTGCGAGGTGTATCGCGATGGTTATAGTATGGAACGAACTCGCGCAAGGGAATACCGAATATGCTGCCGGACTGGTAGCACTCAACTCTGTCTTCCAGGTCTTGTTTTACTCTCTCTACGCGTACGTCTTCATAACCGTACTGCCACGGTGGCTGGGGCTGAGTTCGTTTAAGGTCGACATCACCATCGGACAGATTGCAGAGAGCGTATTCTTCTACCTTGGAGTACCATTCATTGCCGGAATAACGACGAGGTTTATTCTGATAAATCGGAATGGCAAAGAGTGGTACGGTAGCCACTTCGTTCCCGGGATAAGCCCGATTACCCCGGTTGCTCTTCTCTTCACAATATTTGTCATGTTCTCACTGAAGGGGAAACTCATACTCCAGATCCCGCTCGATGTCGTGAGGATTGCGATTCCGCTGACTTTCTATTTCATAATAATGTTCTTCGTCTCGTTTTGGATGGGGAAGAGGATCGGTGCGGACTACAGCAAGACGACTACACTCTCTTTCACTGCTGCGAGTAACAATTTCGAGCTGGCAATAGCAGTGGCCATTGCGGTCTTCGGAATAAATTCCGGGGAAGCGTTTGCATCTGTGATCGGCCCGCTTGTCGAAGTGCCGGTGCTGATCGGCCTGGTAAATGTAGCGCTGCAGTTCAAGCGCAGATACTTTCCTCAAGCTGCAGAAGTCGACGGCAATTGAGCCGCTGAACCTATTTGTCAAGCCGCTGAGTTCCTAAACTGTCACGCGCCGCCACTATTTCCTTTCTCCGGACAGTATGATTTTTCCATACCTACTGGAGGATGTCGGATTCCGCACTGCACGCGGTTCGGCCATCCTTCAGTTTACCCGGTGAGCGCAAACCACAAAGCCCCCGAAACCGGGAAGCTTCTGACCCCACCACCAGGGCCTCTGGTTGTGACATGCTTTCTCCACTACTGGCAACCGCTTCCGTGTGCAAGTTTCTCTTTCCGTTTTTTGTTCGCTCCATTCAACTGTGTGCATGTTTGCTATGCTTACGTGATAATTATAATCTTATAAGAGTCTGTGGAACCCCGACAAATTTCCACACGCCTCTAAACGAGCGGAGGGACAAAACGGCAGACAGATATCTCGACAAATATTACGACTAAATCAAGCGAGGACTCGACGATGAAAAGCTGTTCTCCGTGCCAGAAGTCGAGGAGTTGCTGGGACTCAAACCGACTTCAGTCTGGCAGATCCTGAGCCGCCTTGCCAGGGAATGAAGTGTCGGTATTCCTTAAGAAACACCCTGAGATCAGGAAGGAGTTGGAAGGAGCGTAGGCGGCCCTGGGAGAACGACGTTATGATAACGGGCTCTCATTCATGATCAGAATAGGATATCAAGAAATCGAAAGCAGTTTCATCCTGGAGAAATACTCCTGGAAGGGTCCTTGAAGCCCAATGACATGAGTCAGGTGAAGTTCGCTCGCCAGAGGGGTGTCCCGATCCGGAGCGTGAACACGCTGAACAATAGTGAGCGCGACATAACTGCTGAGACCGCACTTCTACTGTCGTGAATGTTCGGGAACTCACCTGAGTTCTGTCGAAAGACCCCTTTGGGTGATGAACCTTGGGGTGGTATGTGACCTTTGCGACGTCCGCCGGGCCCTGCAACATGCTGCCTGAATGTTAACGGGTCGCACAACAGACGAAAATTCCTCTTCGAAGGACTGATTTCCCGTGGCACGAACATGGCACTATGGTCACACACTTTCGTACTAAACTATACTTCTCCTTACCAGACATTCCCGGGATATTGCCAAGAAAACGAGGAAACTGTTTTCTCTGAAGGTTTAGCCGATACCTGTCACGCAGGAGGTCGCGAGTTCGAGCCTCGTCAACCCCGCATCATTTTCTTGAAAGACATTTCGTGTTGCGGGATTATTTGTGTCCTTTCCTTTTGTGACAATCCGCCTCTTATCTCCATGGCGATTAAATGACGATGCCTTTCTTGACTTACCCCACTAACTGCGATTGACCTACGTCCCTTTCATCTCCATCAATCTCTTTCCAGAAGTGCCACGGAATTTCTGTGAAATTGAGACCGCTCCCATCTGAATGCTGAAACCATTTGTCCCCCGCGTGCATTCTTAATCGTTACAAGGATATAGCAAGAAAACATTTGAACGAAATTCAAAGGAGAAAGCGATGAAGGAATTCGTGTTGATTTTCAGGCGAAGCGAAAAGTCGGACCTTAAGCCATCACCCGAGCAAATGAGAGAAAGAATGGATTGGCTGGCAGGGATTGCAGCCCAAAACAAATTAGCCGACAAAGGTCGCACGCTCTCGGTCAGTAACGCAAAGACCGCGAAACCAGGAAATGTCGTCACTGACGGTCCATATGCTGAGATCAAAGAGTTTGTAAGCGGCTTCATAGTAGTAAAAGCCGAGACCATTGATGAAGCCACCGAGTTTGCCAAAGCTAATCCCATTCTCAAGAAAGGTGGCACCGTGGAAGTAAGAGAAGTGATAACTTTTCCGGTTGAAAGCCAGGACTGATGAAGGAAAAAACCGATCCACATGATGAACTTCTCCCCAACCTGTTCAGGTCTGAGTATGCTAGGATAACGGCCGTGATAAGCCGCTGCTTCAGCTTGGAACATTTCGAGACAGCGGAAGACATCGCCAGTGAGACTTTCTTGAAAGCAGCCGAAGTGTGGAGTGTAAACGGCGTCCCTGAAAACCCAAGGGCCTGGCTCTATACCGTCGCGAAGAATAAAGCGAAGGACTACCTCAAGCGAGTCTCGATATTTGAGATGAAGGTTAAAGGCGAAATCGAACTTGAGGAAAGTTATCGAACCGAATCCCTCAGTCAATCCGAACGGGATATCGTTTTTACTGAGCAAGCGATTGCCGACAGTCAGCTGGCCATGATCTTTGCTGTCTGTAATCCGGCCAACTCAACTGAAGCGCAAATCTCCCTGGCACTTCAAATTCTCTGCGGGTTCAGTATAGAACAAATCGCCAATGCATTTCTCGCGAAGACGGAGACGATAAAGAAACGGCTGCTGCGTGCCAGAACAAATCTTCGCAACGATAACTTTCGAATCGACGTGTTGAAGGAAGATGCCGTACAGTCAAGGGTCGATGTGGTCCTAAGGACCTTGTATCTCCTATTTAATGAAGGCTATTCTTCCCAATCCGGAAACCGGTTAATCAGTAAAGATCTTTGTTTGGAAGCCATCAGGCTGACACTAGTTTTGACGGACAATCCGCTGACGAATACGCCCGAGGTCAACGCCCTGCTTGCCCTGATGTGTTATCAAGCATCGAGGCTCGACGCCAGAACGGATGACACCGGACAAATGATACTGTTCGAGCAGCAGGATAGGTCATTGTGGAATCAGGAATTCATTGATAAGGGAATTTACTATCTGGTCAATGCCTGTTCGGGAAACGAAATCTCAAAATACCATTTGGAAGCGGCTATTGCTTACTGGCACACTACGCCCGCCGACAACGACAAATGGGAACATATTCTACAGCTGTACAATCAGTTGATCATCACAGAATACTCACCGGCAACAGCCTTGAACAGAACCTTTGCTCTCGCGAAAGTCTGCGGAAACGAAAGGGGAATAAGAGAAGCCGAGCTGGTCGCTCTGTACGGAAATCACTACTATCATGCTCTCCTCGGCTACTTATATGCGGATATAGATGTCGACAAATCGATTGCTCACTATGAAGAAGCCATAAGTTCGACCAGGTCTATGGCGGAAAAGAAAAACCTGGCAAAGGAATTGGAACGGCTCACAAGAGTAAAGACAGGCAGCTGAATCGCTTACCCTGTATACTAATTATCAAAAATCCCGGCGACCGGTCGGGTAACTATCTGGGACTCATTCTCATTAATGAAAATCAAACAAAGGAAATCAGATGACACATGAACTTTAATCTTGCATCACTTGAACCGGCGAACCGGTATAAGCTCCTAAACAGTATCATAATTCCTCGCCCGATAGCATGGATCACGACTGTTGACGAAAATGGAACCGTAAATGCGGCACCATTCAGTTGGTTCAATCTCATCGGGATCGATCCGCCAATCGTTACGGTTGGACCGCAATACCGTTACAACTTCAAAGAAGGTGTCAAAGATACTCCTCGCAACATACGGAGCGGCGGGACTTTCGTGATCAATGTCGTGAATGAAGAATTGGCAGAGAAGATGGACCGCACTTCGGCATCCTTGCCCCACGATGTAAGCGAAGTAGAGGAACAAAACCTGAAGCTTGCGCCCTCAGTTACTTTAAGCGTGCCGCGCATCGCCGACGCTCCCGCCGCCATCGAATGCCGCGAACACACAACGATGTTCATAGGAAATACACGCATTATTATCGGTGGAGCTTTGCATCTGTGGATCAAAGACGAACTGGTGGATCCCTGTAGGTTCTTCGTGAATATGGACGCAATGCGTCTGATCGGGCGCGGAGGTGCAAGGCGGTATATCCGCACAGGAGACTTTTTCGAGATCGCATAACTGCGATCACGTTCACCCCGCCCGCAATTATTTGGAAACCGCGGATGAACAGAACGATATGGTGGTACACTCCGATGCTCACTACATGCACGGTCGCTTGGAGAATAGTATTTCAGAAAGGATTCTTGAGTATGGGCAAATCTGTGAAAGCGGAATACCGAGATTATGCTGTGCCCGGAGATACATGCCCGTTTCATCATTCTTCAAAGGGAGTACCTTGTCGGCTGAATCATCAGGCAAAATACCCGTCAACCTGCATCCCGCCTGGATTGGAGCCATCTTCGGCGTACTTGTCGGGGTCGGGTTCATGATGAGTCCGGTAGTTATCGCACTCAGGCTGGGAGAATTTGGCGTAGACTTCGGCTGGTGATTACCAGTCACTGTCACCCTGGCATCCATTGCCTTTGGCACAATTCAGGGGTGGTTTTTGTTTAGAAAGAATGAAGAGCGATCAAGTATGGCTTTCGGACTTACGTTCAAAGTGGACGATAAGACATTAGAGAGATACAAGAAATCAGGCAACAGCCTCAGCGAAGCATCTGGCGTTGACAATCCGGTTCTTCCAGTGCCCGCAGTTTTCGTTGTCGGGACCGACGGTACAATCTTGTTCGAGCAAGTGAACCCTAATCATAAGGTGAGACTTACCCCCCAGATGCTTCTCGCAATCCTGAAGGCGGAGAATAGCTACAAGGGAGCACCACGATAGGCTGCCGTATGATCTCGCCGGCTTGACCGTAATCGATAAGGAGAGAAATGCTAAAGGACTTGAGGAGCAAGCTTGTTGCAAGGTTAATGTCGCGGCATGTTGCAGGTCCGGGAATAAGTGATGCGCTGCCGATTTGCAGGTGGGCGGATGCACGCGGTATTCGGACCAACATTGAGCCCTGGCCATTTGCAAATGAAAGTGCGAACAGCATGAAGAGGAATTATATTACCGCGGCCAGATCGGTGGGACCTCAAATACGCGATTGCACTCTCGGTTTGAAACTTCCTGCTATCGGCTATGATCAAGGTCTGTTTGCGGAAGTGGCGGATGCTGCACAGGCGGCCGGGGTCAAAATCTATTTCGGCTCGCTTGATCACGAGTCAGCAGGCGAGTATTTCTCATTCCTCGAGAGAGTTGTCGCTCAGGGCCATCGACCTGGGTGCACGCTTCCCTCCCGGTGGATGCGCAGTCTTGATGACGTTCAGAGAGTAGTCGACCTCGGTCTCAACGTGAGGGTGGTAAAGGGGCAATGGGTGGATCCCGATTCGCCGCGCTTAGACGATCGAAAGAACTTTCTGGAAATTGTATCGAGATTAGCAGGACGGAGTAGGCTTGTCGGTGTCGCGACTCACGATGTTCCCCTCGCTGAAACGGCGCTCGGCCGGCTTTCGAAATCAAATACCGAATTTGAGGTCGAACAGTTTTTCAGTCTGCCACTCAATTGCATGGACTTGGCAAAGCGTTTCAAATGTAATTATCGAATACATGTTACATATGGAGGAGAGGGGATTCCTTACAACACCAGGTTCGCATTTCGAAGGCCGCAGATTTTCTTTTTGATGGCCGGAGATCTTGTCGGCAGAAGGCGGTATCCCTGGGCAGGCGAGCCTCCTGACTCTGTAGTCTGAGAATGTTCTCTGCCGGGAGTGCCTTCAAGTGCGAGTCACCGGAACGTGAGGATTCAATTCGACGAAGTGAAATCTGCTGGCTACTTACACGAGCATGGTCAGCCAGATTGAGACCAGGTCTCGCACACTTTTACCCGAGTTCCGATTTCAAGCAGAACCGGATGACGGCTATTTTGAGAAGCCCACGTGGGATCAAATTGAATTGATTACGATCGCGACCATAACCTGCCCCGTATGTCGCTCATAGCACAAAACCACATGCCGATAGAATCCTGTCAGACCATTTTTAAGTGTCCTAACTGTGGCGCCGTACTTACTCTCCGGAAGGGTGAAGATTGTGTCTTCTGGTCTTATGCCGATGTAAATTGACCGCCGAAACAGGTTGAGGAAACAAAAGATGTCCTCGCCTGATTAAGGATACTCATGGATAGGAACGAACACCGATGCGAACGCATGGCGTGACTCTTGACGGCTCGGGCTAGCTGGAGATTATGATCAAACCGGCTTTCTCAGAAAACAGGGATCGCTTGAGAAAGTGCCGCCGTATTTGGAAAGATGATCGCACTGAGGTACTACAAACTGTTCCATGTTGCAGGTGAATTAAAAAAAATAGTCTCACATTCGTGTTAGAATTAGCTGTTCATCGGATTGGTGCTTATCATCACTGCTCATTTCTATGGAAACATGTCGGCAAAACTATGTCAGAAGTATTTGCATCTGTTCATCCTTTGCTGAGTTCTAGGCAGGATTGGAATTAGCCTAGAAGGCGCTTCGCTTGTACTCCGAGCGTATCCTTTAGAAAATCAATCGTCCTTTTCCGGCATCCGCCCGAATGCTCCATGGCCTGCGTGAAAGAGACCCATAACCAACACGCCAACCGCGGCAGCAGCGAATGAGGCAAATGGATGCGAAGCCGGGTGGGCGAAATAGAGAAGCCCTGCGGTCGCCACAAGCCCGAACCATCCTGCCAGAAAATTGGAGACAGGCGAACCTCCGAAGACGTTCGGATAACTCTCGTGCATGATTCCCTTAACGAAGTGGGGAAGCGCATTGCCTCCGAATACTCCCGCAAGAAAGCTTAAGACAATTTTTACCAGCATGACCATTCTCCCCTTTATATCTATGTCTTCAGTGAGAAATCTCGACGCCGATCTTTTCCTGAATCATCTCCTCGGACACTTTCCACAAGCGCCGCCCCACCTCCTTATCGTGCGAGAGACGTGACGACTCCTTTTCCATGCATTTGTAAAAGTACTTTCTGGTTACTCCCTCAACCTCCGAGGAACTGGCGAGATAAACGGAAGTCTTCGCGCCCTCTTCGACACTAATTCCCGCAACTGCAAAGACCAATCCGCTAATCACATGGACGATGCCTTTGGTATGGCTGTTGAAGTTGGAGGAGACGAGTCCCGGGTGCAATACGTTGACGGTGATACCCGTTCCCGAGAGGCGGTCAGCGAGTTCGTATGTGAAGTAGATCTGTGCAAGTTTCGCTTGGGCATATGACGACATCCAGCTGTATCTCTGTTCAGTCTGAAGGTCTTCGAAGATAATCTTCCCTTGAATATGTATTCCCGAGCTGACGTTGATTATTCTGGACGGTGCGCTCGCCTTTAGCGTGTCGAGAAGGAGGCTTGTGAACAAGAAGTGAGACAGGTAATTTGCCTCGAACGTGGTCTCCAAACGGTCGGTAGTCAATCGTCGTTTATTGTTGACCCCGCCTGCATTGTTGATGAGCACATTCAGCCCGGAGTATTTTGATTTGAACTCGTTGGCGGCCCGCCGGACGTCCTTCAACGATTCAAGGTCGGCCACTATCAAATCGACCTTCGCATCGTGGTACGCCTTTTCTATCTCCGATTTTACGGCTTCGCCTTTTGTGCGATTGCGGCATAGAATGACCACGGTAGCTCCCATGCGTGCCAGTTCTTGTGCCGTGACTTTGCCTATTCCGGAAGTTGCGCCTGTTACGAGACAGACTTTCTCCTTCAAGTTGTTGTTCATCGATCCCTGCCATTCTCCTGTCGTCATTTCGAAATAATAATCATTTTTGGCTATAAACGGCAGCAAACTCCTTCGCGAAATCTGTCAGCTTTGTCTTTCCGAGTGGTGGCGTGTTGCGGTCATAGTCTTCATACAGAACACCGGTGTTTGTTGCCGCGTTCATTTCGACCAAACCTGCGGCGATATTTGGGTTCATACCTGCGGTGATCATGCCGTTCAAAAGTTGTTGGTCAGGAATAACCACCCATTTCAAGTCCGGCTTGCCGATAGCTGTCCCTAAGATCGTCGCAAGTTCGTTGCAGCTGACTTCATCGCTCGCTACGTAACGCACGGCTCTTCCTTTGAATGGCGTCGAAAGTTCTTCCGCAATCGCCGCGGCAATATCTATCGGAGAGACCCACGGTTTCTTCTTGTCTCCACCATAGTTCGTCGCGATGACGCCCTGAGTTTTTATCGTTTGTATGAAGGCAAATAAGTTGTAATAGAAACCGACCGGTCGCATGAAAGTAATTGATACCTCAGACGGCAACTCCTTCAGAATATTTTCCAGATGATGATAGAAAGCGAGAATGCCATTGCCCTTGTCGGTATGTGCCCCGATGCTGCTGAGGAAGACCACTCGCTTTACACCGGATCGCTCTATTGCTTCCTTATAAATTCTTCCGAGTTCTTGAGTGTGTGCCATGAGGTCGAAGCCCTGATCAAAATAGGCGTTGCCGCCGGCGGATACCATGCAGTATATCGCATCGGCACCCATGAAAGTGCTCGTAAGGAAATTTGCATCCTTGAACGTGCCGATGGCCGCACCCGCCCCAAGCGCTTCTATATCTTTTTGTCTCTCAGGTTTATGGCTGATGACTGTCACCGTATGACCCTTCTTCACCAGTTCTTCAGCCAGCGGTTTGCTGATGTGTCCGAGAGATCCTGTCAATACTATCTTCATTTCCGTCCTCTCTTTTTGCTAATAAATTAAACACCAAAAGCGAGACGGAAGTATCCAAATCTACTATTTGTGTAGCCGGAAGAGAGCTTCTAAATCACAACCACTATCTTCCCCATCGTCTTTCCTTCAGAAGATTGGATGGCAAAATGGGAACTGCTTTCGACGCATGTCTCATGATAGATTTCCTTGACGAAATTTCACTCCCCGGCACCAAGGGGAAACGAAATTGTCGGTTCGAATTATGCTGAAGAAGCGCCGTGGTGGTGGCCTGGCTTAGGAAACTATGTGACTTCAATTACTTGATCAGTGCAAACTTCTTCACTGACGAGTAATCACCCGCCTTCAGCTCATAGAAATATATGCCGCTTGCCAAACCTACGCCGCTGAAAGTCAAGGTGTATGAGCCGGCATCTTCCTTTGAGTTTACGAGCGTGCTGACCAGCCTGCCGAGGACATCGTAGACTCGCAATGTGACGAAGCTCTTAGCTGACAGGCGGTAACTTATTTCAGTGGTCGGATTGAACGGATTCGGGAAATTCTGGTAAAGGTGGAACATCTGAGGTATGGCACTACCCATCGGTTGTATGGCAGTGAGAGCACTGTCGTCGTACATTTCAGCCACTGCCTCAACCGTCGTGACGCCGCTCAACTCCACAGAAAGAGACACGATCCCCGTGGGAGGAACCTGCCAGTTGTCGTTGAAGAGCCCCACGCCGGGCCGCTGTCCATAGTTCCAGAGTGTGTCTGCATTTGTAAGTAGAAAGTCTTCGAACCGAACCCGCAGAGTATCGTTCAGTGCCGGCTCCCGGATTAGATTGGCGAGATAATACATATATATGCCATTGAATAGTCCGCCGTCACCGGTTCCCTCGGATCTAAGTATCCCGTTTGTCGGAGCAAAAATGCTGTCGGCTGTGCCTGCTTCCTTTACTGCTTCGCTCAGGTAAGAAGTGTCGTGAGTAACCTGGTACAGTTCAAGCGATGCACCTACATAGGTCCCATAGTTATATGAATAGGATCCGTAATTGGGAGTGCCGACCGAGCCCGAATAACTGATGCCGTCGAGTATGACGCCTGTTTGGTGGTTCACAAGATTACTGTCGATCCAGGCGTGGATGTTCTCTGCCCAGGTCAGGTTTGCTGTGTCCCCAAAATCCCTGTATAGTTTGCACGCGAGTATGCACGCCGGTGCGTTGGCAGGAATGTTCTTGTACATGGTATTTGTGCTCCATCGTATTCCTCCTCCACCGGGGCTAAGGCTCCATCCTCCTTTTATAGTTGTCCAGAGTGACTGTGCCTGGTTAAGGTAGTAACTTGTGCCGGTCGCCTCGTAGGATCGCAGAAGGGCTAGCGCCATCCATTCCATATCATCGTAGTAGTTGTCGGTGAAGCCGCCTGAACCCGCTATGCCCTGGTCCAGGGCGGTCATCCTTCCGGTATAGAACGAGTCTCCGGTCCGCCGATATCCCATACCGAGTGCATCGAGCGCGTGGGCCTGCCACCAGTAATTTCGTGTTTTGCCGTAAACGGAATTTGAATAGTAAAGCTCTGCCTGGGAAAACCAGAAATTTTTGTCAAGTGCGGTCTGGGCGCTGTCTGCCCTTTCTTCCCAGAGTTTTGCACCTATGCTATCTCCGTTAGCTACGGTCATCCTGCTCGCGCAAAACGCTGCGGAAGAGGTAATCAGGGAAGTCACAATCAGGAGGAAAAAAGATCGTCTCAGTACTATCATCTTGTCATCATCCTTTAGTCGTGCTATTCAATCAATGGATCTCTGTCCTCGCATCTTGTGGTTTTAAACCGGAATTATGCGAAGCTCTCAGTAGTCCCCCTCTGTTCCATAAGACAGAAGGCACTGCGGGATTTCGGATTGATGTCGCCGTCGTCCTCACAACATTCTGTCTTTTGAACATACAACCATCCGCTGGCGGTGTCAAGGCTGAAAGAGAGTTGCGATTCCTTCTTGCCAGTCCTTACTTATAGATTACACACCGCCAGAAACTCGGCTGAAAAGTGTAACCACCGAGTCACCAGGGCACTAAGTGTTGTACAACGACACCAATACCAAACATTTCTCTTTGAGCCTTTGAGTCTCTGTGATTTCCAAAGCGGTTCTCGGCCGGGTCTATATAGAAACGGATGTATCCGAATATGGTGTAGTTGCAGCCCCAACGGCTTGCTAAATTACAACCACAATTTTGCCTGTCGTCTTTCCCGTCTCGATATGTTGGTGAGCTTTCGGAAGATCTTCGAATTTGTATTTGGCCGAGATGTGAGACTGAAGCTTTCCTTCCGCCATGAGTCTCGCAACCTGCTTCATGTCTTCGCCGTTCGATTTAACCAGTAGCCGGATTGCCTGTACATCTTTCGCTTTTGCCGCCTCAAGATGTTCATCTCCGAAGTTGGCCTTTATGGAGACCACCCTTCCGCCTTTTTTAACCGCGCCGATCGATCTGAGAAGATGGTCGGGATCGGAAATCGAATCGAAAACGATGTCTGCGTCTTTGACCTTGTCTTCAAATCTCTCCGAGGTGTAATCGATGAATTCGTCGGCACCGAGTTTCAGTATAAAATCTCTTTTTGATGTTGATCCGGTACCGACAACGTAAGCGCCGAAACTCTTCGCGATTTGGACCACATAGTGGCCCACTCCGCCGCCTGCTCCGTGAACAAGGACTTTGTCGCCTTTCTTCACCTTCGCGTTCGTCACCAATCCCTGCCACGCAGTCAGCGCGGCAAGCGCTGCGGCAGCCGCGTCCTCAAATGATGTGTTCTTTGGCTTCAAAGCCATCTGATCTGCCGGTGCGGCAACGTATTCCGCGTAAGCCCTCCCGCTTCCGGGAAAGTTGACCATGCCAAATACTCCGTCGCCTCGCCTGAATTCCTTCACATCGCTTCCGATTTCCTCAACTACGCCGGCAATATCCCAGCCTATGATGAAAGTGTCTTCGCCGTCCTTCGGTCTCAGCATTCGCTGCATTGTGGCCTTGTCACGCCTCACGCCCGCGTCAACGGGATTGATGGAGATCGCCTTCACCCTTACCAGTACTTCCCCGGCGCTAATAGCGGGCTTATCAACTTCAGCTAATCTTAAATTCTCGACGCCGCCGTTTTCTTTCAATGTTATCGCTTTCATAACCGCTCTTGAATTCTTATCCCGGTAATCTTCGTCCCAAGATACTTCTTTTCTGATCAAAGGATAAATGAGATTCTTCTGCGACAGGTTTCGAATAGATATCTCTCATGATGCCGAAACATCTAAAGAGGGGCATGAACGAAGCGGTCCACGGTTTTTCTGAGATAGTCAGCTTCACATGGCACCGCCTCTCTGAGATGAACAGGGCCATGACGGAAAATGTCCGGCGATAGAAAGTCGTGCCCGCGCAACTATGAAAGGGGTGTCGCGATAAGTGGACGATGAAGCAACCACGAAGAATGAACGACTGCCCCTTGCAACACCGTTGCCCCGGTGGCAACGTATGAACATTCTTCTATGGTGCAACCGAAAAGAGTGGCGTGCGGTCAGACAAAGACGTGGTAGCTGATCATCACCGGACGATCCGCATCTGCGGAGGCTGTTGCTCGGAGGATTGCATTCCCACAGATTATGGTGTGGTGATCAATCTCTGCTGCGGCCCCTCCGAATCCAGAACAGCTCCGTACATGATTCTCGACTCTGCGCCGATCCGCACCCTTCCCACGATGCCTGATTATCATGGCAAATCTTCCTCTGTGTCAACCTGGCTTTTCGATAACATGCGAACTTTCTGTTGAAAAGACAGGCTGCGTTAGTTTTCTCCAAAAACCCTGGCGGCCTCCCAGCCCAGGAGGGCGGCCTTTCGTTCGTTTCCCCAGTGATAATCGCCGATCATGCCGGTCGACTTGATTACTCTGTGACATGGAATGAGGTACGCTACCGGGTTGCTTCCGATTGCCGTTCCAACTGCTCTCGACGCGGTTGGGTGTCCGATGGCTCTGGCGATCTGGGAATAGGTGCTTAACTGGCCGAGGGGAATTTTCAGAAGCGCCTCCCATACTTTCAATTGAAACGGAGTCGCTTTGAGGTGAAGCTTGATCTTTGGAATGTTGTCCCAGTCATCCCTAAAGATTTTCAGCACGTTCCGATGAAACGGACTCCCCTGCTGAGACAATGAGGCATTTGCATATTTGTCCCTCAGTATTTTCATGGAACTCTTTTCGTCGTCTGCAAAGCCGATGTGACAAATTCCCTTCGACGTCGAAGCTATGATGATCTTTCCAAATGGTGTATCATGGAACCCATAACTGATGACAAGATTTTCACCTTTGTTCTTGAATTCGCCCGGCGTCATTCTCTCAATATTGATAAATAGGTCATGGAGACGACTCGTACCGGACAAACCGGTCTCATATGTTGCTTCAGCGACAGTTGCATTGCGTTTCAGTAATTGTTTCGCATTCTCGACACTGACGTACTCAAGGAACTTCTTCGGACTTACACCTGCCCATTTCTTGAATAGTTTCTGAAAGTGAAATTCGCTCAGCTGCAACTCGGCTGCTACCCTTTCAAGATTGGGTTGTTCGCGGAAATGTTCCGCTATGTAAGAGATTGCCTTTGCTATTCGATCATAGTCCGACATCGTTTCCTCCTCTCAAAGATCTAAAACACTCTTGCCAGTCTCGAAGGATGGACCTTTTCACCCAACCCGTAAAATTCGCAGAAGCTCATTATCAGCGGCTTCCACTTGTCCGTATCAACATAGTGTCTCTTCTCATCGTTCAACAGGCTTTCTTCGATGTGCATTCGCAGGATACGAACTTCAATAGCATAGGCATGCGTGTCTTCGAATTTATGAAACAATTCGGTTTTTGCTTCGAGTTGAACGGGACACTCCAGGACTCTCGGCGGACCAACCAGTTCCGAGGGAGCAGGCGTGAAACCGGCATGCTCAAACTTATTCTTAATCAGACTGAATCCCATTTTCTCTTTATACTCGGGCATAGGGTCCTTGCCCGTAGTAAGTGCCAGCTTGTCTACTGCCGAGACCATATCCGAGGACGGCAGGTTCAGCACGCACTCTTTGCTGCGCAACAGGTTCTCAACGGTCCTGGACGCCTGTCCCATTCCGATCATGCACGACTGTCCGAGCCACCATGCGGACGACATTGGAGCTAAATTGGCTGTACCATCTTCGTTGGTTGTGCTAATCAGGACGACCGGCGTACCGAAATACATGATCTTCGGATTTATTGTTATGTGCATAAACATGTTCTCCTTGCTTTGACACAAATTCTATCATGGTGCAGAGCGTTCATCGCTAAATGATCTGCAATCAATTTATCCTGCGTAAAATACCCGGACAACCCGATTCTTGCTGAGTTTTCATCCGAAGATGCTTACACTCATGGCGACGGAGACTTCGCGTCTTTCAACCGGCGCGGGAGTTTTTCAGCCGCGCGAGGTGTTTGCAACGAATATGATCGAGACGAGATAGAGAGAGCCGCCCGAAAGCACCGGCATTCCCGGTACCGAGGTGGTTCCGACATGTTGAATATCGATCACCGCCTCGCCGAGCAAATGCGAAAAGCAATTCTTCTCCTCCTCATACGCCGGACTCCACGCCGGTTGGTGTGGTACTAATCGAACTTCTCCGAGACATGGGCACCTGGTTAAAGCGCCACCCTTTTTGGTATACTTTCTCCCTTTGTTCCGGGAAGATCCTGAGTTATGCGGTATATCTCTCCACCGACACTGTACTCGATTGTAAACTGCACTGAAAGGGTTGCAAAGGTCACTGTGATAGCTTCAAAGCCTTCGCGTACCTTAGCAGGCTTAGCGGTTAGTGGTACACCTGGCGGCACCCACCATGAGTGATGCCTTGTGAGAACTGCTCGGTGTCGATAATTATTTGCATAGGTGAAAACAAGCCGACGTATGTTAAATTTCCTGGAGTCAAAATGTTCTGAATAGTCGAACCGATGAAAAGAGTTACAATACATACGGACGGTGGCTGCCAGGGAAATCCAGGACCGGGAGGCTGGGCGGCCACTCTCGATTACGGCGCCCATCACCGCGAGATCAGCGGTGGAGAGCCTGCTACCACCAACAACCGAATGGAGCTGCGAGCCGCCATTGAAGCGCTGAGTGCGTTGAAGGAGCCATGCGAAGTTGAGTTCTACACCGACTCCGAATATGTGAAGAACGGCATGACAAGCTGGCTGGCAACATGGAAACTCAACGGCTGGAAGACTAAGTCCAGGACGCGCGTGAAGAATGAAGATCTCTGGCAGAAACTGGATGATCTGGCTTCAAAGCATCATGTGAGCTGGCACTGGTTGAAAGGTCACAGCGGCCATCCGGGCAACGAGCGCTGCGACCAGCTTGCCAATCTCGAAATGGAGAAGATCAAGCAGCGTTCGACGCGCGAGAAATGACTTACCTATATCAAAACACTAAAACCGAAATGGAATTATTATGGATGAAGAAGATCTGAAAACTCTTGGACCACTGAAGAACCTTGTCGGCACGTGGGAAAGTGCAACCGGAAACGATGTCGCTCCGGCCGATGATCGTGGTACAGAAGAGAATAAGTACAGAGAACGAATTGTTATGGAACCGACCGGTCTTGTACAGAATCACGAGCAATCGCTCTACGGTTTGAGATATCACATGCAGGCTTGGAGAATCGGCGAGAATGATCCGTTCCATGATGAAGTCGGGTACTGGCTGTGGGATGCAAAATCAAAACAGGTTATGAAATGCGTTACGATTCCAAGGGGCCTCTCCATGTTAGCCGGCGGAAACGCCGATGCGAACGCGCGTAAATTCAAGTTGACAGCGACACGAGGATCAACGACGTTCGGCATCTCATCGGGTCCGTTCCTCGAAGACGAATTCCAGACGGTGAAGTTCGAACTGGATGTGGTGTTCCATGATGATGGTGCGTTTTCGTATGAGCAGACGACCAGTGTAAAGATCAAGAGTAAACAAACAGTCTTCGAACACACGGACAGAAATACTCTGAAAAGGGTAGGCTCTTGAGTCGGCCGAAGAAGGATCTATAAAGTATACGGTAAGAGGCTGTCCCAAAAGTGTTGTTCCGTCACCCCGAACCCTGGACTGATACGCTCCAGGTCAGGCTTGTTTCGGGGTCTCAAAACAAATGGAATTAGATGCTGAGACAAGTTCAGCATGACCGCTCTCGTTGTTTTGGGACAGCTTCGGTGGGGCACCGGGTAAGAAATTGCAGGAGAAGTAGTAGCTTGCATGCAGGCCGTCCGGTTGTGGCAAGAGCGCTTCTTTGCTCTTCAACTCAGACTTGAGAAAAAGACGCTCCGGATCCTTGGTTGGTAGAGGAACCTCCGGAACTCACATGGCTCTCTTTCGGTTGAGATGGTAAATAGAAAAGCCGAAAAGTGTTTGTAAGGCACAACTATCGTCGAAACGACCACCCGCCAATAGAGATCAAGCCGGAGGAACGCGGATGAAATAAACGCTTACCGGAGCCGGCAGTCGGGTCGCGCCTTAATCCCTTTGCTTGCCGATTTTACAACTCTAAATCATCCAGAGACCAAAAAACCTTCGCACCCGTAAGTGTCGTGTGGCTTGAATTGCCGAGAGGGGGAGTCCACCAACCATAATCATAGGAGGTTCAGACGCACCATGAAATATCGTTTTTCAAATAGATTTGCCCAGTGCTTGATCCCAATGTTTTCGATAATCTTCATTTCCACCACGGTATCAGCAGGACAATCCGGGAAGGAACTGCCCGCATCCGAAAGACCGGGTTACCATTTGAACAGAATTTTCTCGGCTAGCAACCCATACGGCCCACTTGGACAGGACCGGACAATTGCTTCCGCAGACCAGCTTGTGCTTTTCTGGAGCGAGCCTCCGTCGAATGCCACTACTACTGACTACGATGCGTATCACTTCCAGATAATGAACTACCTCCTGGGCCAGCCGAGTTTGCCGCCTGACAAACGGCTGTACGCTGATGGATCGCTGACCGGAGATACCGTGGCTGATGCGGCCACCGGCACAAAACATCCCGCCATAGGTGGAAACAAAAATTCAATCATAGTCGCCGGAGATATGAACGGGAGCGGCTTCGACCAGATCGCTTCTGTCTGGGAAACCTACGACCCGATCGGAGCCACATCCGGCGCAAAATTGTTCGCTGCGGTTTATCCGGTCAGTAGCTCCAGCCTCTCATTCCAGAATAGCAGCGTGACCGGGGAGTTGGTGGGATACGTTACCACTAACTCGAACTCCACATACGACGGCTTGATTCAAGCCCGAATGGCGGACCTGTTGGGAAACGGGCAAAAGCAGCTGGTGATTGCATGGCACGATCCGACAGATAACAACATCCACATTGCCGTCTACGGCTGGAGCGCAACTTCCGCGTCTCACCTTACCTTGCTCTCGGAGCTTTCTTCGGCGGCACCGGTTCCTACCAACTTGGATTATTATAGTCTGTTTGCACTTGCGTGCGGTGACTTTAATCATCACGGAGTCGACCAGATAGCCCTCGCAGGTTTCAACAGCAATAGTTCGCTGTACATCAAGCTTTTCGATTTCACGAGCAACTACACAATCGTCCCTGAAGGCTCGACAAATTTCTCATCGGTATGGGGAGGCACTATTTCCCGTTTGGTAATAGCTACCGGCGACTTTACAGGAGACTTTTATCGTGACGGCATTGCTTTGCTGTTGACATATAATGGAAACGGGGGATCAGGTAATAACACAACACTTTATCTTGCTGAGACTGACACCACTCTCCAGAATATTTCAATTTCAGCAGACTCAAGCGAATGGACTGCCGACCTGCAGAATTCCGGGAACTTGATGGCGACAAGTATCGCGTGCGGAGATCTTGATGAAGGAGGAAAAGATGAAGTAGTCATCGATGTGGGAAACGAAGTGGACGTCCTTGAACCGGAACAGAACGGAAGTTATCTCATTCCGGTTTCGAAAAGCAACGCATTCGTGAACGGGGCAAGCGACGGAGAAGATTATGAATATTCGGAAAGTTTTTTGAAAGTTGGCGGTGTAAATCAAACCAATTCGGCGGATATAGTGGTCCTACGTGACGAGTACAGCGACGACGGGAATGGGAACCTGTACCAGGCGCTCGATGTGGAAGTCCTTGGGGCCATCGATACAAACTTTGACCTCGCGGTCAAGGCTGAAGAAAACTCTTACATGGCAGAAAACCAAACTTATACCAGCGGAAGTTATGGACTTCGCCGCCATTACGCACTGGCACTTGGAGACTTCGACGGAGGGAGTCTCACTCTCGGACAGCCTTCGTACTACTCAGTTTCTAATATCCAGCAGCCGCTCGTCGTACTTAACGCTCCACCGGTTGAGTTCGATATATTCAATGATACGACTTATGACATATGCAGCGCGTTCAACGGTGGAAAAGGCTCCGGTCTCTTTTCAACATCGTACAGCCAGTCGACGAATGAGTCCGATGCCATGGAGACGAGCGTGACATCTTCATGGGGTGTCGGAGCATCACTTTCCGGAAGCGCCAGCTATCTTGGCGGCAAGGTGGAAGCAAGTCTTGATACTCACTACGGGCAGGACTTCAGCAACGTTCAAAATTCTTCCTACTCAACAACGGTCAGCGTAAACGTTGCCGCCCAGGAGGATGATGAGATTTATGCTATTGTGGATAATTACGATCTCTGGGAATACCCGGTTCTTGATAGCGGCCAGGTAAAGGGGCACGTACTGGTCAGTGTTCCAAGTCCCCCTCAGCCGGAGTGGTTCGATACGGGAAGCTGGACGGCTTATAGTTTTATCCCAGACCATGTGGTAGGGAATGTCCTGTCTTATCTTACATATGATTCTCTGGCAAACAATCCTTACATGATGCAGAAGATTAAAGGAAGTCTTGGGGCCGGCTTTTTGTTAGGGACAGGCAAGTACTCGTGGTCACTAAGCACGAGCGACTTCACAAGCAACAAGGTGAGCACCACCGAGACTTTCAAACTGAACGTTTCTGCGAAAGCGACGGTAGGTGGAAGCTTTGGGGGACTCGGCGCGTCGGTAACGGCAGGAGTCAGCGGTGACTACAGCAACTCGAACCTCACTTCGCACACCTCATCTGTTACCCAGAATCTCGGACTGACCGCGAATTTAGGACCAATCAACCAATCACTTGGCGAAGACCAGTATACCGTGACACCATATTCCTACTGGGGAGATAATGGTGCACTCGTGATCGACTACGCCGTTCAGCCTGAGGTATCTCAGCCGGGCGGCACAGAAACGTGGTGGCAGCAAATGTATGGCCAGGCCCCCGACCCCGCGCTTGCACTTCCTTACCTCTATTGGCCGCAGGAAGGCTTCGCGGTCCAGGACCCGGAAAAGATTTATCAGACAAAAGAGATTTTTTCATTCCCGTCCGATCCGGCACCGGGAGATACTGTGACGACCACAGTCCGCGTTCACAATTATAGTCTGATACCGACGCCTACACCTGTCAATGTCATGTTCTATGTCGGCGATCCACAAAACGGAGGGACCATCATAAAGAGCTTGAACGGTGACAGTGTATTCACAACGTCGACTTACATCGCAGCACGCGGCTGGGATGTTTTTTCCTTTAAGTGGATAGCCCCCGCGGCTGTCGATGCAAGGTTCATTCATTCTGGAGACTACGTTCACATCTGGGCGGACGTTAATCCGGGAGACACCATGACGGAAATTCACAAGAACAATGATCTCGGTTGGAGTATTCTTCAGATACCCGGCATTGCGACTGGCATCGAAGCGCGTAACCATCAACCGACGACCTTCACTTTGAATCAAAACTATCCTAACCCGTTCAATCCATCGACGATTATCAGTTACTACATACCATCCGGCAGCCACGTGACTTTGACGGTGTACGATATCCTCGGCAGAAAAGTGATGACACTCGTAAACGAAAAACAGAATCCGGGAGGTTACGAAGTCACCTTCAATGCAAGCGATGTGGCTAGTGGAGTGTATTTCTACAGGCTGCAGGCAGGAAGTTTCAGTCAGACTCGCAAGCTGATGGTCGTGAAGTAAACTAACTCCAGTTGTGCAGGGGCCCAACTCCTGCACAACTTCGAGCCGCGTATCATGGCGGTGCGAACTGAGTGTCCGTCTGGAACCCGGCTGAGACATCGCACGTTCCAGTTAGTTGTAGAATTGACGCAGGGCTATTAAGTGCGCCTCTAGAGACTCCTTCCAGCCCCGGAAGAAGCCCATGTCCAAACAGAAGACGGAGATGCACAAGTACCTTTTCTTGATAGTCCTTAGTCGGCCGCCAAAACTGCAGTCGCGCCATGGTCCCCCAGCAATCCGGCAAAAGTCGCTTTTCTCAGCAGTCCATCCCGAATATTCTCATCGATGCCAGAGTCCGTTCCTAGAGATGAATCGGAAATTTCCCGACAATACCCGGTTTCAATTCTTTCACGTAAACCTGTGGTAGGAGAAAACGATGCAGGAAGCTCAATTCCGTAGAATAGCCGTTGGTGCCGATGTACACAGCGCCTCGTGCAGTCCGCCACCGACACGTGGCCTAGCGAAAGAAGAATACTGCTGCAAGGAATCACCCTCGGATATATCTCCTCCACAGACTAACTAGGCACCACGCGCCTCAGCGCAAGCGGCAAGCCGACCATACGGAAGAAATGAGTTTCTACATAAACTCATTGGAGTTAGCCATGTCAAAGTTGATACTGGTTTTATCATTTGCAATCACGCTTCTTCCGGCAGTTTCGGTCGCGCAAAGCGGGAGCGATCCGCTACGCTGAGCCGGCATCAAGGTGGTTTCGGAGCTAAACATTTCTTTTCAGACAGATTAGCCGCCAGGGGTATCGTATTGTTTGAAACTGATAACACTGCAGTAAGCAACCACAATGGACAGTCTAACAATAATCTGAACTTCGGAATTGCCGGTGCCGTCGAGTACCACTTTGCGATGCCATCTGAAATAAGCCCTTATGTCGGAGGCCAGATCTCTTATTTCAACAGTGGCCAGACTTCGAATTCGGGCGGGTTTTCCACGACGTCAACGTCAACGATCTTTGGTGTCGATGCCCTGGCCGGTGCAGAGTTCTTTGTCGGAAGAAACGTTAGCTTCAGTGTGGAATATCAATACGGGATCCGCACTACAAGCAATTCCGGCACGAACCAATTTCAGCTTGGTTTCCAGGGAGCCTCCCTCACCATGGGTATCTATTTTTGAGATTACGAGTCCCGGGAACCTCTCAATTCTAACGTAGTCAGCATTCTCCAGACTCGGTAGTGACAGGTCTGGAGAATCTCGTTTTGCTTTAGAATACCGACGATAGTGAGCGCTTTTGTCAAAGCGTCTGTGATCCCGACGGGATCCTTTCTCGCAACGCCTTGCGAGTGCCTTCAGATGATAGTGTCGGGAAATCGGAAATAGGCTTTCTGCAATTACCAAGATGTTACAGAAGGAGGTGTCAGTGATCAAAAGACACCATTGATGAATTTCCGGCAGTGTCTTGGTTTGAATAAGATCGAGCATGCCATAAGTTGAGAGACTGCCGGAATTTGCGATTCTGAAGTAAGCAAGGTAATTTATGCTCGTAAGGCGGGTTGCCTTCCGTTCAATCCAGATTTTGAAAAATCACCTCGTTTGCAACTGGTTAAAGCGAAGGAGTGATTATGAATTGCAGGGATCCAAAGTTGACTGTTTTAATCTTCAATGAGTTCATCAATAACCGCAATGTCGACGGGCTATCCGGTTTGATGACCGACAACCACTTCTTCTCAGATAGAGTGGGAGACTCTCACAACTCGAGATCCGAAATGATCAAACGCTGGACGGAATTCTTTCTGAGGTTTCCTGACTACAGAAACTTCTTTACCCGGGTCGACTCTCACGGCAACCTGGTCGTAGCACATGGTTATGCCTTCTGGTGAGAAAACAATCCGTACGACCCTGCCATCTGGACTGTGAAAGTCGAGAGCGACCTGGCTTCCGAATGGTGCATTTACGAGGATTCAGAAAAGAACCGGAAGGATTTTCGACTACTCTAAAGTCGGCGAAGAGATTCGACACCAAACTCACACTACGTTAGCAACCGCCCCCACTCACCTCTCATCACTTGAACACTAATCGCGCTTGTCGATTTCCCGGACCATCGCTATTTTGTCGTCGGCAGTAAACTTACTCGCAGCGATAAGAATGGAGTGAGATGATAAGAACTACCGAGTGCCAAGTTATGACGTGTGCCGCCTTTTTTCTCTTGGCCATCTTCATATCCGGCTGTTCAGGTTCAATTCCGACCATTGAATTTCCGAGATCCCGTGTCGAACGCGGCTACAACTACGGGCAAGTAGGCACAATCGGGATCTATATCAGGCCATCAGACAATCACCTGTTCGACGTTATGTTTGGAAACATCCTCAAGTTCGACCTTCAATCGAGAGGATATAACGCCGTGAGAATAAATCAGTTCATGGGTGATTCCGCGAGCGATGCCTTTCTGCATTTGAAAACCTTCACAGAATTAGTCAGCGCCCTGAAGAGTTTTCCTCCGGATTCCTCTTTTGGTGCGATCGCTATTGGGGCATTAAATCCTGGCACTTATGTGAAGTCGTTTGATTTCGGGCCATACCCGGATATCGGTCAACAGGGAATTCGTGTTCCCCGCATTCGCGGGCAAATATGTATCGTGGCTAAAAAGTCCGGTAGAGTATTACTTGGGAAGATGTTTTCCGACTCTTCAGAATTCTTCCAGGCCACTCAGAGGGGGGTACGCATGGGCAACATGACAATCAACTGGCCGTTCGTCAGTTTTGAGCCTTATAGGTATATGTTCGAGCGTGCCACGACAAGCTCGCTTGCGCATTACCCGATTAATCCGATCGAGCTGCCTGTTAAGGCTGATGCTGTTGTACCCGTAGTTTTCTATGCCGACGAAGCATACCGAAGCTTCTTCCCCGACTGGCGTCGCCGTCTTGCACTTAGACTTCTTTTCGTAAATGATATCTTTACAAGAGAGACTGGAATACGTTTCAGCTTAGAAGGGCTGAGAAGATGGCATGCTTGGTTCAATGGAAATGTGAGCGAGGCATTGAGGTGGTTGAAAAAAGATTTCCATCCGGGGAATCGAATCAATATCGGTGTGACTCTGAACCGAGAGATAGGTGTGGACCGAATTGATCCTGAAGCAATCGGACAGGGTGCGTTCGATTCGCCATACGCCGTGATCGCCGGATTGCCTGCGATGCCCGGTTTGGGCTCATGGAATTCTCTCGAAGAGGCAGAAGTTCTTGCCCACGAGCTCGGTCACGTGTTCGGTCTCCCACATGTTCACAACCCTCAATCCATCATGTATCCGGTACTCTGGAGATTGAATCCAGATTTCGATTCGGTGAGTCGCCGACTCCTCCGGTATTTCTCCAAGGATTATTTCGTCTTGAGCGACAGTGAAAGAACGATAAGGAATCTGGAAGCTCTAAATGCCTGGTCGCGCTCCGGACGAGCGACCTCGGTTGAGTACGTTCAAGCAATTTTTACAGATATCAATTCCCTTTGGGATAGCTCCCGCAAAGTTCAGGGATTTGATACGGCAGCAATGATCGACACGAGTGAGGCAAGTCGGTTTCTCTCCGAATATGTGACGGAACCATGGCTGGTGGTCGGCGTAAAGGGGGAGATCGAAATAGTGAATGGTCGGCTTCGGGCTGCACTAAAGCTCTTTCAACAATCGATCAAGCTGAATGGTGATTTCACAGAGGGGTACGAGTACATGATGTTTATTTACGCGAGACTTAGGGATCGATTTGACTTCGACGTCTATTATCGCAAGATCATGAACATGGCTCCCGACTGGTTTGTAAAACCCGAGTAGCGCGGCTTCGCAGACTGCGCCTCTCGTGGTAACGGCCGTTTTCTTCAATTTTCACTACCGGTGAGTGATATTTTGCACAAATCGTCCGCCTAGACTTGCTTTGGAAAGCCGCGTGGTGTACCTTTTACGGTTGCCTGGAGGGGCCACAGCTAGTCCAGTTGTGGAATTTAAAGCACCAGATAAAACAATTGGTTCGGTAGATACCTTAAAAAGGAGAGTGAAATGGGTACCGGACAAACGATGTTAGTGCTTGTTGCCCTCGTGATTCTTGCGACAATCACGATCTCTTCCAACAAACTCATTATCGACCAGAGCGAAACTGTCCAGGGATCTGAGGCAATGATCACCGGGACTGCGATCGGTCAGACCGAAATAGAGGAAGCTACAGAAAAGTATTTCGACGGCAGAGTTCTCCCGCCTCTGACCACGGATACTGTCAGCACGTTCACCCCGCCTTCGCAATTCGGATCGGAACCAGGTTACATCGCAGGCGATCCATCCACATTCGACGATATCGACAATTACAACGGGTACACGGACACCGTAAGCACACCTCGGCTCGGCGATTTTATTACGACCGACAGCGTTTACTATGTCACTGAAACTGCGCCGGATGTGAATGCGGGTACACAGACGTTTTTCAAGCGGATAGACGTCACCGTTCAAAACCCCTATCTTGCGACGCCCAACCATTCGATAGAACTCTCCGCGATCGTTTCATACAGGTATAAGGATTAGGAGCTGACATGGACACAATAATTGATATCATCGGCTCCACGATAGTAGGGAGTCTTCTAATATTGACGGTAATTGCGATGAACGTCTCTTTGTCAAATGCCGGTTCCGATACCAACGTCAGTGTCATAACACAATCTGACCTCACGGAGATCGGAGATGGAATAACGTATGACTTTTATAAGATAGGTTTCAGAGCTTCACCAGCAATACTCGTTGCAGACACTGACAGAATTGAATTCCGTGCCGACTTTGAGAAAGACGGTGTGCCCGATACGGTTTATTACTACACTGCCCGTGCACAGTTTGCAAGCGGAGAGAATCCCAATATGATTGTCCTTTACCGGCGTCAATGGAACAGCGCGACAAACACTGCAACGACTACCGGTGCGAGTCTTGGACAGACTTCGTTCGATCTTACTTACTTTGACAGCACAGGTAATTCGATAGCCATCCCGGCCGGCGGGCTCACAGCGGGAACCCACCTTGATGACAGCCTTCTCTCGACGATCAAATCGATAAAAGTTAGGGTGATGGTCGAAAGCCCAAACCGGATGATGTCGGATACGACTTATGCCGGCGCCTACTGGGAACAATTCATAAGTCCTAAGAACCTTCGAACGCTAATGTGACCGGAAAGGAACGAGATCATGGGCAGAATGGCTATTATTGTCGTTTTAACTCTCTTATTCTCTTTGGCTATTGTAGGATATAATATGAACAGACGCGCGAACGCGGCGGTGGACAACTACGTGGGTTATTACTGCTCAACTCGCGCGCATGACATTGCATCGAGCGGAGTCGAAATCTACATACGGAAGCTTGCGGAGAATCCTGATCTTCCGGCTGGAACTTACGTCATAAGCTCAATCATGGGCGGGGTTGATACGGTTACGCTAGCCAGCCTTCCCGGGGACTCCCTAAGCATGACTAGTGTCGGTAGTTACAATGGCTTCAGTTTCAGTGTTCAAAACAAACTTTACCCGGTCGTAGCCAATCCGCCGACAATCTATGGAGCAGCTACTCTTCAGGCCACCCAGTCTTCCGCATTGTACTTGAATGGCAATACTGAGATTAGCGGTGTCGATACCAGCCCTCCGGATTGGCCGTCTCCAAGTTCTCCAGGAGAACTCGCAGGCGTGAGCTATAATATCTTGCCTTCTACTACTTTTCCTGGTGCACCCAGTATAGTCGGCAACCCGCCGACGGAGCAAGTGCCGAGCTTGCCTGATTATGCCTCTTGGGCGAATCAAATGATTCGGCTGGCAAACAACGTATACAACAACGCCAATTTCTCAAGTGCAAATTTTGGAACGTACCAGAATCCACAGATAACCTACATCAATGGTAATACACAGATATCCGGTACTGTCACCGGGGTTGGCATCTTGATTGTCAACGGTAGCCTCACCGTTACCGGGGCCGTCAACTTCTACGGACTCGTTGTTGTAGCCGATTCTGCATCGGTTGAGACTTCCACGAGCTTGAAAGGTACTGTGCAAATTTATGGAGGTATCGTGGTCGCCGGCAAAAATGTCTCATACTCCGAAAAGGGAACCGTCAATGTATATTACAGCAGCGAGGCTATCGCTAACATCCGGAACAATATGAAGCCTCTGAAATATCTGATAGCCGATTGGTGGGAATAAGATAGCAAATTGAAGCGGGAAGGAGCCTGCAAATATGAGCGGTGCCAATGAAGACGTCCATCCATGTCTTATAAAGCATCCACGCTTCGACCGGGAAGAAGTTCAAAGATCTTCTTGGGGAGTCGTGATTTGAACATTTGGAGATGAAGCCCACTCACGAACTCTTTTCCGTAGAATAAGCTTGCTGAGAACGATGCGCTGGCAAGGGATTTAAGAATCACACGCCTTCCAATAAAGAGACATGATAGAAAATTGACTGGCTCGTTTCGCATGGCTTGTTGGGAAAATCCCTGTTCTTAGATGTCCCACATCATATCGCCTATACTCTTGCACTTTCCCGCCATGGTGTCTAAACTCATCTGTCAATTTGGCTTTGCACCGGCGCGTACCTTAATTTTCAACCCCTACCTTCCTATAGTGCTTCCAGAGCAGAGAAAATTCAAGTACCTAAGTCTGAATAAGAGCTGCCAAGTTTCCAGCCGGCAGAGTTGCTGATGAGGGCTAGAAAATCAAGAAAGCCGATCTAGCTGCGATGGTCATTGCATGATATGGAACCCCCGCGCTCATCTTTATCAATTTGGGGGAACTCTTGCATCTGAAGTAAAACACAATTATATACATGAACCTTTGGTGATAAAGATCTCTGTCCGGTTCGAGAAGTCAACTATCATAAGGAGAGAATGATGAAACGAATACTCTTACTGATCGCGTTATACCCGACTGTCGGCTTCTGTCAGGGCTTCTTACCGCGATGGGAAATGTCTCTTTCCGCAGATGCAAACTCTTACACTTACCATAATGCATCTCAAGGGTATGTCGCTCTTGCATTTAGGCCGGGATTCTACCCTGTGCTCGGGTTAGGTCTCTCAGTAGAACCCGAATTGGCATTTGGTGCGATCAAGGGAACAGCTCCCGCTTTCGACCTAAGCGGCAATCTCTTATACAATTTCGGGATGGGGTACTGGCCTGTAGTTCCGTTCTTGGAAGCCGGGTATGGAGTTGGGAACGGGATTGCCTTCTATCAACCGATGACCAGAGAGCGGGGCGTTGGTCTAACGGGAGTGAAATTCTTGAACCTCGGAGGCGGACTGAAGATAATGATCCTTGGGGGTCGGGCACTCTTGAGAGTGGAATATAGGTATCAACAGTACAGCGATTTCACTTATCCTTTTTCACACTTTAGTGCCGTCGCCAACCGTTTTTTGCTGGGGTTCGGCGTCCTGCTCTGAACCGGCTATTTTACACTTCCGATTCCTGGATAGTAGGTGCGTGAGGACCACTGGAATCCCGGCAGGGTCCTTCAGTTTATCTTCTCATGGGATCCAAACATCGAAAGACGGCTTTGGCATTTTCTAGTTTGGGTAGCGTTTCCGCTGGAGTCCCGTGCAGTTGCGATGTAACCTAAGCGAAACGTAAAACATTACGGGTTCGTAACCCACTTCCGTATTAACTCCAAAAAACGTAAAATGCGACACTCTCGTCGCGTCTTCTGACGGCACGCTCATTGCTCATAAGTGGGCAACCATGCTTTACGATATTTCAGAAGGACCTTCAAATCACCAGCATCGCAGTATTCCCTCTATGGGAGTGACGGGTGAATTTAATCGCCCGCTCAGGCATTTGTTGAAAACATTAGTAGTTGTTTCATTAATTGTTCTCGCAGCTTCGACAGTTTCGTTCGCGCAGACCAGCGCAAGTCAAAGTGTGACAGTGGAGGCCACTATATTGCAGGGATTGGCTGTTACCGTTTCCGGCGGGCCATTGAACTTCGGCACGCTCGTCGCTGGTGCAACACCTTCTCCCATCAGCGCGCAAAGCAGCGCTGTTGAGTATACGATTACCGGAAATGGTGCGAGCTCCGTCAAGGTCACATACGCAAGCGCGTCTTTGAACGGACCGAACGGCAGCACATTGAATTTTACCCCAAGTGTATATGGGGCTGGTTCTTCCACTCTTCAATCCTCTTCATCATCGGTTGCTTCGGGCTCTGCCGTAAGCCTTTCAGGTACAAACGGTAGAGTCGGTAACTACTATTTATGGCTTGGCGGCGACTTAGGGACGATCCCTGGTAACCAAACTCCCGGCTCATATTCGGGAACGTTCACTCTCACTGTCAGCTACTGACATAGCTGAGAGTCGAACATGTGAGGTTACGGAGGCCCGGCAAATATGCCGGGCCCTTTCGTTTTGCAGAAAAAAACCACGGATTCGCACGAAGAGAGCGTACTATCGCAAGTCTTTAGAATCCTGTCAATACCGACCCGCGCCAGCGCGTCGAAGTGCCTGCCTGATCGCGGCAGGGTGTCAAAATCATTTGCCACAACGATAACATAGGGATAGCATTTCTCTGTTGCTCGGTCCTGTGACTTAACCTAAGTCAATCCATGATGACAATCCCTCATAGCAATTCAACTCAGAAACGTTAATGCGTCATCAGTTGTTGTGATAATGCCATGTCACCGATTCATAACAATTCTTGACCTGATGGAGAGCACTTATGCGAATAGGAATTGCTTCTGATCACGGCGGCTTCTCGTTGAAGGAGGAGATGTCTGCCAGGCTGAAAAATGGAGGGATCGACGTCGCCGACTTCGGGCCGGTGAAACTCGATCCGGCTGACGACTATCCTGATTTTGTACTCCCGCTCTCATTTGCAGTCGCTTCAGGTGAGATCGAAAGAGGAATCGCAATTTGCGGAAGCGGTGTGGGAGCTTCGGTGGCGGCAAACAAAGTCAAGAAAGTGCGGGCAGCTCTCATCCACGATGCTTTTTCAGCACACCAGGGAGTCGAGGACGATAATATCAATGTTCTCTGTTTGGGCGGCAGAGTTATAGGAAATGAGCTGGCGTGGGAAATTATCGAGAAGTTCCTTTCTGCAAAGTTCAGCGGCGCAGAAAGGCATAAACGTCGGCTCGCAAAAGTAGCTAACATTTCGGATTAGTCTTTGAAGATTGAAGAAAGGCAGAATTGATGATGAACAAGAATCCGCTCTTAGAATTGGAAAAACTCGGACAAAGCATCTGGATGGACTTCATCAGACGCGGTATGATCGTTTCGGGGGAGCTCAATCGGAGAATAGCTGAAGACGGAGTGTCCGGCGTGACTTCGAACCCATCGATATTTGAAAAAGCGATTGCAGGGAGCGTCGATTACGACGACGCTATCCATGCACTTGCACTTGAGGGCAAGTCCGCCGTTGAGATGTACCGTGTTTTGACGGTGGATGATATCCGTCGGGCGGCCGACATTTTCAATACGGTGTTTGAAAAGACAAATGGCGGCGACGGATTTGTCAGCCTCGAGGTGTCCCCGAAGTTAGCTCACGACACATACGCGACTGTATCAGAGGCAAGACAACTCTGGGAAGCGGTTCAGCGGAGGAACTCTTTCATAAAGGTCCCGGCAACAGAAGAAGGCCTTCAGGCGATCAGGCAATTGATAAGCGAGGGAATCAACGTCAACGTTACACTCCTTTTCGGCCTCCCTCGTTATCGTGAAGTTGTCGAGGCATACCTTTCCGGATTGGAATCAAGAGTTGCAAGAAATCTGGACATCAGCTCCATCACGTCTGTCGCAAGCTTCTTCCTGAGCAGGATAGACAGCATCGTCGACAAGATGGTCGACAAGATTCCTGCAGCCGGCGTTTCCGGAACGATGAACGTCAAGGGTGAGGTTGCTATCGCAAGCGCGAAAATTGCATATCAAATCTACGGTGAACTCTTTGCGAGCGATCGTTTCAAGAAACTTGCAGCGAAAGGAGCCCGGATGCAGCGGCTTCTCTGGGCGAGTACTAGCACCAAAGATCCCGCATACAGCGACACGAAATATGTGGATGCGTTAATAGGTCCGCAGACCATCAACACCGTTCCTCTTGAGACGATGAATGAATATCGTGATCATGGAAAACCGGCACTCAGGCTTACTGAAGGTGTCGATGCCGCGCACAAGGTCCTCGACTATCTTTCTTCGTTGAAAATCGATCTCGACAGCATCACACAGCAGTTGGAAGACGACGGCGTGAAAAAGTTCGATGAGGCCTATGATGCGCTTATCAAGACGCTGGAGGAGAAGATGAAAACCGCACTCGGCGAGCCTGTCGACAGCCAGACATTTTCGCTGGATTCGTTTGCGCGTAATGTAAAGGACAGGGTGGCGGATCTAGAGAAGGCCGGATTCCCTGCGAGGTTTTGGCAGAAAGATCCTTCCTTGTGGAAATCAGATGAACCGAGCCAGAAGATCATCAAGAATTCACTCGGCTGGCTCCACGTGGCGGAAAAGATCGAGGAAGTTGCCGGTGACCTGATCGAATTTGCCGCTGAGGTAAGGAAAGATGGAATCAAACACGTCGTCCACATGGGGATGGGCGGAAGCAGTCTGGCTCCCCTTGTGATCAGTGAGTCTTTCGGTGTCGGAGAAAACGGGATACCCGTTACTGTTCTGGATACGACGGATCCCGCCACAATTCTTGGAATCGAAAGACGAGTACCTCTTGCCGACACCCTGTTCATAGTCGCTAGTAAATCCGGAACGACGGCGGAGCCGAATGCCTTCGGTGATTATTTTTATGACAAGGTGAAAGCCCTCAGGGGATCGTCGGCAGGGAGAAATTTCGTAGCTATTACCGATCCGGGTTCGAAACTTGTCGATGTTGCGCACGACAGGCAATTCAGAAAAACGTTCCTGAATTTTGCTGACATCGGTGGTCGCTACTCCGCTCTATCCTATTTTGGGTTAGTGCCTGCGGCGCTGCTCGGTGTGAACGTGCAAGATCTGCTTGCTCGTTCGTTGAGGATATTACACGCATGCGGTTCGTTTGTCCCTGCAGAGAAGAACCCGGGACTTACCCTTGGAGCAGCGATGGGCGAGCTTGCATTGAAAGGGAGGGACAAGATTACCTTCATAGTTTCGAAGAAGATAGGGACCTTCGGACTCTGGCTTGAACAATTGATAGCCGAAAGCACCGGAAAGGAAGGGAGAGGGATACTCCCGATAAGTTATGAGCCGGTTCTTGATGCCGCCGACTACGGTTCGGATAGGTTCTTTGCTTTTGTAAAATTGAGAGGGTCGGCCGACGCGGACACGGAAAAGTGCGTCGGGAAACTGCGGGAAGCAGGGAATCCGGTTGTAACTGTAGAGCTTGCAGATCTCTATGATATCGGCCAGGAATTCTTACGATGGGAGATAGCTACGGCCGTTGCGGGCTCAGTCATCGGCATCAACGCATTTGACCAGCCTAACGTACAGGAAAGTAAGGATAACACGAACAGGCTTCTGGCAGAAGTCAAAAAGACCGGTAGACTGCCGGAAGAAAAGCCTCTCTTACAGGACGGGGATTTGAAAGTGTTTGGTAATGTGGCGGGGAAAAAGCTATCAGACGCCATGAAATCCTTTTTCTCACAATCGAGAGCGGGCGACTACGTCCCCATCATGGCTTATATAACCGAGACCGGGGATGTGAACAGAGTAGCGGCATCAATCCGTGCCATGATACAGAAGAGACTTCATCTTGCTACGACCTTTGGATTTGGACCGCGTTTTCTTCACTCCACCGGGCAGTACCACAAGGGCGGGCCGAACACAGGACTTTTCATTCAACTTACTTCTGACGATTTTGTTGACGCTCCCCTCCCGGGGCGACCGTACAGCTTTTCGGTCTTCAAGCGGGCACAGGCCATCGGAGATCTTGAAGCTCTGAGAAAGCACGATAGACGGGCAATTCGAATAGATCTTGGCAGAGATGTCGTCGCAGGCATGAAAGCGATCGAAGAGTCGATTGAAACCGCTCTGAAATGAGATCGCCAATTCCTCTTAATTCAAAACAACAGGAGACAAATGTGAAAGAAAATCGCACGCCGAGAACCCTGTTTCTCGATATCGGTGGAGTCTTGCTAACGAACGGTTGGGACCGCAACTCTCGCATGAAGGCGGCCGAGCTCTTTGATCTGGATTACGAGGATATGAATGAACGTCATCACCTGACATATGATACCTACGAATCGGGGAAGATCTCGCTCCGAGAGTACCTCGATCGCGTGGTGTTTTGCGGAATTGAAAGAAAGTTCAGCTTTGAGGATTTCCGTACCTTCATGTTCGGACAGTCGAAGGCATTTCCGATAATGATCGAGCTGGTGAGGTCCCTGAAGCGAAAATACAATCTCAAAGTCGGAGTCATCAGCAACGAAGGGAAAGAACTGAACGAATATAGGATTTCGAATTTCGGATTGAGAGAGTTTGTAGATTTCTTTATATCCTCATCGTTCGTCCATATGCGGAAGCCCGACAGAGATATTTATCAGATGGCACTCGATGTGGCGCAGGTTTCTCCCGAAGAATCGGTGTATGTAGATGACCGCGAAATGTTCGTTCAAATTGCGGAGGACATTGGCCTCAAGTCCGTGCACCACACCACTTACGAGGCGACAAGGGAAGCCCTTGCAAAAGTCGGGCTTGCAGCTTGAAGTCGATGCAGAGTGCGTCGTTTGTAAGTGTTTCACTTCATCCTTAACTGGCTCCGGCACTTGAAGCACTCTGATATGGGTGGCATATACAAATACCTTTTCGGCGATCATCAAAGGCTCGACGGTCTTCTGTCCAGTGCTGTCGACGTCAAAGAGGGTATCGACACGATCCCCTACGCCGAATTCAGGAAAGGGCTGTTGAGGCACATCGGTATTGAAGAAAAACTGGTCTTACCAGCCATCACGCGTCTTCAGAGCGGAAAACAAGCCGAGCATGCCCGGCGCATTCGACTCGATCACGGTGCACTCGTTGCACTCCTGGTACCTCCTCCTACCCACGGTATCGTGGAGACGATCAGGCTCATACTTAAGTCACACAACTCGCTCGAAGAAGGAGAGGGCGGGCTGTACCAGCTTATGGAAAGGCTGGCAGGTGATGAGATAAACGACATGATGGAGAAGATGAAAGCATTTCCAGAAGTTCCTGTTCTACCACACAGGGACATGCCGGGAATTCTCGATGTGACGAGACGGGCGGTGGAAAGGGCGGGCTACAAGGCGAGGTTCTAGAATGTTGTTGGTCGAAGGCCTGCTGTGAAGACTTTCATCGCGGAGGCGCAAAGCACCGGGATCATCAGTCAGATGCTTTACGCACTTTGTGCCTCGGCGTCTCTGCGGTCTTCTTTCAAATAATTCAATTGAGGAAAACTAATGAAAATAGGAATCCTAGGCACGGGTACGGTCGCGTCGACTATCGGGACGAAACTCGTCCAGCTTGGCCACGAAGTAAGAATGGGTTCGAGGACCATGGACAATCAGAAAGCTGCATCATGGGCCAAGTCCAACGAGACTAAGGCGTCTCATAGTACGTTTGCCGACGCGGCCGTGTTCGGCGAGATAGTATTTAACTGCACTTCGGGCTCCCACTCCATTGAAGCGTTGAAGCTTGCGGGCGAAAAGAACATGCGCGGTAAGATATTGGTGGACGTTGCCAATCCGCTTGACTTTTCAGGAGGCAAGCTTTCGCTCACCGTCTGTAATACAGATTCGCTTGGCGAGCAGATTCAAAGGGCGCTTCCGAAGACGAAAGTGGTGAAGGCTTTGAATACGGTGAATTCAGACTTAATGGTCAACCCATCGTTGCTCAACGGGAGTCACGATATATTCATTTGTGGTAATGATCCATCGGCAAAATCGGAAGTGACAAAAATACTGGGGGACTGGTTCGGATGGAAGAGTGTGGTCGACCTCGGTGACATAACCGCTGCCAGGGGACAGGAGATGTTGCTCCCATTTTGGATAAGAATGATGGGCGTCTTCAAGACTTCTCACTTCAACTTCAAAATAGTGAGAGAGTAACTTTCATTTTGTGAACTGAAGGGAGAAGTACATACCGCTCCTGCTTTCAGTCAGCCGTACGTTTTTCGCGTCAGACGGCAACTCGTCCACCGGAGGTTCAACCGGCGTTTTCCAGCTATTATAGTAGCCCCGGAAGATCGGGAGCTTGTTATGTGAGCTTGCCGCCTTCTCGGTTTCATCGGCAATCACCATAAGGGCTCCGGGCTTGGCAACTCTGAACATTTCATCGACTGCGGTGCTCTTATCCTCGAAATAATTGACGGAGCCCACGTTGAAAACCACGTCGAATGAATTATCGACAAAAGGGAGGTGCTCGGCATCTGCCTGGAACAACTCTACCTCAAAGCCGAAGCAAGCCCCCGTACTCTTGCATCTCACGAGTTGCTTCCACGAAACGTCGATCCCGAAATACTCTGCCTCTTTCGGAAGGAAGCGGATGTTTGCTCCGTTTCCGACAGACACTTCAAGAACTCTGTCGCCCTTCTTGACGCGGACATAATTCAGGTACTCTTGTCTCGACTCCGCCTCTCCGCCATTCAGTCTGTAGTAGACCGATTGTGTGAACGCGTAGATAGGAGCGACGGCGTCGTAGTAACGTCTGCTCTTTTGGCTTGCGTTTGTTATGTTTGCCGAATTCATTAGGATCGGAATCCCGTCGCGGACCCGGAACGTAGTTGCTGATTCATCGCCCACAAGGACAGGCCCTTCCGATGTGTCGCTTAAATGGAGGGTCTCGTGTGTGAACGGATTGCAGATCAAGCGGATAGAGTCGGAACTCATCTCGGATACTATCTTACGATAGTCTCCTGTGCGTCTATCGCCCTCCAGTTTCCGTCGCGCTTAAGAGACACATCGGTGAACCGAAGCTTCACTGTATCGTATTGCTCTGTCGTTATCGTATTCAATCCACGAGCGACACCGACGTTGCTGTGTGCCTGGACCGACCAGTCGCTGAATCTGCTTTCTTCATTCTTGTTAGTTCCAGATTCCAAGCTCGCAATCATGCTGTCCCTGTTTTTCAGTTGTCCATTCTAGGCGATGTCCTTGAAATCCGGAGCCGGGATTCTCTTCAAGGTTGATTTGTCTCCCGTCCTGATTGCCCTAGTCCATTCGTGCTCGGTCTGCAATAGGCTTTTTGCTGCGGCTGACTCGTCGTTGCTACCTTGTGCTGAGAGTATGCCGGAAGGCGCAATGCCGGCTGCAAGAACTGTGGCGACAATAAGTGTATGTTTCATTCTTAAATGTCTCCTCCATCAGAATGAGTATAGTCAAAGATGGTACGGACTTCAAGTAAATCGTCAAATTCCGGGGTGCCAAATAATATGAGTCAAGCATAATCCATTACGTATAGCAATGGTCATCCGTCAATACGGATGGGTGCCTCATCGTTCGATTCCCCTTCGGCACTTCGACAAGCTCAGTGCTCAGGGTCGCTTACGATATCTACGTCTCTCTTTGTCTTAGCACATCCCACGAGTCCCCCGAAGTGATGCCTTCGGCGGAAGGGCGTATCCCGTTTGGTTCCGCTCAAATGTGCACCGTTATTTCGAGAGTAACGGAAGCTGTAGGGGGTTAGTCCGGCTACCGGCGATATTGTACCATCGCTATCGTGTACCGCTTCATTGAATCTCTCGCCCGGCTCGGATAAATTTTGAGATCAATGTCCAACCAAACAGGTGAACTAATGCCATATCCGAAACCAACAAGACGGAGCTGGGCAGAGCCATTCAAAATCAAAGTGGTCGAGCCCCTCAAGACTACCACCTGCCAACATCGGGTGAAAGCGATCGAAGAAGCGGGTTACAACACGTTCCTGCTGCGCTCAGAAGATGTTTATATCGATTTACTGACAGACAGCGGTACCAATGCGATGAGCGATTACCAATGGGCCGGGATGATGTTAGGGGATGAAGCTTACGCCGGAAGCAAGAACTTCTACTATCTCGAATCCAACATGCAGAAGTACTACGGCTATAAGTACCTCGTGCCTACGCACCAGGGCCGCGGTGCCGAACACATCGTCTCCCAGATCCTAATTGGAAAAGGCGACTTCATACCCGGCAATATGTATTTCACAACAACTCGCGAACACCAGGAGCTCGCCGGAGGGACTTTCGTAGATGTAATCATCGATGAGGCGCATGATCCCCAATCAATTCATCCTTTCAAGGGAAACGTCGATCTCCAGAAGCTCGAAGACCTGATAAAGAAAGTAGGGGCCAAGAAAATCCCGTACATAAGCGTCGCTGCGACTGTGAACATGGCCGGTGGACAGCCGATTTCAATGGAGAACATGGGGGCTGTCCGAAAGCTCACAAGCAGGCACGGAATCAGAATCATACTTGATGCCACACGGGCAGTCGAGAACGCATATTTCATAAAGAGACGCGAGAAGGGCTATGAGAGGAAATCGATCGCCGCGATCCTGAAAGAGCTTTGTTCTTACACAGACGGGGCGACAATGAGCGGCAAGAAGGACCTCCTGGTGAACATAGGCGGTTTCCTTGCAATAAATGATAAAGATGTCTTCGACGAGGCACGCAACATGGTCGTAGTGTATGAAGGGTTACACACTTACGGAGGCCTGGCCGGCCGCGACATGGAAGCGATGGCGCGCGGCATGGAGGAGATGACGAAAGAGGATTACATCCGGTCGCGCATCGGGCAGGTCGAATATCTCGGTCAGAAGCTGATCGACTGGGAAGTGCCGATAGTGTTGCCGATAGGCGGGCACGCTGTCTTTCTCGATGCCAAGAAGATACTTGAACATATTCCCCAGGACAAGTTTCCTGCGCAAACGCTTGCGGCGGAAATTTATGTCGACTCCGGCGTACGTACCATGGAACGGGGGATTGTTTCTGCCGGCCGCGATTCCAAGACCGGTGAAAACCGCCATCCAAAACTAGAGCTCGTGCGTGTTACTATACCGAGACGAGTCTATACACAGGCGCATATGGACGTCACTGCGGAATCGATTCTTGAAGTATATGAAAACCGGAAGAGCGTTAAGGGCTTGAAAATGGTCTACGAGCCGAAACACCTTAGATTCTTCCAGGCAAGATTCGCACGAAGGTAAACTGCTCGTCTCCTTTGTCCCCGTTGTGCGGGAGCCTACCTGGTAGGTAAGGTCTAACTCCCGCGCAATGGGAGAAGCATTATAACCCAAACGCACGCACATTCGTCTATTTATCAGTTGGTTCAAAATGATCTACAAAAATTGATTTGAACACGGATTAACACAGAAAGAAGATTGCCACGGATTCTTGGCTGGTTTAATCTAAGCTATGCCTGGGAATTTGTCCGGAGCCTGCGTGCTGAACCGATACGGGGAGAGTTGCGTTATCCTCATACCGGTCACGGTATACCAGTGTGCGTACCCACCCAAAACGGGCACGGGTGCCTCCACCCATGCCCGAAGAGCGACGACGGGCGGAATCACATCAGCACGTTGAGGCGCAGGTTCAGTCGCTAACGAGACAATGGAGTCCAAACCTGCCGGCGGCTTCTCGTGCTCAGCAAAATGAAAATTGGTTTATCCTAAAATCCAAAGATGAACTACAAAGTGTCTGAAGAGAAGAATCGAAGAAACGGTATTATCCTTATTGGAGCGCAGAGAATCACCAGAAGTGTCGCCGCTGGTATGATCAACGTGGCATTTCCTTACTACATATTGAGCACATTGCATTATGGGGCATTTGTAATTGGTCTCATCTATGTGTCGGCGACCGTGGCAACTGCTGTCCTCGGATATTTATCCGGGATTTCCACAGATGTTTGGGGGAAACGGGGCACACTGGTATTGGCTAGTCTGCTGCTTCCCGTGAGTGCGATCATGGTTTATATTTCATCCAGTCTGTGGATGATAATCCCCGCGGCGATGGTGGGGGGGTACTCTGCGACCGGCTCGCTTGCGGGAGGTGGAATTGGTGGAGCCGTAGCGCCAATACAGAGTGCTGTGCTCGCAAACCTGACTGCGGATGATAAAAGGACAAAGTATTTTTCGTTTTTCACTTTCCTGTCCGGGGCAACCGCTGCTCTCGGCGCCCTGCTGGCAAAGGCATTCGATGTGCGAGATATCTTTCTCGCTGCTGCCATCCTATCTTCAGTGGGTCTCCCAGGACTCTGGTATCTCAAAGTCGAAGAAGCCCGCGGAAAGATCGGAAGGTTGAAGACCGGATCTACAATAGGGAAATTTACGCTCACCGGAATGCTCAACGGCCTTTCTCAGGGACTCATCGTCCCGTTTTTGATACCCTTCTTCGTCCTGGTATATCATGTTCCAAAATCGGAAATGTCCGAGTATGCATTCCTCAGTGGACTGCTGGGATCGTTCGCGATTTTAGGCGCCCCGCTCCTCGAAAAGTATTTCGGCTTCGTGAAGAGCATAGTCTTTACGCGCGGCATTGGGACTTTGCTCTTCATAGTTTTCCCAATAGTAAGGTTTCTACCAATATCCGTAATCATATACATAATCGGTCCTGCACTCCGAGTTGCTGCATTACCGATCCAGCAGTCGGAGCTAACAAAGAGGGTAGACGAAGATGAGATGGGCAGAGCGTTGGGGATTAACCAGGTCGCAAGGCTTGCAGCTTCATCGACCGGCACCGGCCTCAGCGGCTATCTTATGGAAGGTGCGCTCTTTGAAATCCCCTTCTTCATTTACGGGATAATAATGGCGGCAAACCTGTACCTCTATATCAGATTTTTCGGGGTAAAATCCGGCATTAGGACGGAGGCTGTTCGGAGCGATGAAATGGAAGTGAAATGACTATTCCCTACAATAAGCTTCAAACGTGCTCTTGAGCTGCTCTGCCACTTTCTCGGGAGATCTTCTTTCTATCTCACTCCTATGAATTATATTTATGAACTTTCCGTCCTTGAAGAGGGCAAATGATGGAGACGATGGCGGTTCGTTGGTGAAATAGCTGCGTGCCCTTTCCGTTGCCTCTCTATCCTGTCCTGCAAATACCGTTGTCAGTTTGTCCGGCACCGTCTTTTCCCCGAGCGCCATCGTCAGAGCAGGCTTTGCTATTCCACCTGCGCATCCGCAAGTTGAATTGACGAACACCAGCAGAGTACCTTTCGAACTCATAATCGCTTTATCAACTTCGTCGGGAGTCCGCAATTCCTCAAGGCCCAGCATCCTGATCTCTTTCCGCATTTCTTCTATGAATAAATCAAATGTCGCCGACATGATTATCTCCTGTCTTTCTTCCTTAAACAATCGAGATTATCAATTTGGTTTCTGACCACAAACGAACCCGAACTTTTTTCAAGAATGGACCGGCGAGCCGGTTCTTGATCAGGGGAGATTTAGTCTCTACCCCCACGTTGAGTAGTGGGGCTAATATATTGTCTTGAAATTTATTGCTGTTTCCAAAGGCTTACAACGACGGAGGTCGCCATCTGCGCTTGCGCAGTCAGGATTATAGATTTGTTACGGCTTCCAGTATCTTGTCGACTTTGTCTTTGGAATCTGCCTCACAATAGTATCTGATAAGCGGTTCGGTCCCTGATGCGCGCACAAGCATCCAACCGCCATCGGCAAAAAAGTACTTGTACCCGTCAATTGTGAGGACATGATCGATCTTGTGTCCGGCGACCTCCTTCAGACCTTTCTTCAACTTGCCGAGAACTTTCTGCTTGTACTGCTCGGTAGTCCGAGTATCGATTCTCCTATAAATGTGCGGGCCAACCTGATCGAAGAGCTCTTTCACAAGCTCCCCTAGCGTCCGTTCACGCCTGGCCATCATTTCGCAGATCGTCAATCCGAGGAAGAGTCCATCTCGTTCGGGTATGTGACCTTTCAGTCCGACTCCTCCGCTTTCCTCGCCTCCGATCAGGACATCCCGTGATATCATTACCGATGCGACATGTTTGAACCCAACGGGAAGCTCAGTGAGTTTCAACCCATATATCTTAGCAAGTTTATCCGGCATCTCTCCGACCGAGACAGTCTTGACGACCTCTCCTCTAACGCCTTTTGTTTCATACATGTACTTCAGAAGAAGTGCGTATACTTCCTGCGGCCCGACAAAGTTTCCGTGCTCGTCAACCGCCCCGATCCTGTCGGCATCACCGTCCGTGGCGAGTCCAACGTTGTAGTTTCCCTGAGGGACAAATTTCATTAATTCGCCCAAGTGTGCCGCGATAGGTTCCGGGTGCTCACCGCCGAACGACGGGTTGAATTCGTTGTGTATGACTACCGCGTCCTCGATCAACTGTCTCAGGATTCCCTGTCCTGCGCCATACATCGCATCGTGGGCAATTCTCAGACGCGCAGACTTAATGGCATTGATGTCGATTTTCTTCCTGAGGTCATCGACATATATCTGGCGCAGATTTGATCTTGTGATCAGCCCCTTCTTGCTGAGATCCGAGAAACTCTTCTTGATTCCTTCAAGCGACTTTTTCGAAAGTGCATTGGCCTCTTTTTCAACTCTTGCAACGTACTCTACTTCTTCAGGTCCTCCGAAATCGGCCTTCAGCTTGAACCCATTGTACCTTGCAGGATTGTGACTGGCAGTTATGACAACGCCTCCTGCGGCATCAAACTTCGGTATGGCCAGAGATAAGGCTGGTGTCGGACAATATCCGTCGGACAGAGTCACCTTCAGGCCTGTATTGGCTATCACTTCCGCTGTTCTCTCCGCAAATTCCTGTGAGAGGAATCTCGTATCGTAGCCGATAAGAACTCCGTTCTTCGACTTCTTGTGCCGCTTGTAGAATCTTCCTGTTGCGAGTGCGACCCTTGAGACATTCTCAAAAGTGTAATCCTGTGCTATGACGCCGCGCCAGCCGTCAGTCCCGAACTTGATCTTTGCCATGATGGATCCTCCGATTATAGTAAAAGTAAAATAAAATCCAGGACGCTAAGTTTCAACAATTCCGCCCATTCTGCGCGAGTTTAGTTCGTTTTTTTCACTAATTAACCGGGAAAATATTCCGACTAAGAAGATATGGAGGTATTGAACAAACTTTTCCAACTTAAGAAAAGGCCACCACTGTTTTGTCATGAGTAGTGGCGTGAATTCGACATATCGGGATCGTGAAGCCGGGTCACGATATTCGGGAAAGCTCCTTGTAAAGACTTTTAGAAATTTGCTGCTTGCGGTTACGGCATTGATAGCCATTGTCGCCGTTTACCGGATAAGCACGGGAGGATTTCCCGACTATTTTAAGCCCGTAGATTTCTCAACTTTTCCGAAAGGACCGGTCCCTCAGTTTGCAGACAACATAATGCCGTACGGCTTTGAAGGAAATTCGTTGACTCCTGCATTCGCAGACGTAGGACCTGTGGGGAAGCGTGCGATCTGTTTCAAAATAGACAACGGTTCAAATGCCTGGTCGGGAGTGTCTTTCAATTGGAGAGACATTGGTGTGATTCCTGCGAGTGCTTCCCTATATATACTTTGGCGTGGAATACCCAGGGGTAACAGGGTACTAGTGGATCTTACAGTTGGGGGCGGGCCTAGTGACACGCTGAGTACTTCAGGCACTAATTACTTCGTCTATTTAAACTCGCCACCAGAAAGATGGACGACCATATCAGTCCCTCTGACCGATTTCAAACTCAACCCGCACCAACCAGACACTTCAAAAGTTATAGAGAAGTTCGATCCGCGGAGAATTAGCAAGCTAAGCTTTACATTCTGGCCTGAGACAAAATCATCGCTGGAGATCGCAAGTGTCAAATTCGCCTGGGGAGAAGGGAACTGGTACCCGATAGGCCTCATCGCCTGCGTATTTCTCCTTGGTATTCTGCTTTCATCGAGAACTACCGAGGAAAGAGTATTAAGGCAAACGAAATTGGATTTCACTTCAAGCGCCGTACTTGCCCGGGTCGCTTTTATTCTGGTTGCATTCGCGCTCTTTGCGAAATCTCTTTCGCAGGCTTCATCTGCACCTGCCTTGAGTTCACAGGCTATATATCTTCTTTTCGTTGGTTCAATACTTGCAGACGAGTTTCTAAGCAAATACTTATCGGGTAAAGTATTGCCCACCCTTAAGTACTCTGTAATCCTGGCGCTAGGGTGGTATTTGAAGGTTACTCTTAACCCGGTTGAGTTAATTTTCTTGCTCTCTATAGCTTTTCTTCCAATCGTCCTATACAGGTCCAAGCTCATTCTCTTCGGTCTTCCGGCATCTGCCCTTTTCGTACTGTTAAGCGATTCCATTATTAGAACGCAAAGCACAATTTTGCCCGGCCTGCTGGTAATATCCTCCCTCACTTTGTTGACAGTATTCATAAGAGAAACGCTGGCGCGTGACGAGGCTGTAAAGGAAGCCGGCTTCGCACTCTCTCTTTACGGCGAAATCATGGAAACCACCTCGGACGCAATCTTTCTCACTGACCTCGAAGGCAAAGTCGAACGCGTCAACACTGGGTTCGAACTCCTCATTGGTTATTCTGAATATGAGATTGTCGGCAAAAATATCTCCGTGGTAGTTTATCCTGACGATTTGCATCTTTTGCGCAACCTATCGTGCTCTTCCGAGAGTGACAAAAGACAGAGACTAACTAATGCTCGTCTTGTCACCAAATCTGGCGACATACGATCGGTGTTGCTAAGGGAAGCCCCCATAATTCGAAACGGGAATTGTACCGGGCATCAGGCGGTCGCTACGGATATCACCGACAGGAAAAAGGCAGAAGAGTCGGTGCGGGAACTCAATGAATTCAACGAAATGCTCATACGAACACTCCCGTTCGGCATATCAATCGTCGATGAGAACGGACTTGTGATGTTCATGAGTGAGAATCTCAAAGAGAAGCTCGGTCCCGGGATGGAAGGGAAAAAATGTTGGACTGTTTACAAAGACGATTCAAAGCAATGCGAAGGATGTCCGCTAAAAGATGGCCAGAAATCAGGGGATTCTGCCACGATGGAAATTCAAGGCGCACTCGGCGGGAGAACTCTTCAAGTGAGTCGGACAGGTCTGGTTTACAAAGGCAAGCAGGCCATTCTTGAGGTATTTCAGGACATCACAGAAAGCAAGGCTCTGCAGGCGAGATTCTTGCAGGCCCAGAAAATGGAGAGCCTGGGTACTCTTGCCAGCGGCATCGCTCACGATTTCAACAACATTCTTGGGATAATACTCGGGCACGCTTCTATGATCGAGTCACGTCTTGATCATTCTGATCCTCTCTCGAAGAGTTTTGCCACAGTTACAAAGGCGGCGGAGCGAGGTGCTTCGCTGGTGCGTCAGATGCTGACCTTTGCAAGAAAGTCCAATATTAATTTTGCACCGGTGAACATCAACGATTCTGTTCGTGAAATGCAGCGACTGTTTGCTGAGACCTTTCCAAAAACAATGCAACTCGTCTGCAATATTGCCGAAGACTTGCCGCAGATTAATGGCGACCATAACCAGATACACCAATCACTCCTCAACCTTTGCGTTAACGCCAGAGACGCGATGTCCGGAACCGGGACTGTCACCATTTCAACCCGGGCTGTTTCCGGGGAATCGCTAGCCGCGCAATTTCCGAATGCAATATTTCCCCGGTATGTCGTCCTTGAGGTCGGCGATAACGGAACTGGGATGGATGGTGAAACGCTCAAACATATTTTTGAGCCTTTCTTCACCACCAAAGAACAAGGCAAAGGCACCGGGCTGGGTTTGGCGGTTGTGTTCGGGATTATGGAAAAGCACGACGGATTTATCGACGTCAGTAGTCAGACCGGTGCTGGAACGACGATGTACTTGTACTTCCCCGTTAAAATATCGGCAGAAGAGTCGGTTACCCGGGACTCTGCGGAACAGGAATCGGCCGGCGGGAAGGAAACCATCCTTCTCGTGGAAGACGAGGAGATGCTGCGCGAGCTTGCCGTAGACATACTGACGTCAAAGGGGTACGGTGTCGTAACCGCATCCGACGGTGAGGAGGCTGTGCACGTTTTTGAGTGCAACAGCCGCGACGTCTCTTTGGTCCTATCGGACCTTGGTCTACCCAAACTAGGGGGTAAGGAAGTTCTGAAGAGAATCAGGCATCTTGACTCTTCAATCAAATTCATAGTGGCTTCCGGCTATCTTGATCCTAAAGAGAAATCAGACCTGCTTAGGTGCGGAGTATCGGACATTATCTCCAAACCGTATACTCCAAAATGTCTTGCGAAGACTGTAAGAGAAGTATTGGACAATTAACAAGGCTGCATCTCACCTAAGCTCCCTCCATCTTTGTCCGACCGAGACTGCCGTCTTTTCCCACATTTTCCGCGTTCATTGCTTGGAATGTACTCCAATAATATATTAGCTCATCAGTAGAGGAGTCATGAATGCCTGAGAGCAATATCGCGGAAGTTCACGAGAGACTCGGCGCCCAATTACTTCAGATAGATGGGATATCACTTCCTGAAAAATATTCCTCGGTGGAGGAGGAATGTTTAACCGTTAGAAAATCTTCGGCGTTGTTCGATATATCTCACTTCGGCAGAGTGCTCTTGACCGGGAAGGATAGTCTTGAGTTCCTAAACAGGATCTCCACAAATGATCTGAACGGCTTGCGGCCAGGGATGGGTAAGCAGACTTTTCTTACCACCGAGAAAGGAAGAATAGTGGACCTCTGCACTGCGTACCAGCGCGAAGAGGGGATTCTATTGCTCACCAGCCCCGGTAACTCTGAAAAGGTGATGAAGTGGATGGAGAAGTTCATCGTTTCGGAGGATGTGAAAGTTCGTGATGTCTCCGGTGAAGTAGCGTTATTTCTTGTTGCAGGCCCGATGGCGCCGGAATTCCTCAAGGAGACGGCATACTCCAGCTACAAAACGTTTTTAGATATCGAAAAGATGCGTCGCAACGATTTCATAAAGGCATTCGTTGGATCACGCGAAATAGTTCTCTCGAAGTCGAATCTTGTTATGATGAACGGGTACCTGATAATGGTGATCTCAGAATTTGCTTCCGGTATCTGGGAGGATCTCGTATATAGTTTGAGAAAACTCGGCGGGACGCCTGCGGGACTTCAAACGTTCGAGGTGCTTAGGATAGAAAACGGGACGCCGGTATTTCCGAACGAGTTGAATGAAGATGTTAATCCGCTCGAGGTCAATCTCCTCGATGCTGTGCACAACAACAAAGGGTGCTACATCGGACAGGAGGTTATTGCGAGACTTCAAACTTATGATAAGGTGCGAAAAAGGCTCGTGGGCCTTTTATCCACGTCGAAGCTCCCTCATGGCGGGAAGATCTTCGACCAGAAGCCTGCCGATACCGCCGGGACCGAAATAGGCGTCGTCACGAGTTCGGTGAAATCCCCCGGACTAGGGAAAGAGATTGCCCTCGGATACCTTTCGGTTAAGCACCTGGTACCCGGTTCGAAATACGCCGTGAAGGTCGGCAGCCGCAACGTCGAAGCAGAATTGTCTTCGTTACCCTTTCTCGTTTGACTCGGATGGAAGAATTCAAAGTAAGTACTTCGGAAGACAAAACCGCTGTTTATCGTGAGCTGCTTCCACAGCTTAGATCCCTGGTGGAGGCGGAAGAGGATTTCATCTCGAACGCAGCCAATGTATCGGCTGCCCTAAAGCAGGCACTCTCACACGTCTCCTGGGTCGGGTTTTATTTTCTTAGGAAAGGAGAATTGGTTTTGGGGCCTTTCCAGGGAAAAGTCGCATGCACCAGGATAAGAATGGGTGCTGGAGTCTGCGGCACTGCTTTCGCACAAAGAAGGACTTTGGTAGTCCCTAATGTATATGAATTTCCCGGCCACATTTTCTGCGATTCAGATTCAAAGAGTGAGATTGTTGTCCCGCTCCTCAAAGACGGTCAACCTTTTGGAGTTCTCGATCTTGACAGCTCGGAGTACTCTTCCTTCGATTCTGTCGATTCAGCCAACCTGGAGATTGTGGCCGAAATTATCTCGGATTGTTACTCACAGTCGATCAAAGGATTGAATGGCGGTTAGTCCAGAGAATACAGGAAAGAGAAAGGTCGCGCTCGTCACGGGCAGTGGCAGACGACTTGGGCGACAGTCGGCTCTTGCGCTGGCGCGAGACGGGTGGGACATTGTCATAAATTACGCACATGCTGAGTCGGAAGCGGACCGGACAGTTGAAGAGATCATTGCTACCGGTACCGATGCTTTCGCCGTAAAGGCAGACATCACCGACTCAAGCGAAGTCGACGAAATGTTCAGGCTCACCCTTGCACGCTGCTCGCGACTGGATCTGCTCGTTAATAATGCCGCCATATTCCCGCGTGCTGCGGGATTCACAGAGTTGTCGAATGACTTGTGGAACAAAGTGATCTCGACCAATCTGACCGGCCAATTCTATTGCGCACGGGCAGCGGCGAAAGCCATGAACCGGTCCGGCGGTAAGATAATCAACTTCGCTTCACTCGGGGGAGTTCAGGTCTGGGCCGAACACATCGCGTACAACGTTGCAAAGGCGGGCGTCATAATGTTGACAAAAGCTCTCGCGAAATCCCTTGCACCGAAAATCACTGTGAATGCGATTGCTCCCGGCACAATTATAATAGCCGGGGAAGAGTCAGGTGACGTTAACCACATAGATGAGAAGAAAATTCCGCTTGGCCATTATGGTGGACCGGAAGACATCACCCGGGCCCTTCTTTATCTTGCCCATGCCGATTACGTTACCGGACAGATCTTATTTGTCGACGGAGGCAGAGCGATACTCTAATGAAGTTTCTAACGTGTGATTGTCCACTTGCAGAAAGGTGAATCACCATAAAAAAGGCTACCACTCCAAGTTCGGGAATTCCACAGAAAGCATACAACAACGCATCATTTCTGAACAGCCCTGACGCGCGGGGCATTCGCATTCTCTCGGAATACCTTGAACCTCTATCCCGCTTCCGCAGGTTAAAAATCCGTGACACGATAGTGTTCTTCGGCTCCGCGAGAAGCACAACTCCCACCGAAGCTAGAACGCGCCTGAGCAACGCGAAGAAGAAATTGCTGAGAGCAAGTAGGTCCAATAATCCTGGCAGCAGGGACGTGGCCAAAGCGCAGAAGGAGCTGGAGGCGGCTGAAGCGGGGATAACCATGGCGAAATACTATCAGGATGCCGTCAAGCTAAGCGAGATGCTGACCAGATGGTCGAAGAGCCTGAGCAGAAACGGCGAACAACAGTTCGTTATTTGCTCAGGAGGAGGTCCCGGTATGATGCTGGCTGCAAACAAAGGCGCGATCCGCGCGGGCGGACTTACGATGGGACTCAACATAAGCCTTCCGCACGAACAATTCCCAAATAGGTACATCACCCCCGGACTGGACCTTGAATTCCATTATTTCTTCATGCGAAAGTTCTGGTTCGCGTATTTGGCCAAGGCACTCGTAGTGTTTCCCGGCGGATTCGGAACCATGGATGAATTGATGGAAGTCCTTACTCTACTTCAAACCGGAAAAATAAAAAAGAAGTTAACCGTCATTATATACGGCAGCAAATACTGGAAAAGTGTAGTTAACTTCGACGGCCTTGTTAAGTCCGGTGCTATCGATGAGAGGGACCTGAGGCTTTTCAAGTTTGCCGATGATCCGATCACTGCTTTTGAAATCCTCACTGGAGAACTCAAAAAGAATTATGGCTTATAGCAGAGAGGGAAAACAAGTGAAGCAAGAATCCGAACCGAAGTTTCGTGCCCTGATGAAGCTCCTTGATGATGAAGACCCACAGGTCTTTGCCGCTGTTGAGAGGGAATTACTCGACAGCGGAACGGAGGTGGTCCCGCTCCTCGAGGAGGAAAAAGGCAATTCTGACGTTCAAGTCAAGAGGAGAATAGAAGGCTTAATCTCCAGGATCCATTTGGACAAACTTCAGCGTGATTACGATGCACTGCTTGATTACGTCTCACAGCCCGGATTCTCGCTGGAGCGTGCCCTATTCCTGCTTGCCAGGCCGCTTTATCCTGAGATCGATTTCGTCGAGGTGGGATCTCAGCTGAATGAACTAGCGAGTGAGCTGGGCAAGAGAATATCTTTGCTTGATAGCCCATACGATACTGTGCAGCGCGTGAACGATTTTTTCCTCGTTGAAATGGGATTTGCCGGGAACTCGAAGGACTATTACAATCCGGACAACAGCGTCCTTCATAGAGTTCTGGCAACGCGGCGAGGCATCCCGATCACTCTAGCTATGATTTATCTTCTTGTTGGAAAGCGCCTCAACCTGCCTGTCTACGGCGTCGGAGCGCCGGCACATTTTCTCGTAAAATTTGTGCTTGAAGAAAAGGAAATTTATGTCGATGTTTTTAACGGTGGTAAGATCATGTCGAGGGGAGACTCCGAGGAGTTCATAGGCGACATGGGTTTCCCATTCGAGCCGCGATTCCTCAAGTGCTCGTCCGATATTGAGATGCTCGCACGTACTTGCCGCAACCTGGCACGCGCGTTTTCCGCGGCAGATGAACAGCCGAAAGCCAACGTACTTATGGAATTATCTATAGAGATCGAAAGACTGACGACGACTTGAAAATATACACTAAGACCGGAGATGAAGGTGAGACGAGTCTTTTCGGCGGAAGACGAGTCCTGAAAAATGATCCGCGCATTGAGGCATACGGAACTGTTGACGAGTTGAATTCTCTTCTGGGGGTTGCTCGCGCTTTTTCTGAGAATCAGGAGATCGGCGATATCCTTTCGGATGTTCAAAAGCAGCTCTTCGTACTGGGGGCGGATCTTGCAACACCGTCCGATGTCAGATCCAAAGCGGTGACAAGAATAGAAAAGATCGATTCGGAAATTCTGGAGAGTACTATAGACAGGTTGGATGAACAATTAATGCCCTTGAAGTCCTTCATACTTCCTGGTGGCTCGCGAACCGCTGCAATTCTCCACCATGCGAGGACGGTGTGTCGCAGAGCGGAGAGACTTGTAATCGGGCTACGTAAGTCCGATGATGTATCTAATTATACCGTGATCTTTCTGAACCGACTGTCGGACCTTCTCTTTGAGCTGGCACGGTATGCGAACAAAACCGATCGTGTTGCCGAAATATTGTGGGCACCAAGAGGAGGGGATGAAACTGATCGATGACATTTCTTAATCCGTTAGTCCTGATTGGTTTGGTCGCAGCAGGTATTCCCGTCCTGATTCACCTTCTCCAGCTTAAGAAACTTCGTCAGATCGATTTTTCATCCATTCGCTTTCTGAAAGAAATCCAACACGCCACCGCAAGGAGGATTAAGTTGCGCGATTACCTCCTCCTTCTCGTTAGAACTCTAGCGATAGCTTCGTTGGTAATGGCATTTGCTCGTCCTGCGATCAAGGGCATTGCGGGGGTGAACGAAACGAGCGCTTCCGTTATGATAATCGACAACTCGCCTTCCACCACCGCCAGGAATGAAAACGGAGAGGTCTATTCGCAGGAAAAAGATGCCGCCGCAAGCATTCTTAACGACTTCCATCCCGGTGATGACGTGAGCCTGATGTTCACGTCATCCGCCGGCGATACCTCCATGACCTACTCGAGCATATATCCAAACTCTCTGCTATCAAGAATAACAAGATCGGGACCTTCCAGTGTTTGGGGAAGCTATTCAACGGCGATACGTGCTGCTATCGACAGACTATCAAATGCCGGCTACGTCGACAAGGAAATTTATCTTATCGGCGATCTGCAGCGAACGCAGTTTGTGTCCGATACGTCATCGATTACTCCCCCCGCCACACCCTCACTTCAGAACGTAAAAGTCTTCTTCGTTCGAACGGCGGAGTCTCCTGGGGACAATTTGTCCGTTACTAGCGTGTTGTTCCCAAACCCCGTGGTTGAAGCAGGTGTCCCCACCGAAGTCGACGCAACCGTCAGGAACAACGGTGCATCACAAAAGGGAAGCGTCGTCGTGTCGTTGTTTGTGGATAGTAGGAAACTGGCACAGTCGGTGGTAGACATTCCGGGCAAAACCGAAAAGAAGGTCAGGCTTTCATTTAGCGTCCAGCAAAACGGCTTCCATTCGGGCGTCGTTCAGATTGAGGACAACTCAGTTCAAGTTGATAACAATTTTTATTTCTCTTTCTATGCAATTCAGAAATTGAACGTAGGCGTGGTAGTGAACGATACTTCGTCCGATTTCGTCATCAGTGCGATAAACGCAGTTACGTCGGCGAGTAATGGACTGGGCGCTGAAAGCGATTCAACTATCCAGATTGGCACTAAGGCTATTCTGCCTCAGCAGTTTACTTTTTCGAACCTCGCCGGTACGGATGTGTTGGTTGTCGAATCATACTTGGACAACATCGATTTCGCATCCAAGATAGTGCGGTTTGTAGAAGGCGGAGGCGGTGCTGTCCTTTTTGCGCCTCTGCCATCACAGGAAGAATCATTTGACCGGCTAATAAGTGAGATGAAACTGGGCACCGTGAAGAGTTTCTTCTCAAGTCCTTCAGGAAGTTTCATCGGCCTGGATAAAATCGATGTGGGCGACAAATTCTTTTCAGGGATGTTCGCTTCACAAGAAAGCGCTGACCAGATCAAGAGTCAACTGGTAACAAAAATCTTTTCCGGGTGCGAGATAAACCCAAATCCTTTTGATCATGTGCTGATGAGTACTTCGTCGGGCCCATTTCTACTGGGAAGGGAAGCGGGGTCCGGTTTTGTCTTCGCCGTGACAACTCCGGCGGACACTTCGGCCAGCAATTTCCCGATGTCTCCTTTCTTTCCGATTGTTGTCCAGCGTACACTCTTTTTTGCCTCTGCGGTAAAGCAAGCTCCGATCCAAACGATTACAGGACACAGTGTCGAGTATCGCCTTTCCGGTGGAGGCGCACAGGTTGCAAAACTATACTCTCCTTATGGAGACAATGCATCCGTTCTACCCCGCTACGCGGGCAATACTGCGGTATTTAGGCTTAGCGGGTTGGACAAGCCCGGAACATATTCGCTTGTTGCGAACGATACGATCTGCGAGGTCTCTGCAAACATCGATCCGAGAGCTTCCGATCTTGCTCAAGCTTCCACATCGGATATATCTCTTTTTGCCGGAAGCTTGGGTATTTCTAGCAAGAATGTATTTGTTGTCAATGCTGGGAAAAATACTGCGGCAACTATTGAAAGATTGAAAGTTGGCAGGGATCTGTCATCCTTTTTCGCAGGCGCTGCGCTTTTCTTCTTGATCCTCGAAATCCTCATTTCAAGGATGAAGACCTTTCCCGGTCAATCTAGTCTCGGGGATTCACGGGAGGGAAGTTCATTGAGTCACGCCTGATTGGGATCGTTGAACGGAACCAAGTAAATTGCGATACGTTAAGGAAAATATGCGGAGGTGTAACAAACTAATTTGATCTCAACAGGCGATACGAGAGAGCGGGCGCTCGTCGTCGGGGTTTCTTTTGGAAAGGATGAGCGGGCACGCGTTGACGAGAACGTCGACGAACTTGTGTTACTGGCGGATACTGCAGGAGCTCGGGTTGTGCGCAAGTTGTTTCAAGACAGACAATCTCCTGACCCTGCTTACTTTGTGGGCAAAGGAAAGGCGGAAGAGATCAGGTCGGTCGCCGATGCCGAAAACATAAATCTCATAATTTTTGATGATGATCTTTCCGGAGTACAAATTCGGAATCTCGAGAATATTGTAGGTAGGCGCGTACTCGACAGGAGCGGACTGATACTCGATATCTTTGCTCTCAGAGCCAGGACTCATGAGGCAAAGTTGCAGGTCGAGATGGCTCAGCTAAAATACAACATGTCGAGGCTTGCCGGTCAATGGCAGCACTTCTCAAAACAATACGGCGTCATCGGTACAAGGGGGCCGGGCGAAAAACAAATCGAAATGGACCGCAGGCTAATCAAGAAACGGATTTCGACGTTGCGTCAAAAACTTGAAGCCATTTCAAGTCAGCGTGAGTTACGGAGATCACGAAGGAACGAGCTTCCAAAATTTGCTCTCGTCGGTTACACGAATGCCGGAAAGTCAACTCTTATGAACGTTCTGAGCGGTTCGGATACGTTCGTGGAAAATCGTTTGTTCGCAACTCTTGATACCTTTACCAGGAAGATTTTCCTGACTCAATCGATACAATGTCTCCTGATAGACACTGTCGGGTTCATTCGCAAGCTCCCCGCCGATCTCGTGGCATCGTTCAAATCAACTTTGGAAGAGGTTAAATTTGCCGACTACATATTGCACGTTGTAGATATTTCAAGCAACACATTCAGGGAGCAAATCGAAGTCGTCAACGAGACGCTCGCTTCGCTGGGTTGCGACAAGAAACCGATAATGCTGGTGTTCAATAAAGTCGATCGTGTAGCCGAGTTCGGTGTTGTCAGGAGCGTACTCCACGAGTTCAGCGGCAGCTCGGTGGCAATTTCTGCCGAGCGGCAAATAAACCTCGGTGAGTTGAGGGATCGCATGCTCGGACTTATGGGAGCAGACGTGATAGAAAAATCTTTCAAAATAAAATCCACCCAATCTGAGAAACTTGCAAAGATTCTCTCGGTAGCTGAATTTGTTCAATCGACAGAAACCGACGAACAAAGTGACGGACTGAGATTGAAAGTCAGGATCAGGAAGAAAGACTGGGAGAAGCTCAAACGTGAAATCTATGTTTAACAAAGCCCACAGATTTTGAGACCGAATGAATATCATTGACAAAACCCTATACCACCAGATCCATCCGTTCAAGCTCGTCACCGACATAATTTGTGCTTTTGCAGCGGTGTATCTGTTGTGGTTGAACGAGTTGGTACCGGGCATAGTGGTGGCATTTGTCCCGCCGCTTGCCATTTCATTCTTTATGATAAGGACGATGGATTTCGAGAGACAGAAGCAGTCCAGGCTGGGCAAGTATGTGAAGCAACATATGGGCCGCGGTGCGGATACGATACGGTCGCTCGGTCTGATCGCCATGTTAGCCGGGGGATGGTTCCACTTCCTTTGGGTTATCGCACTCGGACTCGCGGTGATTATTCTCAGCTGGCTTAACGGGTTCGTATTCAGGCGGGAAAACCCGGCTCAAGTTTCCGCGCGTAAGGCCCGGCGGTGAGAGAACTCTTATATTCCATCTCTCTTCCGAAAGACTTATTACCCTCTTAAACAAGACTTCACGTTAAGTTAAAGCATCCGCATTAATTTGCTACCAAGATAGGGGATAGAGCGTTCATCACGAATGGAATAAGGTGAACGGAACTCCGCAATCGCGGGGAAAAGGCGTCGCTTGAAATACCTCCATAAAACCAAGCCATCCAAGCCACAGTTCAAAGCCGGGCGGCGCCTTTTTTTGTCTACTGATGCTCAGACGCGAAAAGCACCGATGGCAGAGGTTTCAGTTCATGACTAAGTGGATCGAGTGCGAGTCCCAGGGATTCAGGCGTTAGAGAACCGAGTAGAGTGGCGGCGCCATCTTCGCCAAATATAACATCAGATCCCCCCTTCTTGTCCAAGTATTTAAAAGAGGCGATTACTTTTCTCCTGGTTATTCTGGTCCCGTCAGCCAAACGAAACTCCTCCCTGACAATCGGGATTACCTTAAGACGTCTCGACACCTGCGCGGGCACGACAGAATATGCCCGAGTCCAGGCTGAACGCCAAAGTCTCGGTCCTTGCCGGAGCGGCAACGTTTCCAACCTCCGCTTCCAAAGTAGTTATTCCCATCGATATCTCCTCGCTTGGAACTTGGTTAAACGGTAAGATGTATTCCACTTGCTGGATGAGAGTGAAAATATGACCTTATCCGATATTAGAATCACTTCCCTATAATTCTTAAATTTGAGTCAAGAAATGCAACCACTTTCTCAATATTATTCCTTTCGGAGAAACCATTGGCAAAGCAGAGGGTGACGTACAGACTAAAGAAGAAGCGTGCAAAAAGAACACGCAAACTTGTGATGAAGAAGGCGGATCCGTCTCGGGTTTTTGAGAAAAACTCTCTTCAGCTACTCCAAAGCGCTCTCGGTGAATTGGAGAAAGGTTATCTGATGCTTCCGGCTTCAAAGCCGGCAATCCCGGCAAAAAAAGCATTCGAAGAAGTGATGTTCGATGTCGCAGAGCGCATGAAGGACAATTATCCTTACTTCCATCCGTTCTACGCGGGCCAGATGCTGAAGCCGCCGCACCCGATCGCTAAAATCGCTTATATGCTTTCGATGTGGATCAATCCGAACAACCATGCATTAGACGGCGGACGCGCAAGCTCAAAAATGGAAAAAGAAGCCGTCGCAGAAATTGCGCGAATGTTCGGGTGGACCAGGCATCTCGGCCATTTGACAGGTGGGGGAACAATGGCGAACCTCGAGGCGCTGTGGGTGGCAGGACAGTTAAACACCAAAAAGAAAGTCCTTGCCTCCGGACAGGCGCACTATACGCATTCGAGAATCAGCTCCGTTCTCGGTCTTGCCTTTGAATCCGTAGCATCTCAGGAGAACGGCCGCATGGATTTGGATGATCTGAAAAAGCATCTTGACACGGGCGATGTCGGGACAGTCGTCGCGACAATCGGCACGACCGCGGTTGGTGCAACAGATCCGCTGCCCGAGATTCTCCGCTTGCGGGAAGAATACGGTTTTCGTCTTCACGCGGATGCCGCTTACGGAGGTTACTATGTGCTTGCCGACAACCTGTCCGCTGAAACGCGCAAGGTGTACGACAGGATCGGTGACGTCGACTCCATAGTTGTCGATCCGCACAAGCATGGACTTCAACCTTACGGTTGTGGCTGTGTGATTTTTCGTGATCCGACTGTCGGCAGATTCTACAAGCATGACTCTCCTTACACATATTTCACTTCTGAAGAATCCGCTGAAGGCGAAACGAGTGGAGGCAGTCTTCACCTTGGAGAGATAAGCCTCGAGTGCTCAAGAGCCGGGGCATCAGCAGTCGCGCTCTGGGCAACACAGAGACTCCTCCCGCTTTTCCGGGGAGGCGAGTTTGCAGAGTCGCTCCACAGATGTCGTGAAGCCGCGCTCGAATTCCACGGGAGACTTGCGAGAGATGCGCGGTTCATTACGCCGTTTCCGCCGGAACTCGATATCATTATCTGGGCACCGAAGGCGGATAAGGCATCCTCTGCTTCTGAACTTTCGCGCAAGATTTTCGACGAGGCTGCAAAACTGAATCTTCATCTCGCGCTCGCCGATCTGCCCTCTTCTTTCTTTGATCTGGATGGTGCCGGAATTCAAAGGGATGCGGAAACTATTACATGCCTGCGGTCTGTTCTCATGAAACCGGAACATCTTGATTGGGTTGATAGAATATGGAAGCTTCTCGATGAAGCTGCCGAAAGGGCACTCTCGGAGAATGCGAAGAGAGTGGACAAGACCAGCGGAATCGCCGGTTCATCGCAAAAATCGAGATCAGGAAAAAAGAAGTAGAGATAACAGACGACAAAGACAATCGGTGTTTTAAAGGTGATGATATGGTGACTTTGACGGAATTGTTCGAACGGAACCGTGGATGGGCGGCAGACATGAAAGCAAGAGATCCCGATTTCTTCCTGCGTCTCTCGCAACAACAGGCGCCTGAGTACCTGTGGATCGGATGTTCAGACAGCCGTGTGCCGGCAACACAGATTGTTGACCTGCTGCCCGGTGAGATTTTTGTCCATCGAAACATTGCAAACCTCGTGGTACACTCGGACCTGAATTGTCTTTCGGTACTTCAGTTTGCTGTCGAAGTGTTGCAGGTGAAGCACATCATCGTGTGCGGGCATTATGGCTGCGGCGGTATCAAGGCCGCTCTTGAAAACCAAAAGCATGGATTGATTGATCATTGGCTCCAATACATACGGGACATTTACCGGAATCATCAGGTCGTGCTGGAGTCGCTAATGGAAGAGCCCGCAAGATACCGTCTTCTCAGTGAGATTAATGTCATGGAACAGGTATGGAATGTGTGCCAGAGCGATTTCGTACAGAATGCTTGGGGCAGCGGGCGCGGGTTAAGTGTTCACGGCTGGATTTACGATATCTCTGACGGTTTGCTCAAAGATCTCGACGTCACCGTTTCTAACCGGGCAGAATCTGTTGCCATAAGGAGAAGAATATAATTGAGGTGTATTCGCTCATTTGCTAATTTAGTGTGTCGAGAATTTATCCCCTGCACATATGCGACGTCAGGCGGGATAAGTAACCACAACTTTGAGGCGACATAAAATACATTGAAGCAGAAAGCCAAGTCACAACCCACAAGTGGAAAGTTTGTCATCGGGCTTCTCCAATTTGCTATGGACGAGAAACCTGCGCTCAACATTAGGAAGGCGATCTCGTATATAGAGAAAGCCGCACGGAAAGGTGCTCAAATCATCTGCCTTCCTGAACTTTTCACGTCCAGATACTTTTGTCAGACGGAGGATATCCGCAATTTTGAGCTTGCGGAGGAAATTCCGGGGCCCTCCACTGCGGCTATTTCAAGAATTGCAAAGAAACTTGAAGTTGCAGTTGTGGTACCCGTGTTTGAGAAACGTGCCATCGGGGTCTACCATAACACGGCGGTGGTAGTAGATGCGGACGGAAAGATTAAAGGCATCTATCGCAAGATGCACATTCCTGACGACCCGGCTTTCTATGAGAAGTTCTATTTCACCCCCGGTGATTTAGGCTTCAGAACATTCAAAACCAGGCACGGCGATATCGGAACGCTTATCTGTTGGGACCAATGGTACCCCGAAGCGGCGAGGCTCACCGCGCTCAAAGGCGCAAATGTACTTTTCTATCCGACTGCCATCGGCTGGCATCCGCATGAGAAAGTGAAGCACGGAAAAGCACAATTTGAATCGTGGCTGACGGTGCAACGCGGACATGCAATCGCGAACGGCGTCTATGTTGCAGCAGCCAATCGGGTTGGCATTGAGAAGCATGACGACAATAGTCCGGGCATCGAGTTCTGGGGACAGTCGTTCGTGGCGGATCCTCAGGGCAAGATTATAGCACAGGCTTCTTCAGATAAAGAAGAAGTCCTGTTGGCGGAAGTTGATCCCGGAAGAATAGAATATATCCGACAGAACTGGCCTTTCCTGCGCGACAGGAGAGTCGACGCGTACGATGGAATTGCGGAGAGGTTCAATGATCAAGGCAAAAGGAGTCAGCATCGATGAAGGAGACAGCAGACGCGAGGCAGGAAAAAGATTCTTGTGACTCGACTCCACGTTCCGCTTATCACGGTATTTATCCTGTCTGCTGCCTCCTGTCTCCGGCCCCCCTCGAATGAAAAACGAATGATTGCGGACAATTCCAAAAGAATTCCATCGGAGCTCGGCTACCACCTTCCCGCCGAATGGGAAAATCACGAAGCTACCTGGCTCGGCTGGCCGCATAACAGGAGCGACTGGCCGGGCAGATTTACACCTATTCCGTGGGTATACGCTGAGATAGTCAGGAGGATATCGTCGGGAGAAAAGGCACGAATACTTATCGAGTCGAAAGAACACGAGCGACAGGCGCGCGCAATCTTGAGATCGGCAAACGTCGATGCAGCTAACGTCGAGTATTTTGTTTTCAAAACGGACAGAGGTTGGACACGAGATTCCGGCCCGCAGTTCATCAAGAATGAAAGTGGAATTGCTCAGGTGAATTTTAGCTTCAACGGTTGGGCAAAATATTCGGACTACAAGAAAGATAGAAATGTACCTGCATTTACTTCAAAGAGAATGGGACTTTCCGTTTTTGCCGTGTCACGCAATGGCAGGCCCGTGATCCTTGAAGGCGGCTCTATCGACCACAACGGTAAGGGAACACTTATAACCACGGAAGAATGTCTTCTTGATGAGGCGATTCAGACGCGCAATCCTGGATTTTCAAAGCACGACTACGAAGAAGTCTTTCATGATTACCTTGGCGCCGAGAATGTCCGCTGGCTCGGGAAAGGAATCGTGGGGGACGACACGCACGGGCATGTCGATGACCTATGCCGTTTTGTGAATGAGAGGACACTTGTTCTGGTCGAGGAGAAGAACCCTCGAGACGAGAACTACAAGAATCTCTGCGAGAACAAGGAGCGCATCGAGGAATTCAGGTTGGCGGACGGCTCCAGACCAGGGGTCGCTTTTCTGCCGATGCCGGAACCCTTGATCTTCAAGCGGCGCAGGTTGCCCGCGAGCTACGCAAACTTCTATTTCTCTAACACCGCCGTACTGGTACCCACGTTTGACGATCCGAACGACAGAGTTGCGCTTGGAATTATAAATGAATTGGTCACCGATCGTCCTGTGATCGGGATACACTCGCTCGATTTAGTTTGGGGGTTGGGTACGATACACTGTTTGACGCACGAGCAACCTGCCGTTTGATTATCCGTCTTCGCTGATGGTTCTCGTGTCTCTGTCGCCTTCGTTGTACTAAGTATTTGTATCGCCAGTTAGGCGGCAAGGGTGCTATACCACATTCCTGCCAGAGAGACATTTTTCCCTCTTGCGTCTCAATGCCTCAGTCGTTTTTCTTCGCTGCCTGGAAACATGGGATTGTCAACTTGAAATGCAGTGTTTTCGGTATGGTGACTAAGCGAACCACGGTATATGAATTGCATCTACCTGGCTATCCATTCAATGAGAAGGGTCGCATGTACAGATCTATCGTGCTCGTGAAGCAGGTCCCGGATACCGCCAATATTACAGGAAACGTGATGCAGGATGACGGGACCGTCAACCGTGCTAAACTTCCCGCTATCTTGAACCATGAAGATCGCATCGCTCTGGAGGTTGCACTTCAAGTGAAGGACCAGTATGGTGGCACAGTCACAGCCATCACCATGGGCCCTCCGAGAGCTTCCGATATACTTAGGGAATGTTTGTACATGGGTGCGGACCACGCCTGCCTGATTACCGACAGGAAATTTGCAGGTGCCGATACTCTCGCTACATCATATGTACTCAGTGAGGCGATAAAGAAGATCGGCGGCTTCGACTTCATATTTGCCGGAAGGCAGGCGATCGACGGCGACACCGCTCAGGTCGGCCCTCAGACTGCGGAGAAGCTCCACATCCCTCAGATAACATATCTGGAGGAAATACGTTCCGTTAACGGCAGGACGGTGGAAGCCAAAAGGAAAATTGAAGGTGGGTATGAGATTGTTAGATGTACTCTTCCGGTATTGATTACGGTCGTGAAGGATGCGGCATCACCACGACCATTCAAAGCGAAGCGCGTCATGGCTTACAAGGGGGCGCGCTCGCTCCTTGAGTTGGAGAAGCTTGCCGAGGGAAATTCTCTATTGTCCGTCGAGGAATTGGTTGGCGAATATGAAGGCCGCTCATTGCTCATCGAGACTATGACGATGGATGACCTTCGTCTGGATGCCGCGAGATGCGGAGTTCACGGGTCACCTACAAAAGTGCATAAGGTGCAGTCGGTCGTATTGAGCGGCGGTGAGCATGAGATCATCGAACCTACTAAAACTGATATCGGGAAACTGATAGATAGACTCTTTGAAGATCACATTTTGGGATAAGACAGCATGACGGTGACCATTGAACAGAATAGTATTCGGGCTGCAGCCGGCGACGTCTGGGTTTTCATCGAACAACGGTCAGGCAAAGCAGCAGACGTTAGTTTCGAGCTTCTGAGCAAGGGCCGCAAGCTTGCGCAGGCGATGGGTGGCGCGTTAAAGTCGGTCGTCATCGGTAGTGAAATGACCGAGCTGGCGAAGGAGACGTTTCGCTACGGCGCCAGCGAAGCGATCGTGGCTGACCATCCGGCGCTCAAGCAATACCGGACACTCCCGTATGCACGGATGCTGACAGGTTTGGTGGAGAAACACAGCCCGAGGATTGTGCTGTTCGGCGCAACGATAGTGGGTCGTGATCTGGCACCGCGAGTCGCTTCAGCGACAAAAAGCGGAATGACCGCTGATTGCACGGACCTGCAAATTGCCGATGTTACATACCTGAGAAAGTTGTACAAGCAAATCTTGCTGCAAATCCGGCCGGCTTTCGGCGGCAATATCATTGCAACTATCATAACTCCCGATAACCCCGTACAGATGGCCACGGTCCGGGAGGGAGTCATGGAGATGCATCCGCTCGATGTGCCCATCGACGGTAAGATCACCGAAGTGCAATATATAGCTGACGAAGTGGACGATCTCGTGACGATCATAGATCAACACCGCGAGGAAAATCGCATCAACCTCAAAGGAGCATCGATTATCGTATCCGGCGGGTATGGTCTCGGCTCGAAAGAGAATTTCAAGTTAATCCACGAGCTCGCACATACGATCGGTGGAGAAGTGGCTGGAAGCCGTGCTGCTGTGGATGCGGGCTTTGTGCCGCCTGAACGACAGGTTGGGCAAACGGGTGTAACAGTGAGGCCGAAATTGTACATCGCCATTGGTATCTCGGGTGCGATACAACACAGGGCAGGAATGCAGGAATCCAACAAGATCATTGCCATCAACACCGATCCTGATGCACCCATCTTCGGCATCAGTCACTATGGCATTGTTGGAGATGCGATGGAAGTCCTACCTCGCTTCATCGAAGTATACAAAAACAAACTGAAATAGACAGGAAATGTCCAACTACTTTCTTGACAATAAGGATCTGCTTTTCCATTTCGACGGCTTCTCGCGACGGGATGATTTCGGAGATATGCGGAGCATCGTGGCTACCGCCGAAGACGCGTACGGGCAGGCAAAGGAATTTAATTATGCTCCGGTGAATTTCGACGATGCGATGGAGAACTATGCAAAAGTCCTTGAGGTCGTGGGTGACCTCGCTGCCAACAGGATCGCGCCGCGGACAGCCGGAGTTGACCATGAAGGAGCGACTATCCACGATGGGATAGTCTCATATGCAAAAGGCACGCAAGACAATCTCCGGGAACTTGCACAGGCCGATCTTATGGGTATGGTCCTGCCGCGTAAATACGGCGGATTAAATTTCCCGTTCACTATTTATATGATGGCAGTCGAAGTTGTCTCACGAGCTGACGCTTCGTTGATGAATTTGTTCGGGCTGCAGGATATCGCGGACACAATCAGGAAATTCGGCAACGAACGCCAGCGGCAGGAGTTCCTGCCGAAATTCTGCACGGGTGAATATACGGGCGCCATGGCATTGACTGAACCTGATGCCGGCTCGGATCTTCAATCTATCAAGCTTCAGGCGTACCAGGATAACGAAGGACAGTGGTACCTGAGAGGCGTCAAAAGATTCATTACAAACGGCTCGGGTGATGTGCTCCTTGTGCTGGCTCGTTCCGAACCGGGGACTAAGGACGGCAGAGGCCTGAGCATGTTCGTGTGTCATGGCGGCAATAATCTCAAAGTGCGCCGCATAGAGAACAAGCTCGGCATTCACGGTTCTCCAACCTGTGAGCTTCAGTTCAATGATACTCCGGCTCAGCTTGTCGGAAGCAGGAAATTCGGTTTGATCAAGTATGTCCTCGATCTTATGTACCGCGCCCGCATGGGAGTGTCGGCGCAAGCGCTCGGGATTTCGCAGGCGGCATATGAAGAGGCACTTCAATATGCAAAGGACCGGGTACAGTTTGGACGGTCGATTTACTCGCTTCCGGCCGTCTCGAATATTCTCGTTGACATGAGAGTGACTTTGGAAGTAAACCGTTCCCTTTTCTACGCCGCGGCACTGAGTGTGGACCGTAAGGAAAAGCTTGAAGAGTCGATTGAGGAACTGAAGGAACAGGGAAAGCCGTTTGCCGAACAAATGGCTGATCTGAAGCAAGCGGTTAAAGTTGCCAATCTATTGACCCCGGTGACAAAGTATGTTCTGACCGAATCGGCGAACCGCATCGCATATGATGCGCTTCAGATCCACGGCGGAACCGGATACATGAAGGAGTTCAGGGTCGAACGGCTTGCCCGCGACGCTCGCATAACGAACATCTATGAGGGTACTTCGCAGATGCAGATTGTGGCCGCCTCCGGGCAGGTGGTAAACGACATATTGAAGGATTATTTCGACAAGAAAGAAGCCGACGAATATCCGGGGGGACTGATCCCGCTCGCTAACTGTCTGAAAGAGATACGCCAAATTTTCTACGAGAGTCTGAAGTACGTCATCGAGAAGAAGGATAGCAGCTTTCAGGACGTCGCCTCTAAAGACCTTGTTGAACTCTACAGCTACCTCATAATCGGGTATCTTGTCATGGACGAGGCAAAGCGCGATGCGAGGAAGGTGTTCATTGCAAACCGCTATATTCTTGGGGCGCTTGCCCTTGCACGTAAGAACACGGAGTCGATAAAGAGCGGGTTATACTCCGATCTATTACATGCGGACGAGATACTGAGGGACTGATTTAGATTCAATCACATCGTCGTCGATACTCACGGCTGGATAGTGAGTCAATCTCAATTCACACGTCACCCCCGAACCCTGGACTGATACGCTCCAGGCTAGGCTTGTTTCGGGGTCTAAAACCAGAGGTTGAACCGAGTTCAACATGACGGAATATTTCAAAGTGAGCCAGTACTCACGGCTGCGATCGAAGAGTTGTATAAATGCGGCTCGCCCATGTCACCTAACATTGCACGATTGCGGATCCGACGGGCTAAGTGGTGCGGCTTCGTCTCCAGCCCCCGCACTCAGCTGCTAATGGACAGAAGAGATGATTGTGGCTCGAAGGAATTTACATCATGGTACAATGAGCTTGTTCCAGCTGTGAAATCAGGATGTGGTGAGATTCTTACGATCCCGGAATTACATGCGCTCGCTTCCCATCCGGCTATGCCCGTAAAGCACCGTTGACCGAATAACCGCACCGAGGACAGTCTCTGCGAGTTACGCACAACTCCCAATCCAATTCTCTTACCCTCAATATTACCGATTCTATTTTTTGCAGCAGTAGCAAAGTCGTTAAGGCCGGTAACAGCTAGTAAGGGACTTTTTATGAACTGTTCGGTATTTTTCCATTGATTCGTCGATTTCACTGAAAGACAGACGAATCAGGCGCATTTAGTCAGGGATTCCTCTCCGCACTTAAATCAGAAGAAGAAAGTTGCAAGAATGTTAAGGGATGTTGCACTATCGTTGGCTGTGCTTTGTGTCTTGTTTTCAGAGGCCTACTCACAGACGGGTACAATCATAGGGTCGGTTGCAGATTCGAAAATTGGGGATCCGATTGTAGGCGCAAATGTGATAGTCGTCGAGATTAAGAACATGGGGACGATGTCCGACATTAATGGACGATTCAAACTCGCCGTGCCCGTCGGGACCTACTCGCTTAGAATCAGCATGCTCGGTTATCGAGCTGTAGTTAAGACGGACGTCATCGTAAGAACCGGGAGTGAAATTCGGGTGAACGTGAGGATAAATGAAATGCCGCTGCAGCTCGGTCGGGTTACCGTAAGCCCTGACTATTTTGAGAGAGTATAGATTGAGAAACCGGTAAGCACTGTCTCTCTTGGTCCGGAGGAGATTAGAAGATCTCCTGGATCGGACATGGACTATCAGTGGGTGCTTCAAGGAATGCCGGGCGTTTCATTCTCGACTGATCAAACGAACGAACTGCCATACGTTCTTACTCTGATTGCGGGGAAGAGGTTTGCCAATTCGCGCTCCAGCTTGAACAAGATGCCCTTCTACGTCAAGTATCCCAGCTATATCCTGCCTTTCTCGAATGACATGGAGATTAGTATGAGATGGAGATATGTGACAGGTATGCCTTACACACCGATGGTCTACTCAACAAACGTGCAACACAGGGTTGGTGGATCAACCTGGACCGCCGGCTCATGGGAACCGGCGCCGCAGATAAACACTGCGAGATATCCCGATTATCACAGGCTTGATGAAGAATTCTCGAGCAGGTACAACTTTCGCGCCTGGAACCTTGTGATCCTTCTTTCGGTGCAAAACATCATATATGACCGCAAGAATGTCGGTTTCTATCAATACAATTCCGATGGTACGAGAGAGACCGTGTACCAGTTTGCACTACTTCCGGTTGCCGGGATCGAGGCGGAGTTTTGAATTCCGCTCTCGTAGATATTGGTGGAAAAGTCTAGATCGTGGAGACGCTATCGCAAGGTAGGAATCCATGTCGGCTAGTAGTACATGCACCTCACCCGAGTTTTGATTTCGGAGCGATGGCGTTGGAGGTTAGCTTAAGAAAAGAACCGGCTAATGTGCTTGTATAACTCCCAGTCCCGGTTCATCATTGAGAATTATCTTTCCATCTTCGTTGAGCGCTCCTTTGAACGGATCGTTGGAGATCAAAACGTTCCCATCGAGGTCGTTCCAATCGACGAGCGGAGAGAGGTGTGCGGCGGCACTTATCCCCACAGATGATTCGATCATGCAGCCCAGCATGATTTTCATGCCATGCGCTCTTGCAGCGTAAACGATCTTGCGTGACTTCAGAAGTCCACCGTTTTTTTGAAGTTTGATGTTTATTCCATCGTATGCCGTTGAGAGTGTTGATATGTCGTGCGAGGCAAGAGCTTCATCAGCAATGATCGGCATCCGGATCCTTTCCCTGAGCCACCTGGTGTCATCAATCTGCGCCGCAGGCATCGGCTGCTCTATGAATTCGACGTTCCGGGTCGCGAGCCAATTAATGCGGTCGAGCGCCTCTTCCTTCGACTTCCATCCTTCGTTGGCATCCACACGCAGCGGCTTGTCCGTAACGCTCCTGACGGCATTGATAATATCTTCGTCGTTTGGCAATCCAACCTTTATCTTCAACACCGGATAGTTTGCGGCCTCCTTGACTTTTTCGACAATCCCCTCCGGCGTGTCGATACCGATCGTGAAAGTCGACAGAGGCGCCTTGCGCTTTTCACCGCCAAAGAACTTGTAGAGCGGGACACCGAGTCTCTTTCCGATCCAGTCGTGCATCGCAATATCGATTGCAGCTTTTGCACTCGCATCGTGAGGTGAGAGAGAGTCGAGATATTCATTTATGTGCTCGAGCTTGAAGGGATCAGAGAGTTCCTCAACGTCAATTCTCTTGAAGAAATGCTCCACGGAGTCCGGAGTCTCGTTGTAACGAGCATTTGGTGATGCCTCGCCGTACGCGATTATCCCATCTTTCTCGAATTTCAGCAGGACAACCGGCACCACGTCGCGTGAGCTCCTGGAAATTGTGAACGTGTGCTTCAGCCTAAGATCGTATCGCCAGTAATCGAGTTTCATTTTCTGCAGTCCATTTTGAGTTCTATAGGTGGGCTTTCTTCGGTTCTTTGAAGCTGGAACTGCCCCAGGTACATAGGTCACGTGGAAACTCGACCTATGTCACCTAAAGTCTATTCACGGTCAATTCTTTGAGCTGCTTTCGTTTGGCGGAAGAATTCTTCTTGCTGTCACGAACCTGTCCAGGTCATACTGGTCGAACGCGGAATCGGTCTTCAGAAGGCTGCTGATTTGCACACGGTCACTGGAGTGAATGAAATAGCCGTTGCCAAGGTATATTGCGACATGAACTATCTTTGCAGGTTTGCCGTCTTCGGCCTTCTTACCGAAGAAGAGAAGATCTCCCTTTCTCAGGTTTTCAAAATTAGGCCCGGGGTTGATCTTTTCGCCGACGTTCACCTGCTGACTCGCGTCTCGCGGAAGCTTGATGTCGTTCATCCTGTACACCGTCTTGACGAAGCCCGAGCAGTCAACTCCTTTCGTGCTCGTTCCACCCCAGAGGTAAGGGAATCCGAGAAGCCTCTTCGCAACCATCTCTACGCCGTCTGCCGTTGGTTTGTGAGTCGCCAAATAGTGAGTGTATGAATCGACATCGTTAGAAGAAACGAAACCGGTTCTACCGTCGGGTAGCTCAACCTTGTAACTGGCGCCGGATTTCTGAACCGGTGTGAGGAGATCCGCCATCACGGCGTCGGATACAGTTCCGCCGTCAGACACAGGCGTGCTACGGACGGTAGTGTATATTGCAGTGACCAGCAGTTTGTCCTTGGCATTGTATGCTGCCAGCTCGGAAGAATCCACGCGGCGTATGATTCCAGGCTGTGCCCACCCGAGGTACTTATCTTCACATTGTACGTACAGCCAGCCGTGATGACGCTTCAGGACTCTCACCGTGTGTCCAAGGAGTACCTGGGTCACCAACTGCGATTCGTACTTTGGATACTGGTAAATATTGCCGACGCTTACGTCGACGATTCCGTCGATCACATTGTCGAGATTCGGATCTGGTAGAACATCGACGGAGTCTATGATGTTTTCTCCCGTGACCTTTCGGACTTCGGAAAAGAGGATGTCCTTTGCAAAGAGTCTGTCGGTCTCGCCGCTTAATATCACATATTTCCCGCTGTCGCGAGCGGTAATGTCGAACACGGCTGTGCGCGGGTCGGGAGCGAATTGAGTCTTCAGTGAATCTATTACGTTTTTGATTTTGACAACCCGCATATCCGTCTTGCTGCAGCCTGCGATGAGGAGAGTTAAGGTGCTAAAGAGTAACAAACGTTTCATTTCTAAAACCTCGATTGGTAATTACATGTTAAGTTATCAAACACTTGGCGAATTGGCAATCTGCCCATGATAGAATCAAGATTCACTTGTATCCCGCAATGACCCGAGATAAGCCTTATTTCTTCATTCGGTCGTAGTACAGTGCGGCTGCGCCAAGTATTGCCACGTTCTCAACGGTTGAAACATCTATGACTATGTTGGCGACAGACTTGCCGTACACAAATTCGGAGATCGATTCATACATTGCCTCTCTGAACATATCAAACGATTTGCTGACCGAGCCTCCCAAAATAATGATCTCCGGATCGACCGCATACATTATAAGCTTTATTGCCTCGCCGATGTTCAAACCGAACTCCCGGAAAATCCCGACCGCCTTCGGATCTCCTCCCTTTGCTTTTCTATATAGTTCTTCTCCGCTGGACTTTTTTTCGCTTGCGAAGAACTGCCCACTGCAGTAATACTCGTAGTTTTTCTCTCTGAATGAAATTGTGCCGAATTCACCGGCACCACAGTTCCTTCCTGAATAGAGCTTTCCGTTTATTATCAGCCCGGCACCTAAACCGGTGCCGACAATTAATCCGACAATGTCATCGTAATTTTTACCCCCCCCGAAATACTTTTCCCCTACGGCAAAACAGTTCGCGTCATTATTGACATAAACGGGTTTGGCGAATTCTTTCTCGAGAATTTCCTTCAGGTGGACTTCTTTCCACGACGGTATGTTCTGTACGTCATACACAATTCCTTTTTTGACATCGACAACGCTTGGAACGCCGACGCCGATCCCCGCAATCTCATCCAAAGAAAACTTGCGGATTAATCCCGATATATCGTCAACTACGTCGTTGGGATTCGTAGTGTTTCGTATCGGAATCGCCTCCACTCTTGTCAACACATCGTTCTCAACGAGTCCAGCCCGGACGTTAGTGCCGCCGAGGTCAATACCGAGAATTGCCATATAAAATTCTTCTTTCAGTAGTTTCACCGCAGAGTCGCGAACTGCCTACGGGCAGACCGGGGTGCAATGACTTCTTGTATACAAGACTTGTTTGCGCCTCTCCGTCTCCGCGATTTTCTTGTTTTCTCAGGATCATTTAGCTGTGGCCATCTCTTTCTTCATTTTCTTCTTCATGCTGATCGTTTCGTTTGTTATGAGGGGCTTTGCCCATATTCCTACGCTGAAGATATATGCAAGTGTAAGGTAGATCAGGAACATTCCGGTCCTCAACCCAAAGGTGTCGCCGAGCCACCCGATGACCACCTGGATTATAGCACCGCCAATTATACCCGTGACCAGTATTCCTGAAAATGAACCATGATGACTCTCTAAGGAATTCATGGCAAGTGAAAAAACGATTGGCCATTGAACCGAGAGCGCAAAACCGACACCCTGGAACGCGAATTTGGACATGTTAGTGGTTCCGAACAAAGCTATGGAAAGGAAGGTCACTGCCAATATGACTGCACCTACCAAGACCCTCCTGCTGTCGAAGAATTTCAGAAGTACCAGGCCGAGAACACCTCCGACAGCCATCCATCCCCAAAATCCGCCGACAATATCGGCACCGACGAGAGGATTGACTCCGTGATAAGTTTGAAGGAATTTTGACAGCCAGTAGGAAACGCCTTGCTCTGTCCCAACATACGCAAAAATTCCGATGAAAAACAATCTGACCGTCTTTCGCTTGAACAAGTTCTTGTGAGTTTCCCATGTTCCCGCGATCTCGTCTTCCTTTCTTTCAACGGCAGGGAATTTGGAGAGCCAGATTATCACTACCATCGCGAGGAAGATCAGCGCGAACACCCAGTAGAGCGATGTCCAGTGAAGGGATGGTGGTACAAGCCCTGAAAATATCGATTTCACGGCGTTTTGTCCCGAGCGGGCGGAGAGGCTGGTTATCAGATACGTAAGAAAAAGTGGGGCGAGGAAAGAGGCACCGCCGAAAATTAATTGTGCCAGGACGGAGTTGAAAGCATAATGCTCTTCTCCCCCGGAGACTCTCAGGAGCGGATTGATTGCAACTTGGAGCATCGCCATACCCGCTCCCATCAGGAACAAAGAGATAAGGAATACCAGGTAATGTGGGAAGAGAGAAAACAGCGTCGCTCCGGCGAATGCCACAATGAATGCTGCCACCATGATTGCTCTTTCTTTGTACTTCTCTACCAGCATTCCCGCAGGTATGGACAACACACCGTAGGCAATAAAAAATGCGAACGGCAACAAACCCGCGAGAGTGAGACTCAGGCTGAAACTCTGGATCACGTCCGGGTTAAGCGCACCTAATATGTTCGTGATGAATGAAATCACGAAAAATGTCAGAAAGATCAGAACAACGATGTAGTAATTTCGTTTCATGTTTGTCCTTTCGCTCATTAGAACGCTTCAAGATCTTGTTGTCGAGAGAAGCACGGATTTCCTGCGCCATGGCCGGAGCTCGTTTTCCTGCAGGACACGAAAATCCGTGATCTCCTTCGTATTTAGTCTGTGAATCTTGCCGTGCGCACTTTTTATTGCCGGACGTTCCATCCTGTTACTTCCAGCCTTGGGGCGTGACCGTGAAGATTGCGGGCAAAGAAGTAGCCTCTGATGGTTCGTGTCTCGCCGGGCAATAATGAAACATAGTTCTCGTCCCAGAATATCGGAAGCACCGGGTCGTCAATGTTCTCGGGCCTTACCGAAAGATATGTCATGAATGCAAGCTCGCGGCTTGGATTATGAAGGGTGACAGTGACCATGTATCGGTCGCCTTTCTTTTCGAATGCCTTTTTGACATTCAGCGACACCTCTTTGAGACTGTTCAGCTCTCTAAGATCGGCATGTGTACTCTCTGTTGAGTACCATGTCGATGTTTTCTCCAGGATGACGTCAGGAGTTGTTGAGAGGGCATAGAAATTTGCATCGAGCAGTTTACCGCCTTTGAATAGCCTGAGATCGAGAAAGTACGTTGTCGAAAGTGAAGCTATTTCGGGGAGTTTGAATATCTTCTCAGAGGCGTTTGCCGGCGCATTTATGATTCTCTTGAAGCTGTACATCTCTTTCATGTCGAAGTTGAACACTCTTGCCAGCAGGGTGATGCCTTTGCGGGAGTGAAGCGCAGAGTTAACGACGACTATCTCACTGTCGGCGCTGTTATAAACGGCGTGCAACGGCATACACGCTTCCTGTGCACCGTAGAATGCGCCGGTTGGATTCAAGTAGTAATCGAATAGTTGCCACCACATTTTCGGCCAGGCAGAGTTATACATCCATTGGATAACGCCGGTTGAGATGAACTTGTTGGCACCGAAAGCTTCATACATCCCGCGCATGGCGTCATAACTGATAAGCTGTGCCTTTCGCTCGTAGTCGACAAGGGTCTGCGGCACGCCGAGACTGCTGTCTATCGCGTGGTTATACGTCGTCAGGCGCTGAAATTTGCCACGGGAACAGTGGTAGTACCATTCGCCATTTATCGGCCAGAGCGAATCGGGTGAAAGCATTTTCTTGAGCGAGCTTATTCTCGGCACCTGAGGGCCTGGTCCGGTCTCCGTGTTGAACCCGAATGCCCCACCATGTGAGGTATCGGCAAACCAATAAACCGGAGGTACGTAATCGTACGGCCCGCGCATCTTGACTCTGGTCGGGCCGGTAATCGCGCTCGTGTGTTCGGCTGCGGATGCCAGGAATGGGCGTGTCGGATCATACTTATGGAGGATTTCCTGGTAATCATTTTCCAATGCCGGTCGAGGCCATTTATCACTTCCGTACAACCATACGTAAATGCTCGGATGATTTCGCAGCCAGAGTATCTGGTCCTTGAAGTATTCGGCTGCCAGCTTCATCTCCTCGGGTGATCTTATGCAGCCATATTTGTCTTCAGGTATGCCCATCAGATTCTGCCACTCCCATTGGCAGCTGAACCCGACCATGATGAGGATTCCTTTCTCGTCGCAGAGGTTATAAATGTCGCTGTTCTCCCCCCAGAAACCTTCCATCCTGATCGCGTTCAGGTGCATGTTGACCGCGTAGTCGATCTCAGCTTCGACCTTGTGTTTGTCCTGCTGGAGGAATATCTGGTCGGCCCATCCGCCGCCGCGAATCAGGATCTTCTTCCCGTTCAACATGTATCCGCGGAAACCTTCCGGTGTAATGAAATCGTTAACCTGCCTGATGCCGAACCTGGTATCGGAATAGTCCGTGACAATCCCATCGGAGTTATTTGGCAGACCGGTACGAAAATCGAGATGGAGCGAATAGAGGTCCGGTTTGCCGAAGTCATGTGTCCACCATAGGTGTGGATCATGTACGATGAGCTGGGGAAAATCTTTCGTCTTAAAGACGACAGTTTTCGTTTCGTGCGGGGCCAAAACGACCTTCTGAGAAAACGAGTTGGACTTTGCCTTCCCTGCCTCTGGCCTCTGTTTGGTCATAATTGCTCCGCCCGGAAGTCCATGATTAAAAAAGGCCTTGTTATGGCCGGTTCCATTGGAGTAAATGTCGTACAAGAACGAACCTTCAAGAGTCCCGGTCACATCGTGATCGGTATTGTTGGTCAGCTGTGCTGAGACGGTGAGCTCAGCTTTCTTCAGCGTGGCGGTGTCCACTTTTGTGGCGACAAACGGATACTGGATCGAGACATCACCGCTCATGTGAACCTCGATCGGTCTCCACAGTCCCATGTCATGGTCTGCCGGTTCCGGGCTCCAGTCAACGAATCCGATTGTGTAGGCACCGGGGGTCGGTTTGTCTACCAGGATCGCGAGGACATTCTCCCCGCCATAGTTGACGTACTTTGTGACGTCAAACTCAAATTGACGAAATGCTCCGACCACTGAGTTGCTGTCGGCAATCAAGGTCCCGTTCAACCAGATCTCCGCCTTGTAATTTATCCCGAGGAATTTGAGTGTGACATGATCCGTCCGGGCAGTACTGGCAGGAAGCTCGAAGACTGTTCTGTACCACCATGGTTTCACAAATATCGAATCGGGAATTTTGTCGAGGTTACGTCCCTGGAACGGGTTCTTGAAAACTCCGTCGGCAACCAAGTTCCCGAGCACGGTGGAGGGAACCGTAGCGTCGTACCATCCATCGGGACGAAAAGACCCTTTGGAGATGGCTGCTCCCGATTCCGCGACGTTTTCCGAAGATTGGATTTTCCAGTTGTTTTCAAGTTGGAAGCTGTTTCCCTTGACCGCCGCAGCTGCGGACGCGACAGCAAGGAAGAATAGTGCTGCATACATCAGTAAATGTCTCATATCCCGCCTTTGAATAAAGTAAAAGTTAACCACATAGCCACTTGGAAGTAGATTCTCTGTGGCTATGTGGTATAATTATTTCACTTCGGATTTTCCAAAGCCTCGATAACTGCATCATGGATCCTCGGTCTGGCACGGCCGATCTTTTCGTCCAACCTGGTCGGACAGACCCTGTTCGTCATAAGGAGTACAATGAGATGGCGCACCGGATCTACCCACACGGAAGTGCCCGTATAGCCCAGATGTCCCCACGAACCGGGCGAAAAGAATTTGCCCGCACTATTCCCCCAATAATCCGGAATGTCACGAGTAGGGGAACCGGGAGCACGCGACACTTTCGTGTCCCACCCGAGCCCGCGCGTGCTTAGATTCGACTGTCTGCGGGTGAATAGAGCTATGACCGAATCTTGCAGATAGCGGTGCCCATCATACACTCCGCCGTTCAGCATCATCTGCATCAGTCTCGCCAGGTTTGACGCGGTCGAAAATAATCCCGCATGCCCGGCCACGCCGCCGAGTGAGCGCGAATTTTCATCGTGAACATATCCCTGAATGTACTGATGTGCCACGGAATCATATTCCTCCGTTATGCATTCTTGTGTTAAGCTAAGCGGTGGCGTGAACATCGTGTGCGTCATCCCAAGCGGCTGATAGAAATTCTTCTCGAGGTAATCATTTAGAGGCATGCCGGTAATCTTCTCAATCACCTTTCCGAGTATGAGGAAATTGATATCGCTGTAGCTCTCCTTTGTACCGGTCGGATAGACGAGGGGTGTGGCGTACAAAGAATCCCACATCGCCTGGTGCGCCGTGTCCCAGTTGCTCCCGAAGGAATCCGGCATAATGAAGTCCATCGGGTGAAGAAGCAGCCTGTGCAGCTGAGTGTCCGGGATAGCAGCAGTATGCCAAAGATGGTAGGGGGGATCGGGTGGTAGTCCGCTGTCATGCACCATGAGATTTTTAATTGTGACCTTTTCCTTCCCGTTCACGCCAAACTGAGGAATATATTTCGCAACAGGTGCATTTAAATCGAGCTTCCCTTCCCCGTAAAGTCTCATCGCCGCTTGTGTCGTCGCCATGACTTTTGTCAGAGATGCGAGGTCGAACATAGTGTTAAGCTTGACCTTTCGGGAAAGTGGATCATAATCGAACGTGCCGTACGCCTTGTCGACTGCGACCAGCCCGTTCTTCGCAACTACGAGCTGCGCTCCGGGGAATGCGCTATCGGCGATCCAGTAGTTTACAACGGAACCCAGTTTCGCCAGCCCATGCCTGGTGAAGCCTGCTTCCTGCGGATCGTCAGTAACGAACCTGAAGCTGGTTTTCGGAATGTCTATGCCTGTGCCGTATGCTGCAGCACCGGGAATTGTCACCGGCAGTTTACCACTTACATTTATCTCACCAAACAGAGCCTCTACTGCCGCCTGGATCGAGACTCTCATATTTCCATATGCACATACATACGCAGAAACGTCGGGGACGCTTCTGAGCAAGTACGGGTTACCGAATGAAACCATGACCGTCGGCTTTCCCGAGGCGCTTACTTTCTGGAGGAATGACTGTACCTGAGGAGGAAAGTCGACAGTGCCGAGTCCTGCACTCCATGATATGAAAGAAGGGATCAAAACAATGTCCGCGTTGGTTACTGCATCCATCGCATTCTGGAAGTCGATCTCGTTCGATGACGGATCAATCTGTACGAACCGAACATCTTTGTATCTTTTCATCAGCTCCTGGCTGAAGTAGCTCGCTACCATCGGATTGCCGTTGTCGGAGACGACGAGGCAGAGTACTCGATCCGGTTGGTCGAACTGAAGCGGCAACACGTCATTGTTGTTCTTTACAATGGTGATCGAGCGTCGTGCTGCTTGTTCCGCCAGCATCAGGTGATTTTCTGACCCTACGACTTGTGGAATCTCGTTAAGGTTCACGAACCTTTCCGTATTCAAATGCAGCTCGGATTTTACTTCGAGAATTTTCCTTACTGCATTGTCTATCACCGATTCGCTGATCTCGCCGCGTTTCACGGCATTCACGATTGCATCTATCGCAACAGTATTGTCAGGAGGCATGAGAACTATATCGGCGCCTGCTTTCACCGCGCGGATTGCTGCATCTGCTGCTGAGAATTCCTTGGTGACTCCTTGCATGGTCATCGCGTCGGTAACGACAAGGCCGTGAAAACCGAGCGAGTCCTTCAGCAGATCCGTTGTGATGACCGGCGAAAGTGTACCGGGAACGTTGGGCTGGCTATCCAATTTCGGAAATGCGATATGCGCCACCATCACCGATTTTATTCCGGCGGCGATGTCCGCCCGGAACGGAACAAGCTCCATCGTGTCGAGTCTTGAATAACCGAAATTCACAACTGGCAATCCAATGTGCGAATCTACCTGTGTGTCTCCATGACCGGGGAAGTGCTTTGCAGTCGCGATTGCTCCTTCGCTCTGTACACCCGTTGCGAAGGCAGAGGCAAGACGGGCCACAAGATGCTGGTTTTCGCCGAATGATCGGACGTTAATGATCGGGTTTTCCGGGTTATCATTTACATCGGAAACGGGTGCATATACCTGGCCGACGCCGACGCTGCGAGCTTCTTCACCGACAACTCTTCCGAATTCATAAACGAGAGATGAGTCGCGAGTTGCTCCGAATGCCATATTGCTTGGAAAAGATACGCCGCCGAGTAATCGCATACCTAAACCGTACTCATAATCCGAAGAGACCAGCAACGGTATCTTTGCATATTTCTGAAGGCTGTTAAGGAGCATCGCCTGTTCATAAATATTTCCGAGAGACACCACAAAACCGCCGACCTGCTCATCCCGGACCATGTGAACGAGCCTCAGGTATTCCGGGCTGCTGTGGCTGAGATATTGAGTCTCCGTAAAAGGAACGATCATTTGTGCGACTCTCTGACGGAGCGACAGTGAATTCAGCGTGCTGTCGACCCATGCCTTATCGACCACCCACTTGTAATTCCCTTTGTTCTCGGGCTGATAGAAAGAGCCCACGAGCCCGGATTGTGCAGACGCTGATTGTGGAGAACCGGATACGTTCGTTGACATGGTCGCGGCACCACATCCGACAAGAATCAGTGCTGCTGCAAAGAAGAGAGAAGATTTCGTCATCGTTAGTTAGTGACTCCTTTCGTTTCCTGTCACAATAGTTTACGAGCCGCGGTGCTCTGCCGATACAGGGAGGGATCTTATTGCGAGTAGAGCGGCACCGACGGCAGCAGATTGCTCCGGCTTCACAATACTCATAGCCGGATATTCTTTTGAAATTAGACTTGAGAGTTTGTCAGCAAGATAGTTTTGATGGGACAAAATGCTTCCCATGAATGCGATTGGAATAGACCTGCCGATTTTCTGAAGTGCAGCTGCTATGTGTGCGGATAGGTCCAATGCAGCATCGTTCAGGATAGAAGATGCTACTTCATCGCCTTCAGCCGCTGCGTCGAAGACCAAAATTGCGACAGAAGCAATATCGAAATTCTCCTGATAAATCTTAAGGACGAGAGAGTGCGGCGAATCGATAGCGAGCTTCTCTTCAATGAGCGTAGAGATGATCGTGCCTCTGCCGCGGCCGTCTAATTCTCTTAGATAGGCGGTCAGGGCGGCCCTGCCTATTGCATACCCGCTACCTTCGTCACCTACGAATCGTCCCCATCCTCCGACTCTATAGACGTGGCCGGCTTCGTCTTTCGCGAGTAATATGGAGCCTGTCCCGCTGATCAGTATCATCCCCGCTTTTCCTGGGAATGCTCCCTCCAGGGCTATGATCGCGTCTGTGTCGACGGCGACCGGCGGCAACTTCAGATAGATGTCGCGGGCATACTCTTCGAATCCGATTTTCATTCGGTCCTGTTCGCTTTTTCTTCCAGCACCGGTGAGACCGAGAAGCATTCCTGACATATCTGAGATCTTAAGACTTGCTTCGCTCAGTAGGGCAGTTGCGACGTCAATAATATTTTTCGATGCTTGCGGTATTCCGATAATTTGGAAGTTTGATGGTCCGCCGGTCTTTTCGGCGATCACGTTTCCTTCCGAATCGATCAATGCACCGGCGGTCTTTGTCGCGCCGCCGTCAAAGCCGAGGTAGTAAGGGGGGGTAGTCATTTACTTTGCGTTTCATCCTTAATTACCGTTGAACCATAAGGTGATAGGACGTAGAGAGTAGGTCGAAGGAATTCTCTGCCTACTGGCTACAACCTTCTACCTATAACTTATTTTATGACCTCCATCTTTCTCACCGCCGAATGGTCTCCTGCGCTAAGCTTGTAAAAATAAACGCCGCTTGAAAACTTACTCGCGTCAAATGTCACCAGATGAATCCCAGCTTGTTGTTGCCTCTGTACCAGCGTTTCAATTTCTCTTCCGAGAACATCATAAACTTTAAGCGTCACGGTGTTGCTTGAAGGCAATTGGTACGTTATTGAGGTAGTAGGATTAAATGGATTGGGGAAATTTTGAAAGAGACTAAAGGAAATGGGTAAAGTTGGTAAAGTTACCTTCCCGTTGGTCTGAATATCGTCAACATAAATGCCGCTACTGTCTAATAAGGCAGATCTCAAACGAGTAACGGCAAAACCTTTGAAAGTAGCTGTCGAACCGTCCGACTTGCTTCGCCACATGCTGATGAACTTCCACCCATACCAGTTGATTGTGTCCACCGGCAAGATCTTCTCCTGTGTGGATCCGGCCGAAGCGAAAATGAAATCGAGCTCGTTCCCGCTGTTGTCGCCGAAAATCCACATGCCGATTGACCCGGCAGAACTCACGTTGTAACCCTGAGAATTTTCCGCTGCGCATACTCCTGAAGTGGAGTCGAACTGGTATTTCAAAACACCCGACTGATATCCATCATAGCCTCCGTAAACTACTTGGAAGCTCGAGACAGACGTGTCGACTCCAAAAGTCAGCGGACTTATCGAGGGTTGCTGCCAGTTGCCGAGAGAAGATTCGAATCCTTCTATTACCGAGCCACCGGTAGATTCATTAGTATCGCAAGTGAACGTGACAGAATAGGGTGCCTTCATCGTGTAGCCGAAATAGTCGTGCAATCCAGGAGAGAGTGTTGCAGTGTATTTCATCCCGGGAATCAGTCCGAGACCTGCGCGTACAGCCAACAAGGTCAACCCGTTCGATGTGACTTCGAAATTGTCCTTTGAAAGCGAAACCCTATTACCGGTTGAATCGACCACGGAGATATATGATCCCACATTTGAGAGGTTAACCGGCTGATCCAATATGAATTCTATGTATGCCTTAGATACCGATGTGCCGCCATTCACAGGCGACGAGGCAATCACGACGGGTCCCGCGGTGTCGATTTGACCGGTAGTGAATTTGAACGTATAGGGAGACGCGAGCTCCATTAAGTTGGATGACTTTGCGGAAGAGTTGACCGCAACCTGGAAAGTTGTCGACGCCGGCAGAAGCGAGTCTGGCCTGAATGTCAATTGTGTCTGGCTTGGATTGAAGGATAGACTGCCGTGAACGTAAGGTGTAATGCTGAATGCAGAATCGGTGGATGATTGCGACATCGGCTTGCTGAAGTTGATAACTATGCCCGAGTAAGCCCGTACACCTGTGTCACCTGCGGCGGGGAATGAACTCAAGATGGTGGAGGTCGTGGTGTCATAGGAATGAATTAGGTCGAAATAATGATGCCAGTCCCAGTATGGGCCCGGATCGGTGTGACTGTTGCATGTGGCGTAACTCGTGCCGACCCATTGGGTGTAGTATGAGAAGGGTATAAGATTAAACCAGGGAAGTTGCCATCCGTCGTGGCCAAAAATGTGCAGCGAGTCTTCCGGGATATTGTATCTTTCGCAGAGCGACGCTGTCAGCCTTGCTGATGATTCATATTCAGCCCCCGTATAGAATGAAGAATCGGAAACTGAGACGAATCCCTCGTGCTCGATATTAAGAGTTATAGAGTTCCAGCATACCACCGCCCATGCTTTATCGCTGTCGTGCACGAACTGGTCGATGTAACCGTCCTGACTGCGCACGAGATATTGTGCGCTGGCTTGATCGCTCGGATCCTCGAATAGCGAATGCGCGTAGTCAAACTGCTCTTCGGTGTCGTGGATTATTACGAAGACGATCGGCGCGCCGTTGCGCGAACTGTAGTTTGGGCTTCCTACCCAAACGGGAGGTGGAACCTGTTGACCGGGTTTCAAAAAACCCGTTGCTCTTATCGAGTCGGGAAATATACTTAGATCGACATAGTTCGGTGAAATTACGATTCCGTTCGTGTCGACACCTGATTGCACATATTCAAGCGTATGGTAAGCGAGCTCCATCGCGATGTCGGGCTGTGGGATTCCGCTGTACTTTGCAATCACCTGCCACCATGACACGAGGCTGTCTGTCACGACGGTTGAATCGGCGTTCAGTTCGTCTCTCAGATGTGAGAGGAAGGCGGCAGCGCCCCTGATATTCTGGTACGGAGAATTCTCGAGTGTCTTGACTGACTGGCCGATCAAGTGTGCTGCGCTGTCGAGATTGTAATTGAATCTGCTGTCATTGCGTAATCCCATTGGGCTGCGGCCGGCGATGTTAGGAATCGGCTCCCAATGCGTCTCGATGTAACCTAACGATTCGAGGATCGGGAGAGGAACGTTATAGTCCACGGAAGCTGAGTCGAAGTACGTCTGCAGTTGAGCAGGGGTTTGTGAGTGAGCGGTGATCGGGGCTATTGCAACCAAGGCGAGAAGGAATGCGGGAAACGGTGAAACGGCGAAACGGCGAAGCATGCGGACAACCGGCTTATGATTTGAGAGTGATGTGGATCGGCGGAGTAATGGATAACGGATCATTGCCTGCTCCGAATTGGCCACTTGTCCGGTTCGTCGATCATCCTCACGATCTGACCAGGTATATGATCATTGTCGTCGTGAAGTCTTTCCTGGAATTTTTCTTCGATGTATTTGTATCTCAAAGCAAATTCGAGCCATATTTGCACCTCGCCTGCTTCAGTTTCAGAGTCGCTTAGTATAGGGATGAACGCGGGATTGTAGCAATGTTTTCTCCAGGCCTCACCGAGATTCGCACAAACTGACCTTGAGCAGCGGCGGATCTGATCTGTCATGGAATATCTTTCATCTTGAGGGAAATTCATGGTCAATTCGAAAATTTCCATTGCCGCATCAATGCCGTTTTGGCAGACGCGGAGTTCCTTATAGCTGTCTATTTCTTCGCCCAATTGACGTTTCTCCTTTTCCCCGATTTTCTCTTCTTGTCTTTTTCATTACCCTAAATCTTAGATTGAAATTTCACTAAATCGCTGATTCTCCGATTCACCCATTCACCGACTCATGCTTTTGTTGTGGCTCACCGATTCCCCCGCTCGCTGTTTCGCCGCTTCATTTCCCATCCTCTTCTTTGACGTTTAGCGAGTAGTCGAAGTGATTGAAATAGATGTTGTGTGTGTCCGTCTCAAGCTCCGCTCTCTGGAAGTCGACGTTGTCTGATCGGAAGAATCTCTTTGCCGGGCTGAGCTTCTGATTGTTATTTGAATTCGCCGACATCCGGTACTGGTCGAGGCCGCCAAAGTAAAAGTCGCGGACGATCTTGCGCTGTGCTTCTGTCAGGCTCGTCATGTATTGTGTCGAAAGTATTCCCATGTATGGATCCACCGGTACCCAGCCGTATGGCTCGATGTAAATCTGGGTCCAGTCGTGAATATCTTTTCCGCCAGGAATAAAGAACCAGCCCGATTGCCACCGGGCCGGAATACCGTTATACCTGCAGAGCGTAATGAACAGCATCGCTTCCTGTCCGCAGTCACCGTATCGATGTGTCAGGCAGTAGTTGCTTATGTTGTTCAATGTCGAGTACTCTCTCGCAAAGCTATACTCGATGTTGTGTGCGATCCAATCGTATATCAGTTTTGCTTTCACGACCGGGTTATTCACTTTGCCGATGATCTTCTTAGACAAGCTACTGATCCTGCTCGTGAAAATTATGTTCGGACCTTCGCTTGTGAATTTCTTGTAAACATTATCGGATTTATCGTACTGTGTCGCATGGCTCGCCTCCAAATTGAAATGCACGCCGAAAGTCTCGTAAGTATATTCAATTGAGAACTTAGCTCCGCCGTCGCTGTTTGCAGGTTGTTCCATAAAAACCGAACGTATCGGGCTCTCAGGCGAAGCGATGTCAAGGGGCTTGGTCGAAGACGAGACCAGTTTGAAATCGATTTGGTAAGGGAACTTGTGTGGGATCGGAAGCCACGCTTTTATCAAGTCTCCAGGTTTCACAGTCCCCGAGTCGACAGTCACTACCATCTTCATGTTGAAACTCTTCGGAAGAACATACGGAGTGCGAAGGCTATCGGCGGTTCTTTCTATTTCGAGACAATTTGCGAGAATTCCCAGATATCGTTGTTTTTCGTGGACCGGAGGAATCCTGCGTGCGGCGATGTCCGGGTAGCGGAAGAACAGGTTGCTACGGCTTGCATTTACGAATCGAAGCGTATCGTCTAAGAATCGGTCATCGAATTTCTTCTCACGAATCCACTTCCGGAACTCGGCACGGGTCACGCCTGAGATACCGTTTTCTAGTTGTCCGTAAAGCTGGTCGGCGGTTAAGGAATAATCGATGCGAATTCGACGCATGCGCACTATCTGGAAAAGAATTGCCTTGTTCTCTTTTGCGCTCAGTCTTCCCTTATTCTCTTTGAGAAAATTGCGGAGAAGCGAGCTGGCATCCGTGAACTGTCCTTTCCTCTCAAGGCGGACCGCCTCTTTGAGGATATCTCCTTTTGCGGGAGCGGCAGAGGCCGGGAAGTGACAGAGCAAGAGCGACATCAAACTGGCGGCAATAAAGCAGAATTTCATCTTCATTTTTCACCTCACGAGGTAATTTGACTAAAGAACTTCAGGAGGGTAAACATACTCAGTATAGAAAAGGTGATCGTCTGAGATTGAGGGAAACGTCCGGGGCGCGGTCAACACCGAGAATTGTATTCACGTAACGTCTGCAGAGGCAAGCAGACTGTACAAGGTCGGGTACCGGAGCAGGTTCAGCACCGTCGCCCAGGCGACACGGTTTTTTGTTCCTGTAGTCCAATGGACATAATTTAGTACTATATCGCGAATTTACCAGCCTATATTTTCGGCTAAAGACGGCTGCCGTCGACAAAGATGCAATAGAAGAGAGTCCGTTGTTAGTATCTCACGTCGGTGGGATCAAGGGCCTTACAGGTCGAACGGGTATGGAGGAGCAAAAGCATAGACCTCAGTTTGAATCGTTTTTCCTCTATACCCGATGACCAACGTATATGATTTCACCTCAGAACTACCATTTTCTTAACTTCGGTATGTCCTCCGGCTACGAGTCGGTACAGGTATACTCCACTCGGCATGTTGTCCGCGTTCAGATTAACTGCGTACCTTCCCGCGCTCTTGACTTCGTTCACCAGCGTCTTGACTTCTCTTCCGAGTGCATCAAAGACTTTCAGACTCACAAACTGTGGGCTCGGAACATCGAACCTGATAACGGTAGTGGGATTGAATGGGTTTGGATAATTCTGCAAGAGTGCAAATTCATTCGGAGTGACCCCGTCTCGTCCAGTTATGCCTGTCGGATTATCCTTTGTCCGGAAGTTTGACACGAATGCATCTCCACCGGTATTGTCCTTGTTGCCGTCGAGTGCGACTCCGTCTGCTGAAAGGGCGGTCCCCTTGACTTGGATCGTGAAAGAAGTACTGTAGGGCAGATCCGCCTTCTGCGTGAATACCAGGGTCGTTCTGTCAGATGAGAAGGAAGCGGTCCCGTCAACAGGCGGGGTTATCGAGAATGCTGAATACACCGACGTCGTATCCATCGCCTTGGAAAAGCGCATCCCGATGAGACCCGAAACTGAAAAGGAAGTGTCGTTGCTGAGCGGCCGTGCCATCACAACATAAGGCGGAGTTGCGGCTTCCATTGTGAAGGAAAGTGTGAATGGATCGCCGCCTGTTCCGTCGCCGTTCCCATCAAGAGGGAAATCCGATACCGATTTAGCCGTTCCCGCTATTGTAATCGAATAATTTGTTTCGTGCTGGAAATAAGTCTGCGGCGTGAAAGAGAGTGTCTTGTAATCATTGCTCCAAGCGATCGTTCCGTTGACCGGGGGTGTGATCGTGAATGCGTTCTCCACGGATGCGGTATCCATCGATTTCGTAAAGGAGATCTTGATGGGAAGAATTGCACTTACGTTAGTCGCGCCGTTCGCGGGAAAATTCGAGGTGACATATGGGGGTGCCAGCGTTTCCAAAGTTCGATCCAGAAATGTCACTTGACCCGTTGACTGGTTGGCAACGACTGAGTCAGCGGCATAACCCGGAGTTTCGAACACGACCGTATGAGTCCCCGACGCCAATGAATCGAAAAGATAATATCCATTATTAAAGTTGTCACCGCTGTAGACCCGATTTTCGGGAAGTATGCGCACTGTTGAAGCGTTGACCGTCTTGCCATTGTCATAATTTGTCTGGATACCTGCGACGACGCAAAAGGTGTCGAGGGGTACATTGTAGTACTGCAGGAAAGCCTTTAGAATTCCGTACATTTCCATTTTCCGATACGAATTGTTCATCAGCCTCCGGGTTTCAGGATAGTAGTCGTGAAATGAACCCTCGGAGAGTTCCCCCGGCATTAGCAATCCTTTCAGGACGCCGAGATTGTATCCTCCATTAGGGCCGCCGTAAAAAGTGTAGTCGAGGTAAACGCCCTGTTTCCCTGAATTACCGCCGGAGGTTTGAGTTCTGTCGTTTGCCCTGATGTTGTTGTAAATATACGATGACATGTCGATCGCTGCCGGGAAAGCCGCTTTCCGAGTGGCAATGTCCTCCTTGACAAGGACCATCGTGTAATTCACGGACGTGTTGGTACCTCCAAGGGCATTGCTGTGTATTGAATGGAACCAGTTGACATTGTTCGCATTCGCCAGCGTCCATCTCGCGGTCAGGGTCGGCTCGTCGTCGGTTGGATAATCGTTTGTGTATCGAGTAAGGATAACGGTAGCTCCGTGCGATTCCAGCAATGCTTTGAGGAGAAGGGCTTTCTGGAAATTACTTTCGGATTCCCAGAAGTCGGTGCCTGGATCAGGAACCACATGCCTGTCGGTGGCAGCGCTGTGACCGCCATGTCCGGGATCAATGCAAAATTTCAGACCGGAGAGATCGGTGCGTTGCGCAAACAGTGAAGAGGAGGCAAACAAGAAAAGAGCAAGAGACATCAAAAGGCGTTTCATCTTGCCCCCTCCTCAGAGTACGTGATAACATAAATGTCACCATTCAAAGAGCTACAGACAATTCTGTTCTCTGTAGGCGAGCATGATGGATACAGCTCTATTATATGGTCTGTATAAGTCAATTGCACCGTCTTGGAGCCCGCGGTCGAAACGCAATAGATATCGGAACTTATGATTTTGTTGCCGTCATCTTTATCCTGCATGTACACGATCCATTTCCCGTCGCGCGTCCATGATGGGGCGTCCAGTCTGCCGAGCATTTTGATCACGCTCCCGTTCAGATCAGAAATGAACGCGCCCCGCTCCATATCATAAGCAAGAAGCCTTGTACCGCCGGGCGAAAGCGAAGGCCAGATGTAGCTGCCGTTACCGAGCGGATCCAGGACGACCCGCTGCCCGTTCTTCAGCAAGACGATTTTTGTGTCTTCGATCCCGATGAGTGCAGTCTGACTGAAGTTCTCAACAGAAGCACTGCTGACAATCTTGCTGCCTTTCGTATATATCAGGGACGATCGTACTCCCGTAGATGTCGATGGAAGGAATTTTGGGAGCGGGACACTCTCTGCTCTTTCAATTACTTCCTCGGCGTCCGTGGCGAGGTCCTGGATCACCAGCTCCTGAATACGATTTGCCGACGCCTCGTTCAATGTTCGGCGGTAGGAAATGGTTTTCTCATCCGGGGAGACTGCGAATCCGTATCCTGATCGAGGAGCGTTCGTTATTTGTCGAGTAGTCTGCGATGCGATCTTGTACTCCCAGATTCCGTTGAAGCTCGAATTCGTGAAGTATATGTGCGTCCCATCGGGTGAAAAGACAGGCTGGTTCCACTCATGTTCGGATCCGACAGGAATCTTCTCAACAGAGACGGTATGCATCTGTGCAAAAAGCGGAACGACGACGGATAGCGTGGCTAAAAACATGACGAAAGTTTTCATTAGAGTTTTCTCCGCAAACAAGTGAAGATTTGACTTGGTTGTGTGCCAACGGCCCCCTATAGCAGTATCGAAATGCCCGAGGGTATTCCCATGTTCGATTCGCTTTGATCGGATGATGAGGAAAAGAACTGTTCGGACCAATGGTTGCTTAGATAGTTCAACTCGGTTCTGATGATTACGCTTCTAGAGATGAGGAACTTGGCACCGGCACCGAGATTCAAAATATCGACATTAAATTTATTGCTGGTTCGGATAAACATGTTGTACATGGGGTAATAGGCGGAATTTCCCAATCCGTATCCGGCGATCGCAAATGCGCCAATCCTGGAATCCGGTATCAAATACGTGTAAGAAAGGTTCAGGACGATGCTCTGAGACGGGTCGCTCTTTTCGACAGCTTCCAACCCTACTTGAGGCTCAATGGAGAGCCCATCCATTATGTAATAGCCGGCTGAAGCGTTGACCGAGAGATACTTCGTGGTGGAGGATTGAGAGTAGCCGTAGTTCGAATAGTTATAAGTGTATGACCCCATTGATCCAAAGAACGACAACTCTACATCTCCGGTTTTGAATTGTGCTTTGCCGTTCGAATAAGCAAACAGCAGAACGCTGGCAAGTGCGATTAAAGATTTCATTTTTGTCTCCTTATGGCATTGTTATAACTATTTCCACAACAGTCTTAATATGTGGCTGGGAAGTTGTGCTTAGCCGTTTTTTTATTTCCCCTCCTGTTGCGCGGAAGTTCAAATCCCGCTCAACAGAGGAGGGGTGACATTGAGGTGTAGGTCTTATTTGACAACCACCATCTTCTTCACGGCATTATAAGTTCCTGCGCTGAGTCTGTAGAAATATACTCCGCTTGGAAGTTCGCTTGCGTTGAAACTAACCGCATAGTTGCCAGCCATCTTCGTCTCATTCACAAGCGTTCGCACTTCTCTCCCAAGTATATCATAAACCTTCAAGCTTACGAACCCTGAACTCGGAACTTTGAACTGGATTGTCGTTGTCGGATTAAATGGGTTCGGATAGTTCTGCATCAGGTCGAACCTCGTTGCGGACTCTTCTCTAGATGCTATCCAGGTAGGAGTCAGAGTCCTAAACTTCCATGCATTCGACCACAGGCTGAAGCCGTATTCATTTCCCGAGCATACTCTCCAGCTATAGATCGAATTTCCAATCAAAGAGTCCGAAGGAGTGAATAGAGTATCTGAAATTGTAGTATCGACGGCCGGGGACGTGAACACAGCACCCTTCGTAACCTGAAGTCTATACTTTGTGGTGTGGTCGGTAGTGCGCCACGCAAACTGTGGCAGAAGATCGACATCCGTCATAACACTATCGGGTCCTGCAAGCAACGGAGCGATAGGGAATGCTGTTGTAAACGACGAGTTTTCCGAAAATGCACCTGTCCCCCCTGCATTTGAAGCGGACACTTTCCAGAAATACTTTTGCATTCCGGCCATACCGGATACCAATAAGGAATCTGCCGAAATCCCTGTCGCGTTGACAACGAGGCCCGATGAGAAACCGGAGTCGGAGGAAACCTGAATTGAATAAGATGCCGCAAGTGCAGACGGCGACCATCGAAGTGAAATCGTGTCGCGAGCATCCTGGAAATTGTTGACGGGGGATGCGAGTACCGGTGAGTGTGGAGCATTTACCTGAACGACAGTGCTCATCTGGCTCTCATTCCAGTTCCTGTCGAGTGAGGTCACGGTGTAGTAATACGGCCCGCTGCCGGGAGGAATCGGAGGGGCGACCGAGTTCGTATCAACTGTGGACGATATGTTCTGTGCACTGTCGATGTCTTGAGGCCCGGCCCCGGCATGATTGAACCTGTAAACGACATATCGAGATGCAGTATTTCCATCGGAGGCAGCCGTCGGAACCTCCCAATAGAAATGAGCGCCGTCGACACTGGCGCTCGCATACTGCAAGTTTTGAACAGGATTCGGCGGTATGGAATCTTTCCATCCCATGACCGGGAGGAGAGTGGGATATTTGTAAAATGATGTTCTTAGTGAATCGGCAAAGCCTTTCGGATTGTTATTGACACCGTACGTGGCTCGGAAAAAGATTTCTCCCTCAGCTATGCCGGTCCTGTTTAGACGAATCTGGTTGGGGAGTTCGGATGGCCCCCAGTTGCTGTCGGTAATTCGATATGGTGCCTGGCCGACATACAGATGACGACCGTTTTTCACCGATGACCACCATGGTGCAAGCTTTCCGTAATCCTGGCCTCCGCCGAAAGGCCAGTACAGCTCTGGTCCGATGTAGTCGACCCAGCCGTGTGCAAGCCAGGTGACCGCATCGCAATACAACTCGTCATATGCGCTCAATCCAGAAATTCCTGCTGGCGTGCCGCTCTTCCAGATTCCGAACGGAGTGATGCCCCATTTCACCCACGGTTTCACTGCCAGGATGCTGTCATGGACCGCCTTGACGAGTATATTGATGTTGTTTCTTCGCCAATCGGCAATATTCGTAAAGTTTCCCCTGTACAATCGCCAGCTCATCGAATCCTGGGTTGTCATGCCGTTATAGGAATAGAAGTAATCGTCCCAGGACACACCATCGACGTCGTAACGTCGTACCACATCCATGATGACACTGTCAACATACGCGCGCACTTCCGGAAGTCCCGGATCAAGGAGCCACTCGTTGCTGAACTTAAGTAGCCACTCGGGATGTTTCACCGCCACATGGTTTGGTGCAAGCTGGTAGCTTGGGGCTCCGTTTTTCACCGTCTTCACCGCCCGAAATGGGTTGAACCATGCATGCAGCTCCATTCCTCGCTTGTGTGCCTCTTTGACTGCGAACTCAAGAGGGTCCCATAACGGGTTGGGCGCAACGCCCTGTGCGCCGGTCAGCCAGTAAGACCACGGCTCGATCGACGACTGGTAAAGTGCGTCGCATTCCGGCCTTACCTGGAAGATTACGGCATTGATTCCGATTGCTTTCAGGTTGTCGAAAATGGAGATGAGCTGAGCCTGCTGGACAGAAGGAGCTGCGCTTTGCGTTGGCCAGTCGAGATTGGCGACAGTGGCGATCCACGCGCCGCGGAATTCCCGTTTCGGATGGGTCAAAGTCTGTGCAGGAGAAATTGTCAGAAAGAACATCTCCGACAAAACTATCACTGATAAAATTGTTCTCATATCTCACTCTTTAATTGGGTAATATGTTGTTCGACAGAATCTCAACTTGCTGCCCCTCATTGTAATACCGGCTGCCGCAGTCGACCGCACCGTTCCGCAAAATTCTACTTCTCCAATCTTCCCTTCCGAATGTTGCGGAGAAGGGAAAATTGGAATTCGAGCCAGAGAGTTAGTTGCCCACGCGGTTACGAATCTAAATCACTGTATGCCGTAATAAGGCGCGCCTTCCTTTCTTACGACAAACTGCAAAAGCTTTCCGGACAAAGTGGATGCGTAAAGATTAGTCCCGATCCACGCGAACGATCTACACGGGGAACTCAAAGCGCCTGTCGCCACGAAAAGGGAATACGGCCTCTCGATGATTCCGCCGGGGTGTACCACTATAAGGTAATCGGACGAGTCCGTCCCGACATACATGTCGCCGGCTGCGGAGAATGTTATCGCGTAAATGTTGGTTCCGCCCGAGGGATCGTTTGACAGGTCGAAATATGGCTCCGGAGTCCCGAGAGAATCGTTCATGATGGGGGCTTTCAAAACCTGCATCGTGGCCACACCCGCCATGCTCGCGGCAATATACAGGCTGCCGTTGAAATAGCGCAGTGCCTTGACGCCGGGGGTAAACATGAAACTTTTGAAATTTCCGTTGGGATCGACCATGAAGATCTTCCCTCCGGTTCCACCAACCCAAAGATTGTGAGACGGATCGAAATCCATATCCACAAATACACCGGAGGCAGCAGATTTCCATATCTGAGGCGTCCCGCCACCGGGGTTGACTCTGTATATTGCCCTGTTTCCTCTTATCGCATATAGGTACCCACCGGGACCGAACTTCAGGGCGTTCCATCCTACCAACCCTGTAGTCGGGCCGGCATAGCTGGTGTTGCTTGTTGGGGCCATTTTAAAGATTCCTCTGTCCACGTTGTTCGACGACATCGCAGAGTATAGCTCGGCCTCTGCACTTCCACTGACCCCGTATGCTACCTGGTTCGCGGCAAAGCCTCCATATTCGGAGACAGCATCGATCAGTTTATACGCCGCCGTGCCATACTTCAGTGTGCCATGAACTGTTACTTGCACGTAGATCGTATCGCCGAACAGTGCTGGAGCCTGTACAGACAACCTGGTTGGAGTTACGCTGAAAACCGTTGCGCGGAAAACCGTGTTGTTCGGAACTCCCGGCTTGACGAAAAATACCAGTACGCTATCGGCGCTCGCGGAAAAGTTCCTGCCATAGATAGTCACAGTATCGATACCCGCAAGGGCACTCCCTGCAGGTGAGACACTGTCCACAACAGGATCGGGAAGGTACTTCTCGTTTGCATTGTAGAGACTCGGGGTAGTTTTGCTGCAACCGCTTATATTCAATGTCACGCCGACCACAGCAATTATCGCAGTTAGCGCGATTAGTGTTTCAACAGTCCTTTTCGTCATGATTTCCTCGTGGTCATTATGATTATCTGATGATTACGCATTTCTGGAACCCGGTATCGCCCTTTCGGTACTCCACCACGCCGGTATTGGGGTCGGTGTAGTCTTGCGTCACTGTGAAGTGGACTATATATATCCCGCTTACGACGACCTGGCCTGAGGAAGTGTTTGACAGCCACGTATCATCACCGCTTCCGTCGTCATGGACGATCGTGTTGATCAGGACGCCGTTTTCTGTGTATATCCTTATGATACAATGACCGGGTATATTGAGGAACATAATCTTGTCGGGCTCCCCCGGGAATTGCAGGTTTGCCGACTTGATGTTGTAGGGGTTAGGAACAATTCGAATGGCGTCGGTCCACTTCTTCGCAGCGAAAGGCGAGACAACCGATGCGGGCAGGCTGATCCTGTTTCCATTGACGGAGATCTGGACTTCGTCTGCTGTCTTTGCATTGGCGACTTTAATTGAGTACCATACCCGGCTTATTGTTTTCAGATATGTCGGGCTGAGTGTAAACGTAAAACTGCCGGACCCGTTTGCAAGTTGAATCGGCAATGTCCCAAGTGGAGGAGTGAAGACGCTCTGGTTGCCGCCGGTGTCGGTGATAGTGATACTGAACTCGACTATTCCCGCCGATCCGGTTGGATAGCTGGGATCACGCTGGAACTGTACAACGTTCACAGTGTCTATTGCTCCAAGGGGAAGTTCGGCCGTTGCGTTTTGCGGAAGCGGGCCCGCTGGTCGCCTCAAGTAAGCAGCTATATTGGTCTTTGTATAGAACCTGCTGCTTAGCAGGGGACCAGTCGGATTTGCTGCGTCGGAAGTGTTATCGCTGCCGTCATTGAAAGAACAAATGTAGTAGTAGTATGAAAAACCCCTGCGGGCTGAGACGTCATTGTATTCTTTCGATCCTGGAGGTACTGTTGCTATCAGGTCAAAAGTGGTGTCGGGAGTGCCGACCGCGCGGAAGAGTTTATATCCGGCAAATCCTGGAGTTCCTTCCGACGGACTTGGATCCCAGTTGAGCGAGATCCGGTCGCCGCCTGAAGTTACTCTGAACATCGTCGGCGGCTGTGGGGGTTGAGGAATGTTATATCCGAGTTCGTAGTCCCGAACTGCTCTGCTGAATGTTTCCATGATCGAGTCTTCACCGGTGAGTACCCAGGTATCTTTGTAGGCGTTCAAGTCTGTTGTAGTGGATCCATCGGGCAGCGTGAAAGGCCCCTTGTCGCTCGGATTCTTGAATGCAGCCCACCACCTTTTCCCGATTTGCCAGCATGCATCCCGACTCAGACCATTGACGCCTTCGGCGATCACTACTACGACGCTATCCCCGGGGTTTATGTCCCACGGTCCGTATGATATCCAGAGGCCGGTGCCTCCGCCGTCATTGTGCACTTTCCACGGATCAGGATACTTGTCATGATAAGTTTCGTAGAACCGCTCCGTAGGACTGCCGAGCCCTTTGTAGGGAACACCGCTCAAAAGTGCATAGCAATCTGCCTGCTGCGGGGCAGTAGATGGAGAAAGGTCGCCGAGACCAGGATAGGTGTCGCCGGCGTGCCATCCGAGCACATCGGGCTGGTTGACGTCATCAGACTTGTCTGTTGTGGACTTGTCTACATGAAGTGTAACTATCCCGCAGAATTGTGGTGAGCATAGTCTTCCTGTTCCGGAACCCGTAAAGCCGCCGTCAGGAGAGCCGATATTGTCGTAGGGGTTTTCTGCTCTCTGACCGGTCCACTCGAAGCCGGCGCGGAGCCATTGGGGAATCCCGCTTGCTTCGGTTAAACTTGAGACCTCAGCGGCGTGCTGGGCGTAATCCTCGCCGCGTCGCGATGTCCAGCTGTGTTTCCCGTATTCCTGGTCGTAACCCATCTTGTCTGCCCCTTCGCGGCAGACGCTGTACCGGTTCATGAAACCGAACCGGAATCCTTTGACCGGGGCGTTCAGCACTTTCTTATTGGTGCCATCCACATAACCGGTGTTCTTGAAGGTGTACTCAAGTATGAAGTAGTTATCGTGGTACTGCTGACTGAAGGCGAGCACCTTCCGTGTCATCGTAATGCCCATCGTCGTATTGACGACATTAGTTATCACGCGGTCCGCTATCTGGTTTGGATCCACGCTGTCGACGTCTCCCGTATAGGGAGCACTCACGTCGATACCGTCGACATAGACGGTTGGATTGGCGAACTTCGCTGTCTCCTTCAGCTCGGTCGGGAAGACATTGGTCAATGCGTAGGCCGAATTTATGGGAACACAGTAGTTCGCCCACTGATTTCCGGAAGCATCCGTGAAGCTCTGGCAGCCTATCCAAGTTCGCTCAATGACCGCGTTATCTTGCAGCAGGTAGTCCGAAGGCCAGGTCAAACCTTCGTAGTAAACATTGTTCCATGCCCTCTCTGCCCCGATTGACGTGAATTTGCTTTGAAGCGAGCCGACGCGAATATACCGTGTCTCTGTTCCGGTAAGTTGTGCCAGCACCGGATGCACGGCCAAAAGCGACAGGATCGCCGCAGCAAGGGCGAGCAGGTATTTGTGCAAACGAAACATCTTATTTCTCCTCGAATGAGTTGTCAACCTTTTTGTCATGGCAAAGTGTGAGCGTGTTGCCGAAACAAGCCCCAGTCATCCTGAGCGAGTTGAGGCGCGAAGCGCATCACGAGTTGAAGGGTGAGCGCCCTTCGACTCGGAGCTGAAGTTCCTCGCTCAGGGTGACTCTCATATTTATAATTCGGCATCATGCTGAGAGTGAATTTAGAAATTGAATCTGACGCCGATGCTGAAATAACGGGGATTTAGAAACGCCATCGACATATCGTTCGGCATGTTGATATACGATTTCGTCGCTATTCTCCTGTTGTTCGCGGCGGTGATTGTCGGGTCGTTGTTCGGGTTCGGCTGGAGCGGATCATAAGCGACTCCGGCCGGCCGGTAATCGCCGAGCCTGTCGTTCCCTTTCTGAATCCCGGTTTCGAACGGGAAGCGCAGCGATGCCAGATAATCCTGGTAATCGTACGAATCGACAAAGCCGGCAGAACTCAGGAACTTGAAATTGAATACGTTCGTGACGTCAAGATAGACCTGCAGATTCAATCCGGAACCAAGAATTGAGCGAAGGTCCTTTGCGAGCCGCAGATCGACATCGTAGTAATCAACCCATTGAACGTTGTTGGAAACGCCGGGAATGTTGGTGGGGTTATACGTGGCGTGTGCCCCGGAGTTCCAGGTGCCGAGGAGACTGAGGCTCCAGCCTCCGAGCGGTTTTATACCGCCGAAAGTGGGACCAAACTCATCAGGCGTAACGATCTCGATGTTGGCCTTGGCATAAGGTTGGGGAACAGGCCTGCTCTGCGGCTGGTTCAGCATCAAGTACGCCCGCTGCTTGTTTATATCCTGGTAATATTGCAGCCAGCCGAAATAGCCAGCCGTAACTACGTCGTATGTATAGTTGATAAACCCTCTTATCCAGCCTCCGCTGACCTTCGAAAGCGTTGCCTCGAAACCGCGAATGTCTGAGTAATTGTTGTTTGTCGGACTGTAATAATTAACTGAGGTGTTGATACTCTGATAAAGGACATAGCCAGGTTGGTTGGATATATCTTTGTAGTATGCTGCGAGATGGAGGAGGAACATGTCGTAGACGTTTTGCTCGTACCCGAGTTCGTATGAAACTGTCTTCTCGAAGACCATGTTAGGATTCGCCATATAATCGACTTGTCCATTTGCCTCTCGCTGGATCGCGAATTCGTATGCCGACGAAGGGACGGAGACGAAGTGGCCGTAATTGAAATACAGTTTCGAGTTCTCCGTTATCGGATGCGAAATACCGAGCCGAGGACTTATGTAGAGCTGCGATTTCGCTTTCTCAGCAGGGGCTTTCAGCGTGATATTGTTGCCTTGCCCGGCGGTGAAGAGTGCGCTGTAGGGATTGAGGTTATAGTAATCCGTGTTTGGATTCGCGTAGTCGAGCCTTACTCCGAGGTTCGCAATGAATCCCTGGAACTCAAGCTTGTCCTGCGCAAAGACTCCAAGCCGGTATGGAGAAACATGATATACCAGGCTCCTGGTCCAGGTTGACATTGACGGGCTGTAAGTCCCGGAGTTTATGTTGTCGTCATCATAGTAGAACTGGAAACCAGATTTGACTTGATTATACCTATCAAGTTGACTTGTGATACTGAACACTAAGGACGTAGTTGAGTTTACACTCTTATCTCGTCCTAAATTCATCCATCCGCCCATACTCATCACACCATCTATGGAGCCGGTGCTGTATCCCCAGTATCCGAACGGAGACTCATCGACATAATACCCCGGGATGACGGGTTGATATATCCTGGATGTGTCACGGGTACCCACCTGGAATGTGTTGTACCGATTTTGGTTGAATTGTGCTGAGACATCGTAAAAAGTTGTAGGGCTTAACACATGGGTCAGCGAAACTCCGAACAAGGTCCGGTAAACTGAACTCGGACTGTAGTAATCCGGCATGTACAGGATGTTCATGCCGCTGGAGCTGCTGAGGAGATCAGCGACGCCAAACTGACTGTTGATGAGATAGCCGTCAGGGGAGACAGTCCAGTCGTATGGAGAAACCGAATTATTTTCTCCGTAGAGACCTACCACTACGAGTTTCATGCTCGGAGAGATGTCGGAGTTTAATTTAAGCTCAGTGTGGTTGTTTGTGTAACCACTTCGCGAAAGAGGAACAACGAACATATCTCTTTGATTGAAGTAAGAAAGGTAGAAGCGCAGGTTGCCGAGCGACCCTCCGATCATTGGCACCGGTCCGCCGAAACCCGCATCTATTGTATAATCCGGCTGACTGATGTCGCCTGCCCGTCGTCTCTGCCACTGCCACAGACGCTGTGCAGCTGTGGGAGTGAGCGCCTGAGTCGGATCTCCGCTCTGTAGAAGCCTCTGTGCAATCGCATCCCAGCCCTGAAAGGTCGGGTAACTTTCCTGAGTGTAGGTATCCCATGCACCATTGTTGGTTCCTGTCCAGGAGACAGCGGGATCGGTGTACGGACGGTTGAAATAAGAAGTCTGGTCATAGGGGGACAGACCAAAATGCTTCTGTTGCGGCGGTCCGTAGTCGACATTCACATTGGCGCTATAACGACTCCGACCACCGTCCTTAGTAACGACGTTGACGATACCCGATCGGACATTACCATACTCAGCATTGAACCCGCCGGTCTGCACCTGGATCTCATTTGCCGACGACAAACTGACGGCTGCCCACGGACTACCCCAGCGATTATCATTGAGGTTGAAGCCGTCGACGAGATACTCGGTCTGGTTCGCACCGGTTTGAAGGGCGTCATTTCTGCCACCAACGAGAGAGCCACCGCCACCGCGTACCACGATGCCGGCGCTGCTCGATTGGATCCCAGCCTGTAGTATAAGAACATCCGAGACACTCTGGACAGGCAACGTTGTGATGGCTTGAGTTTGAATATTCACAACACTGTTTGAGACGTCCCTCGTCACGACCGGTCGTTGGGCGTTTATGACGACCTCCTTCGCCATGAGGGAAGTCGCGCGCAGCTGCGCGTCGACTGCTGATGTGAGGTCTATCTCGACACGCACTCCCTTGACGAGAGTTCGTTCATACCCGACCATGCTGAACATGACATTGTATTTGCCCGGTGGAACATTCAGGATAGCGTATGTGCCATCGACGCCCGTAGCCGTCCCGATCGAACTTCCCTCAATCATAACAGTGACACCCGGCAGCGGCTGACCATTTTCTGCGTCGGTCACCTTGCCGGAAATTTTCCCGGTTGTACCGGCATACAGAGAATTAGCGAAGATGCATATTGCTGCAAATGCTAACAACGGAACAATCTTCATTTTCAAACTCCTCTTTGCAAACGAGATGAGCTGGATTTCTGCGGCTTGACGCTTCAAACTGAAATCAACTTTTATTCTAACTGCAAAGCTCGCGAAGACCGCGAAGGAATTCATGAATTATTCGCCACCCTTCTTATTCCATAATTCACTACTTCTCCGATTTCATTTTCGGTCATAGAGAATTTCTTAGAGTGCCTTGCGTTCATTGGATCAATCAGAATTCCCATAGATCATTTTACTTTGATGCGCGTAATTGCGCTCAAATTGCGAACCTTAGCGACAACCTGTGTATGCTGTTCCACACCGTGTGCGGAGTGTACGAGTAGTCGAAGGCGAATCCGAACTTATGCACCCCCACTCCCAGCGTGAGACCGTAATCATCCTGGTGCGTTACGTAACCCGCGCGAAGGACAATGGTCTTCATGAACGTGTACTCGCCGCCGATGTTCAAATATTCGGGATAGGACCGCGGGTGGACGGCGTCGACAGAGACCACAAATGAGCTGAAGTCCTGCATGCCTGGCATGAGATCCATCAAGTTCATCGAGACCCCGAATCTGAATGTCAGCGGCAGCTGGAAGCTCTCGCGCTCGTACGTAAGCTCGCGCGAGAAATTACTTATGTACATGCCGAACGAAAGGCTCTTCAGGCCCGTTCTGTAGATTGTCCCGAAGTCGAACGCAGGAACACTTAGATTGTAGTTCTTCACTGCATACGTTGTATCAGTCGTCAGCACTGAATCGACGAGAACCTGGTTGTATTGTGGGACTTCGCTGTTGCCGAGATTTTGATATGCGAACTTCACTTGTGCTCCGACCGAGAATTGTTCCGACAACTGTTTCGCATAAGCCAGACCGATTGCAGACGCGTACGGTGCTGGATAGCCGGGAAGATCGACGTAACCCTGCTCATTGTTGGCGATCTGGGTGAAATTGAATTGTCCGTAGTCGACCCTTGTGAAGCTGACCCCGACTACGCCATATTTCCCTGCGAGCGGCGCGAACGCGGCTACTCCGGAGAAATATTTTATGTCTGCAATCCAGTTCATTTGATTTACAGCTACATCGACAAGCGACGGGATTGTAGCAATGCCCGCGGGGTTGTAAAACATCGACTCTGATGACCCGTCTATCGTCGCGAAGGCCTCACCCATGCCGGTTGCCCTGGCACTTGTGCCAACATCAAGAAACTCGAATCCCGTTTGTGCCAGTTTTGCCTGTGAATGTGCGAATGGAGGGAACGCAAGACCGACTGCTACCGCGATGAGCGGGAAAACGATCAGACTCGTCGTCCGCACTGCAGTGGACGTTACTCGTCGACTTTCTTTTTTTCCTGATGTGAATGAAAAGCGTTCCGTGGAGAAACTCACCCTGCAACCGTTTCCAATCGAATTCTCTAGAGGATTTCTTTTGGAAGTTTTAACAAGGAATTTAAGCACGACTTCTCCTTTTAGTTAGACTGAAGAGACAATCGGAAGGAGCGGTGGTAGGTAAGACCTTTTTGGATCTGCGGAACTAAAACAAGAGACCTGTAAACACTACTCTCCGCCTAAAGCGGATGCGCCCCTTGAGCCAAAGGCTCATCAGCCTATGGCCGAGGCGCAGTTCTTCTGCCTCAAATTTTACAAAACTTATTTCCTGTCGATGTGCAACCGGTAGGTTCACATCGGAATCCCGTCTCCCGACAATTCGACCGAATTGTCGGGAACTTCTGTGGGATGAACCGTGCGAGCACGACTTCGTGCGAACTCGCTCACCTGGTTGTGCGGGAGTTGAACCTGCCTGCCGGCAGGCATGCCCCCGCACAACCGGTGGGTGAGGTTACTTCATTAATACCATCTTCTTCGTGATGGTGATGCCGTTGGATGTTTTCAACGTGTAAATATAGATACCGGACGATAGTCTGCTCGCGTCAAATGAGACAGAGTGCAGTCCTGCCGGTTGGTAGACGTTGACCAACGTTGCCACTTCCCTGCCAAGAACATCGTATACCGCCAGTGTAACCTTGCTGGCCGCCTTCAAAGTGTAGTCAATCTTTGTGGTCGGGTTGAACGGGTTCGGATAGTTCTGCGACAGCGAGTACTGTGTCGGAACGCTTGGAGGCAGTTCATTGATTGCATTGCTGCCTGCGAAAGTAAACATCTGAATAGCGCCTGGACCAGAGACGTTGAATGCACCAACGTATGCCGTATCGCCCGTGGGGCTGAAAGCGATGCCGCGTGGTCTCGGATCGTTCTTGATGCTGTCGCCGGGGACGCCGGTATCTTCATTCCATAGGATGCTGTCTTTCAGTACTGGATTGCTCCGGTCGGTCATATCGAATCCATACCAGGCATAGCCCCTGTACGGAGGATTCGGCATACCGCTTGTGACGTTTCCAGAACTGACCCAGAGCAATCCGGTATTCGGCTGCCATGCTGAACTCTCGATGACGAGGTCTTTGAACGCCGTGTTAGTATCCAACACGTACGGTCCAAGTGTACCGTTGTTGGAATGATAATGAAGGCTTCCGAGTTTTATGCGGTGAACCCAGACGTCGTTTCCATCAGAAGTCACGGATACGTTGCGGCTGTAGGCCCCGTACATGCTTGTATCAACCGATATCAGAACGGAAGAGAGATCGCCGCCGGAAACTGCCACAGGTCCGACACCGGAAGTCGGTAATACTGTCGTAACGAACACCTCGTCCGAAGCGTCAACCATAGGAGTGGCTAGCGAGCTTGTATAGCCAGGAATCGGGTTTTGAATCTGAGCCAGCAGTGAACCGTCATGGTAATCGATCTTGAAGATATAAACGCTGCAGCTAATGTCGTAAATACTCCCGTCCGGACCAGATGCCATCCCATAATTATAAGAGCCAGCCATGCTAGGGTAGTTAAGGGTATCGGCTATCGAGCCGTCCTTGCTTTTCAGCACTTTTATCGGAGAAAACGAGGCTGGCGTACCGTCCGGATTGAAGCAGTAAAGGCATTCTGTGGGGATGTAGGTTCCGGCGCTTGTCTGGATGCTGTCAGCATATCTGTATGAATTCACCCAGATTCTGCCCATAGGATCCACGGTGATGCCATTGTTTATTCCGCTTCCGCTTATTGGAGTTGGATCGAATGTATTATTCGGAAACAATTTCGCATATTTCCACTGTGCATTTGACGAACCCAGGAACGTTACCATCACTAAAGCAAGAAGAAATGCTAATCTTCTCAACATTTTGTACCTCCTTAAGTAATCTGTTTGTGGTAAAATAGCGTGACCCTGTCAAGTCTCAAGTTTCCGACAGAATCGTCAACGAAGAAATTAATCTTGGGTCAACATCACCTCCTGACATTGGCTGAACCTTGCCAGGGTTTTATCGCTTTTGCCCAAACCATAGCAAAGTTACCGGTTTTAGATTTTATGGGGCCCCATAATAAGGAGCACCTTGTTTTCTTGCAACAATCTTGAGGAGTTCGCCGGCAGCGGTGCTCGCGTACAAATTTGTGCCGATCCATGTAAAGGACTTGCACGGCGAGCTCAACGCCTTGCTGGCAACATAAAGCGAATACGGCCTTTCGTAAACGCCGCCGGGGTGTACCACTATCAAGTAATCGCTCGAGTCCACACCGGCATACATGTCGCCATCTGATGAAAATGTAATTGCATAGATATTTGTACCACCTGTTGGATCTGACGAGAGGTCGAAATAGGGTTGTGGCGTCCCGAGCGAATCGTTGATGATCGGAGCTTTGAATACCATAGACTGCGCGGACCCGACATTCGCGGCAAAGTATAAGCTGCCGTCGAAGTATCGAATCGCACGTACATTGCCGGCGAAGGGATATTTCGAGATGGTGGTCACGCTCGCAACCAGCAAGTCTGTGGAAGAAATTTTGTAGATGTACTGGTTGTTTCCTCCGACCCACAGGTTATGGTTCTGATCAAAGTCCAAGCACGAGAAAGAAGCGCCTGTGACGGCGGCCCAGACGCTTCCTGATTTGCCTTGCTCCAGCCTGTAAACCGCTCTTACGCCTTTCGCGGCATATATATATCCGTTCGGTCCGAATTTGAAATCTGGCCAGCCTAAGTTTCCAGAGGTCGGCAGCGCATACGGAGTGGCAGATCTTGTTCCGGAAATGGGACCGATTTCGAATATTCCCTCATCTTTCGTTCCGCTCAGATTCAGATTGGATATGGAAGCATAAAGGGAATCGTCCGCTCCGACGGCGAGGCCGTAAACCTTTTCGCCCGTTGCTAACTTGCTGAAGGGCGAAACTGCCGCGACCAGCGAGTAGTTGTAGGCCTTGCTGAAGTCTGTAGATGACATAGTCCACACCATAACCTGGACTGTATCTCCCGATATCGCCGGAGCTACCATGACAAGTTTAGTCGGAGTTGAACTAAGGATGGGAATATCCCCCGGCTTGCTGTCGTAGTAAGCGGCCAGCTTGTTGTTTATCAGGAAATATACACCGTTGCTGTCTCTGCTCGCGAGGAAGTTTTTCCCATAGATTGTTATGGTGTCCAATCCGGCCAGTGCGCCGCCTGCAGGAGACAAACTGTCCACAACCGGAGCAGGCCCGTTACCGAGATTCGAATTATAAAGGCTCGGTGAGTCGACCTTGCTGCAGCCGCTCAGGCTCAACAACCCGGCGATAACTATGATCACTACTGGCGATGCTATGAAAATCTTTTTCATTATCTTTCACCTCAATAAGCAACTTCGAATGAGAGTCTTTGCACATCTGAAAACCCGCCGGTGAACGGCGTCCATGAATAATCGATGCCCAGATTTATTCCGCCGATGTCTTTGTGTAACCCAACTCCGGCCGCTACACCGTATACATCATTATTGAACATGTAACCTCCCCGAAGGGAAATCATTTGCATGAATGTGTACTCTGCGCCTACATTGACTTGCTCCGGGTAGTCTCTGGGATGCGTCGCGCCAGCAGTAATTATTAATGACTGGCTCCTGCTGTCGATGTTCCACATGTCGAGCACATTCATTGATACTCCAAGATTGAATATCAGCGGAAGATCGAAGCTCTCCGACACATACTTGAGCTGGCGGGAGAAGTTTCTAATATCCATTCCGAATGCCAGACTCTTGAACCCGGTATTGTATATCATACCGAAATCGAATGAGATGACGTTTAGCTTTGACGTGGAGGTAGTGTAGCTCCCATCGGTGTTGATGTTTGTGATGCTCGATCCCAGATTCTGGTTGACGTAGTTTATATCGCCACCGACGGCGAATTTGTCGCTGATTGCCTTCGCGTATCCTATCCCGAAGGAGTAAGCAGTTGGGCTGAATGATCCTATGTCAAGATAGCCGTCAGCATTGTTGGCGATTATCGTTTCATCCAGGGAGCCGTAGTTGACAGACCTGAAATTCAAGCCGATGACGCCGTATTCACCGCCGAACGGCTTGATTGCGACGCTCCCGTAGAAATGTCTAATGCCCGCAATCCAGTCCACTTGTCCCACTGAGAGAGATAAGTCGTTTTGGAGCCTTGCCATGCTGGCCGTGTTGAAAAACATAGATGTCGAAGCGCCCTCCAGGGAAGTCACTGCTTCCCCTATCGCCTCCGCTCTTGGATCGGTTGCTACATTGAGGAAATCGAAGCCGGATTGTGCCAGCTTCTGCTGCCCGAAAGAGTTCCCCGCCAAAAGCATCAACAAGACCAAAGAGGAAGCCGTGATTTTCCAGGACGTCACCCGGTGGAAATGACGATTCTTATTCTTGATTTCAATTCTTGTTTTCATGTGGGTCACCTGATAACTACGAATTTCTTAATTGCGGTCTGTCCCTTTGGAGTCTGGAACACAACTATATAAACTCCGCTGACAACGATTTGATCCGACGATGTGGTGCAGTCCCAGTAGTCATCGCCGCTTCCGTTTGTATGCTGGATTGTTTTTATCGTCTGTCCCAGCTCCGTGTATATTTTGATGGTGCAAACCGGCGGTATGTTCAGGAAAGCGATTTGATTCGGTTCGCCCGGGTACCGCAGCACGTTGTTCTCCGCGGAGATGTTGTACGGATTGGGGACGACTCTGATGACATCGCCGAGGCTGGCATTGCTGCTCTGAGTTGTCGAGAAGCTGATAAGGCTATCGCCGACTGCGCTTGACCTCACCAGCGTACCGCTTGCTTCAGGGTTTCCTGTCCCGACACATGTGATTTCTCCGGAAATATTCGGAGGGTTTCCGCTGAGGTTAACGGATCGGACGGTAAAGATCGCGCCGCTATTAGTGTAAACCGAGTGAACCGGAGGAGGAACGGATATACCGGCAACATTGAAGACGCATTTTACTGGTGCCGAGACGCCCGGCCTCAGCAGTCTTGCGGGGTCATATGTTTGCGTATAGTACCTGTTGCTCTCAAGAGCGCCAGCTGGTGTATCACCTGCACCATTGTTATCTGCCGCAGACCCGACGGCAGTAATGTAGTAGTAGTAGTCGATACCGCGCTGAGCGCTCGTGTCGTCATAACTCGTCGCACCCGGAGGACATTGGCATATCATATAGTATGTGCTGTCGACCAGCCCCTTGGCTCGGTAGATTCTGTATGATGTGACCGCCGGGCCACCACTCGATGGCGACCATGCAAGCGAGATCCTGTTCCCGCCTGAGGTAACCGTTAACGTCGACGGCGGCAACGGAGGCTGTGGTATGTTGTATCCGGAATTGTAATTCGCGATCGCCCTCTGGAATGTCTGAAACAGTGAATCTCTGCCCGTATAGACCGAATCATCCTTTTGAGCAGGGGTTATCGTTCCCAACTTGAATTGCCGGCCGACCCTAATGCAAGCTTCGCGGCTAAGACCGGCAGCCCCTTCAGCCATGACAACGTGGAAGCTCTGGCCGGGTTGAAGATTGTAAGGACCGTATCCTTGCGCGGCAGACATACCGCCTGTGGTGCCGAATGATGGATCACCGAAAACTCCGACTTTGTCTGCCATGCGTTCTCCCGACCAGCTTACCGCTCCGTTGATCCACCCGACGTTTTGGCCGAGCGACATCATCTGGTATTCGGTTTGCATTATCGATCCGTTAAACTGACTGATGCTGTTGCTCTGGTTAAATGCATCGTCCGAACTGATGTATGCGGTCGTACTTGGCTCGTTAGGATCGTCGGAAGTATCTGTCGCAGATTTGTCGGCATGGATGGTACAGAGTCCGACAAACTGAGCAGCTCCCAACCTTCCTGTCGTG
>JAJYIT010000002.1 GCA_021789975.1 Bacteroidota bacterium
CTTCTTCTTGCCCATGGCGCTTGTACCTTTCTGAGTTTAATGAATACGAGTTGTTATTCTCAGAATTTACTTCGCCTTGGGCTTTTTTCTTATCTACCAATTTCAACGGAATCTGGGACAGCATCGCCAAATGTTTACCACCATCCTTAGTTCTGCTACGAATGCCATTAACGGATGATGTGATAATCCACCACGCTTCTTCGGATTGTATCCCCGCTTCGCTCCTTCCTGTTCTCCATATCGTGTCATCACCATCGGGTCCAGGTCCAGTGTATATCTATCAAACTTTATCTGACAGAAAAACCACTCAAAAATATTCCTGAACACCCCATTGTTTATACCCTCTGTGAACTTCTTGAAGTACCTCTGAAACGCTTTATGTCCTGCCATCTTTTCCCATCCGAAGATGTTCTGTTCTACTTTATCTTGGTGTGTCACCTCCAGATGCTCAAAACGATTGCCTCCACCCCAAATGCTTACCCAAAAATTATTAATCAACTGTATCGGATCATATCCTCGATTCGATTGCTCTGCTGGAAGTCCCGCATCTAACATCGCCTCGTTTATCTTGCTTCATTCTATCACTCGCTTCATTAACACCATACCACCCCACGGCGTTACCTCCTTATCTGTAAATCCTATCTTTAGTCCCATGCTTCCTCCAAACCCTTTTCTTACTGTCGTTTAAATCTTTCTTCTCGGTTTACCAACCGCCTTCTCCTCTAAGAGACAATAACTTACTTCCCTTTTTTTCTATTGGCGGTCATTAGACATTCCCCCAATTGACATTTCTGGGTTGAATGCAGTTCGAGTGCGCAACGACACAATCAGTCACGAGGTGAGGCCGAATGAAATCGTGAGACTGGCAGACGAGAGAGATCTGGATGTCTTTTTTCAGATTGAGGACTTTGATGTTGCCGCAATCATGCAAGGGGCCATCAATCGTCTCGTAAATTCTGCGACGAGATGGTTCGATGCTGGAGCAGTCCACCTGGTTTTAGATCCCGGCGAAACCGGAAGCATCGGAAGGAAATCGAGAATGAAAAGTGCAGAGGCATTTGCAAGCGAATTCGGCCTCCACACCGTTATGTTTTTGGCGACCAATCACGAACAACAGGAAGACTTCCTGTCGTTCTTCGGCGAAGAGGTTCATCTGTGTGATGTGCCGCCCATGGATATATCAAAAGTGGAGAGATTACGAAACTTAGCTGCCTATTCGGGTACCGCCGTGTCCGGCACCCGCCTTTAGTACAATACTTCTCCAACGCGTGGCGTGCATCGTAAAATACTTCTTTTGAAGTCTTCCCGAAAACCTGAACGACCCACCAAGCGAAGTAATTCAGAGTCCACTAGTTGCAAATGGCGGTCACTCCGGGATTCTCCCGAGGGGATTCCTCGAAGACGATTTCTCATTTTTGAGGCAGAACCCTTAGTAGATCACTTTGGATTCTCACTATCAAACACAATGGATTAATTTCCCAACCCCTTAGAGCATAAGCTCTACAAATGTTTCCACCAATTTAGGAAACCGACTGCGGAGAGGGTGGGATTCGAACCCACGGTACAGTCTCCTGCACACACGCTCTCCAGGCGTGCCAGTTAAGCCACTCCTGCACCTCTCCACTACAGATTGAAAATCAAAGAAGGGGGCGGAGAGGGAGGGATTCGAACCCTCGATGGCGCAAAGCACCATAACGGTTTTCGAGACCGCCCGATTCAACCTCTCTCGCACCTCTCCGAGAAAATGTAATTTAACAGCTTCGTGCGAGGCGAACAAGCTGAATGCTTCAAAAATGTCAGTTTTCAGGCACCCGTTGCTTCCTTGAAGTTGAGACTCGTGTGGGCTATCTTTTGCCCCGTGAAAGGTGCCTCGGCAGTATTTAGTAAAGATTTGAACAGCGAGTTGCGGACACGCTATGCTCTGAATTCGCTTTTGATGTTCGTTGTTGTCACCCTCTCTATCATCCTTTTCTCGACTGCAGGAGAAAGCGTCTCGCCGACGCTCTCTGCCGGAATTTTGTGGATAATCATCTTCTTCGCCGCTATGAGCGGACTTTCACGATCTTTCGTCGCTGAAGAAGAGCGAGGAACGTCGATGACTTTGCAGCTGTGGGTGAAGCCATCCTCTGTACTCCTTGGGAAACTTGCTTTCAATTCCCTGCTTATCTATGTCTTGAACGTGCTGATCGTATTTGCCTACATACTCACGGTCCCCTCTTTCATAGTTCAAAGCCCGTTAATCTTCTTTTTCACAATGCTGCTAGGAAGCTTTGGGCTTGCATCAGCTTCAACTTTCATCGCGGCTATTATTTCGAAGGCTAATTCTAAGGGAACTCTCTACCCAGTCCTTTCGTTCCCAATTTTATTGCCGTTACTGGTGAGCGTGATTGATGCCACACGTTTATCAGTTGATGGCGCAGCGATAGGGGAAGCTTTGGCGGACTTTAAGATATTGATATCCTACTGCGTGGTAGTTACTACTGTTTCCATAGTACTTTTTGATTTTGTTTGGAGAGACTAGAAGATGGCTAGATGGATGAAACTGCTCGTGGGTGTCTGGATCGCTGCTGTCGTGACGCTAGGCGTGACGATACCGATCGGATATATCCCAGGACTTGGTGACCGAGCCCGAATCTTATTCTTTCATGTTCCTATGTCATGGGTCGCAGTCCTCGCTTTTCTAATGTCGATGTGGTATGGGATTGCGTATCTGCGTAAGCGCGACATAATGAATGACATCAAATCCGCGTCGGCTGCTGAACTCGGCTTCGTCTTCTGCATCCTTGCGACAATTACCGGCTCAATTTGGGCGAGATTTAATTGGGGGAGTTTCTGGAACTGGGATCCAAGGGAGACCTCTATCTTTGTCCTTCTACTCATATACGGCGCTTACTTTTCACTTCGCAGCGCTCTCGAAATTGAAGAGCGGCGTGCTTCCCTTTCAGCGGTATATTCGATTGTGGCTTTCGTTACCGTGCCTTTCTTTATTTTCATTATGCCTAGAATAACTTTTAGCCTACATCCCGGTGGCGCAGGGTCTGTAGCACCGATTTTGAACACAAGCGGAAAAATGTATATGGGCACGAACATGAAATATGTATTCTTCGCGTCATTAATCGGCTTTACCGGACTTTACCTCTGGCTCTTCCAGCTAAGGACAAGAATTGCGACTGTCACATACCATAAACATGCGGAGAGTGCCTAATGTCTTTTTATGATTTTCTCAGCAACAACTCGCTTTATGTCGTCTTGATTATCGTTTTGGTGATTTGGTTGGGAATTTTTGTGTATCTATTTCGTTTAGATAAGAAGGTAAGCAAACTTTATGAAAACGCCGAAGCCGACAAAGAGGAAGTGACAAAATGAAAGGTAAGTACATAGTGGCAGGGCTCGTTATCCTTGCCTTCGTAATTTTCGGGGCAATTTCATTCATGCAAAACAATATTGCCTATGTATCTGCAACCACCGCAGAACAAACCCACCGAGTTGTTCAGGTGAAGGGTTCGTGGGTCAAGAGCATGAATAGCTTCTACGATCCAAAGACAAATACATTCCACTTTTACATGATGGACGACAAGAAGGCCATCATGCCGGTTGTGCTCCAGGGTGCAAAGCCGAACAATTTTGAAGAAGCACCTGACATCGTGGCAAAGGGACGATACGAAGATGGGGTTTTCCAGGCCAGCGATGTTCTCACCAAATGCCCATCTAAATACCAGTCCAAAACGGGACCTCAAGCTTCAGCAGAAACTACTACTAGTAGCAGCATTAACTAAACTGAGGTAGACATATGCTTGGCCGCTTTCTCGTGTTCGCGGCATTCAGCGGTATGCTGACTGCCACGATTGCATATACATATAGTTTTTTCTACAACAATGGAACGGACAATCCCGGCAAAAACGAAAACGATAAAGCCATAAAGATCGCCCGAATTGGGTATCACGTTGGTGCGGTATCAGTTATTTTGACAGCAGGTTTGTTTATGGACTTGCTCTTGACGCACCAGCTTCAGTACACATACGTTTGGAGCTATAGTTCTTACGAACTCCACCCCCCATTGCTCATCTCGACATTCTACGTAGGACAACAAGGGAGTTTCCTCCTTTGGGCCCTTTACACTTCCATAATCGGTCTTATTCTGATGGTGTATTCGAGGAAACACCACTACGAATCGTCGGTGATGGGAATATATTCGGCGATCGCTACTTTCCTTGTGCTTGTTGCTATACTCAAGAGTCCGTTCGAAGAAGTATGGCAGACATGGCCGCAGTCGGTTCATGCCGGTTTCATCCCAACTGACGGGAGAGGACTTAACCCGCTACTAGAAAACCTCTGGATAGTAATTCATCCGCCGATCCTGTTTCTGGGATTTGCATCAACAGCGGTTCCTTTCGCTCACGCGTTTTCAGGTCTCTTGCGAAAAGAGTACAAGAGCTGGACGAATGTTGCAGTACCATGGACCCTCTTTACTTCTGCAGTACTCGGATTCGGTATCACCCTTGGTGGTTTCTGGGCATATGAAACGTTGGGATGGGGAGGGTTCTGGGGATGGGATCCGGTCGAGAACTCCTCATTCATTCCATGGCTTATTGTTGTTGCGTCTGTTCATACTTTGCTTGTTCAGAGACGAACCGGCGGATTCAAGCGTGCCAACTTCATCATGGGCATGATGCCTTTCTTGCTCGTATTGTACAGTACATTTCTAACGAGAAGTGGGGTTCTTGGTGACACGTCGGTGCATAGTTTCGAAACACCCGGCATGTGGGTATATGTTTACCTGGTGATCCTCATCGTATTTTTCGCCGTTCTCGGGTTCGGACTTTACATCTACAGAGTGAAGGATATTCCGAAGGAAAAAATCAATTACACACTGACCTCGCGAGAATTTGCACTTTTCCTGGGCGCGGCTTCACTTGCAATAGTTGCCGGATTTACTCTGGTCGGCACGAGTGCCCCACTAATCACGAACTTTCTGAAAGGCAAGGCCAGCGCCATCGACCCGAGCTATTACATCAAAACCAATCTACCTCTTGCCATCTTCATGGCTGCAATGATTGGTCTCGGGCAGCTCTTTTGGTGGAAAAAAACAAATCACCAATCCCTGCTCAAGACTTTGCAGTTGCCATTTACTGCTTCAGTAATTCTGACAGTCCTTGTAATATTTGCGGGGATGCATAGCATCGCAATGGTGGCGTTTTTTATAGCGAGCGCGTTTGCCTTGTTTGTTAATCTGCAGATAGCATACAAGATCGCAAAAGGAAACCCGCGGTTCATGGGTGCATCAGTTGCGCATGTAGGAATCGCACTTCTATTCATCGGGATAATTGCCTCAACTCACTATGACAGACACGTCACTCTGGCGCTTCCACAGGGGCAACCTGCAAAAGCTCTCGGGTACAAGCTGACGTACGTTGGCACATCCGAAGTCAACAACGGAAGGACAGCTTATAACGTCGTGGTCCAGAGCGGCAATAGCAAATTTGTTGCACCACTCGTCATGTACCCTAGTGCATACAACGGCGGCGCAATTATGCGCCATCCCTACATTTTCAGTCTCGTTAATTACGATATCCTTACCCACCCTGCGTTGATGGCATTCATTGGTAGACATATGCTTACGCAGGATCTCTACCTTTCACCACAAGGAATGGAATCTGCTTCCTCAGGCAATGGATTCCAAACGAATGAATACGGGATCGATATACCACTTCAACTAAATCGGCCGGTGAAGTACGGCAGATACACTTTCACTTTCAAGGGATTCGAAGTGCCCGCCGATCAAAGAGCGGCGATGATGAGCGGAGAATCGTTTCGTCTCAGCTCCCTGATCGAATTAACCAGTTCCTCCGGAAAGACAGAGACCATTTCACCTACAAATTACATCGAACCTGATGGACAGAACAAGCTGAATACTGTACAAACAAAATCTGGAGATCAATTCACCGTTATGGATGTGAAGGTCGACAACAAAACGAAGGCAGCAGAGATTACACTTGCATACCTTCCGTCGAAAAAATCGGCAGATCATTCACTCTTGACAAAGTCTGACATGCCCGAGAGCAATCAGCAGGTCCTTGTCATTGAGGCCACGATTAAGCCGTTCATAAACCTGGTGTGGGGGGGCGTGGTCGTGATGGTAATCGGATTCATAATAACATGGAGAAGGCGGCGCTCCGATCTGGCAAAAGGGCTCGAGGGATCCTGAAGAGATAGCGAATCATAACCAAGCTTTATGTTTATCGAGAAGGGACTTGGACTCACGGTCAAGTCCCTTTTTCGCTTTTAGATGCGCATGATATTGACAGGCAGGAATTTCACTTCTCGAAAATCGAGTCAAGAAGCTACTGACATCCACCTTGTCTGAAGCGACACGGCGTGTTAATGGGGTCGATGAAAGTGCCCAAGCCGTCTAAGTAGTTTTGTACCCTGAGCTCTGGATTTTCCTTTTTACAATTGATAGATCCAGTTCCCCTATGTATTGGACTTCAACCTTTCCCGAGTCATGGTCCGCTTTCACCGATTTAACTCCGGGCACTTCCAGTACAGCTTTTTCTACTGTCATCTCGCAATTGTGACACGTCATCCCCTCAACGGTCAGAGAAGTTTTCTTAATTCCAACGTTGAACATTTCACGCTTTCTTAAACTGATTTTCTTGAATTAATGCTGACTCGTTTCAACCTGAGCGAATTACTCACAACGCTTACCGAACTCAGCGCCATAGCAAGCGATGCAATCATCGGGTTCAACTGCCACCCCGTCAACGGATATAATGCGCCTGCTGCAAGCGGTATCAGGATGATATTGTAAAAGAATGCCCAGAAGAGGTTCTGCTTTATTACCCTTAAAGTTGCCTTAGAGAGATTGATCGACATCGGCACCAGGCGAAGTTCATTTCTCACGAGCGTGATGTCGGCAGCTTCCATTGCGATGTCAGTTCCTGTGGCCATCGCAATCCCCAGATCCGCCTGACCGAGGGCCGGGGCGTCGTTGATACCATCCCCCACGAAACCCACGACCTCTCCCTTGTCCTGCAATTGTTTGATCACTTTGTATTTTCCCTCCGGACGGACGTTTGCGAAGACGCTATCGATGTCGAGCTGCTTCGCGACTTTTTTGGCAGAATTCTCGCCATCCCCGGTAAGGAGATGGACCTTAACGTGCTGTTTAGAAATTTCTTTAATTGCTTCAGCGGCGTCTTCACGCACGGAGTCGCCGACAAGAATTGCTCCGATGATCTTGAAATCGATTGATACAAACAGTATTGTCGCTGCGAGCTCTGTCGCTTTCAGAGAAACTGCGTCTGCAAACTTCGCAGGGAAATCGGGTGTATCCGTGTTGGACACGAATGCCGGTTTGCCAACGCGTACTCTTCGAGGATTAACGTTATCCGCAATGCTGATAACCGCTTCGACACCGTCTCCTGTGAAGCTTTTGAAATCCGATGTTGATACGGGAATGGGCAGACCTCTTCTCGTCGCTTCATCAACTACAGCCTTTGCAATTGGATGCTCAGATCGGTATTCCGCAGCAGCAGCAATGGAAATCAGATAGCTCTCGTTACTCCCTTCAGCAAGAGTTGTAGAAACAACCCGCATTTGACCAACTGTGACAGTGCCTGTCTTGTCGAAAACAACGCTCGTCAACTTGCGGGCACCTTCCAGAGCCTCGCTATTTCTGATCAGGATTCCCAACTCCGCCCCTCGACCCGTGCCGACCATTATGGCTGTCGGTGTTGCTAGTCCGAGTGCGCAAGGACAGGCTATTATAAGTACTGCGACGAATGCCATCAGAGAATGAGTCAGGACTGGCGCTGGTCCGAAGACTGCCCATGCCGCAGCCGATATGAGAGCGGCGATAAAGACGATTGGAACGAATATGGATGCAATCTTGTCGGCAATCCTCTGCACCGGCGGTTTAGAGGACTGGGCTTCTTCAACCAAGCCTGCGATCCGGCTTACAAAGCTTTCTTTGCCGACTTTCTCCGCTCTGACTGTGATTGCACCATCAAGGCACACTGTCCCACCCAACACATCGGCACCTATGGTACGCTCGACAGGCACACTCTCACCTGTCAGCATGGACTCATCGACGGTTGAAAACCCATCTATAATTTTTCCGTCCACCGGAATTCGCTCTCCAGGTTTGACTGTCACAACGCTGCCCACCTGGATGATGCGGAGTGGTACATCGAATAACTTGCCGTCTAACAAGAGATGAGCAGTGGACGGCTGCAGGGACATGAGCTTTCTCACGGCCTCCGACGATTTCCACTTTGCACGAGCTTCGAGAATCTTCCCCAGCAATATTAACGTTATGATTACGGCGGATGTGTCAAAATAGACGTTCGCTGGTTGTCCTGCCGACGAGAGTAAATCTGGCCAGAAAGTCCCGACAGCACTGTAAATGAAAGCAGAGGAGGAACCTACAGCCACAAGAGTATTCATGTCTGCCGTGAAATGAGAAAGGGCTTTCCAAAATCCGAGAAAGAAACGGTCACTCACATATACGACTATCGGCAAGGTCAGGACGAAAAGAGAAATGTTCCGGACCTCGATTGGAATGCTGAGCAAGGGAGGAAACACTGCAGGCATGCTTCCGATCACGACAGCAGCCGTGAGAACAGAACCGATCATGAATTTTTTCCAGAGCTTTTTATACTCCTTTACCCTGGCATCGGCACCGGCGCTCAAGGCATCCATCTCTTCACCGGGATCGATGATCTTGTAGCCTGCGTCCGCAACAGCTGCCTTCAGCGTATCAAGGTCAACTTTATCCGCTTCAACTTCTACAGTTGCAGATTCCGTGGCTAGATTGACGACGGCTTCATCTACTCCATCAACTCCCCTTAGAGCTTTTTCCACCCTCAGTACACAGCTAGCGCACGTCATCCCTTGCACGGGTAGCGTGAGCTTAACCTTGCTTATTTGCGTCCCTTCGTTCTTTCTGTTACTGTCTTCCATTGCTGGATCCAAGGCTCTTCGTTAGCTCAACTTTCACATCCCCAAGCGCAGCCTCGTCCTTATCGTTTGTCGCTAACACAACTACTTTGTCCCTGCGAAATACTTCGATCAACTTAAACACCATTTCCGATCCCGCCACGTCAAGGTTCGCAGTTGGCTCGTCGAGCACCAGCACGTCCGGGTCATGAACGATTGCGGCGGCGTACTTCAATCTCTGCTTCATGCCGGAGGAAAAACCCTTCACCTCGTCGTTCCTTCTATTAAACAAACCGACTTGATTAAGAATTTCAAGGGCATTCTCCTCTTGCGAGCGAGATAATCTTCTGGCTTTTGATTCGATCTTCAAGTTTTCCAGTGCCGTGAATTCGCCGTACAACTCCAAGTATGGAGCGACAAAGCCGATGTGCTTGTGGATGTTATCACGATCAATCACGCCATTGCTGTTTTCGAGCGTAACCGTGCCTGACGTCGGTGTGAGCACACCGCATAAAATCTTTGAAGCGGTCGATTTTCCGCTGCCGTTGGGACCGGTAATCGAAAGAATTTGACCGGAACGAACTTCAAATGATATATCTTTGAATACAGTTCTCCGGTTGAATACCTTCTTAAGCCCATTAGCCATTATACGCATTAGTTCTTCACCACTGCTATCTTGCCGACAATCGAATTTGAGCCATCAGATAAAACATAAATGTAAACACCCGTACTTACTGCTTTTCCAGTAGAGCTTCTTCCATTCCATACAAAGTACTTCCCCCTTAAATAGACTTGCACATAATTATCACCCGACTGCTTGTCAACTAGTTGACCTGAAATGCCATAAACCAAAAGAGTTGCTCCGACCGCGTCATGAAAAGGATACGGGATTCTCAGAGTCCCGCCATCGGGATTGAACGGCTGCGGGAACGGCACATTGTTGGTCGGCGATAGGGCGTCTCCGAATATAAACGGCACCATAGCCCAATTTGTATAAGATGGTACGTCAAGAAACATACAGTAGCCACCCGACAGTTGCTTCATGCAATTTGTGGCATTCGTCGATATTCCAACACCATACTGAGAATTGAGCGTGTCCCCAGCTTCAGCAGACGAGAAGTCGGTGTTCACAACCGCAATGCCGATAGTGTCAGGGCCGTCGTTTACCTGATAAAAATGCTCAGACAATGGGAGTGCACTCTCATAGAAATCCACGCCTGTAGCCGACAGGTTTCCCTCTCCTGCAATTCTCGCGAGAGGATATGCGGCTGCCAGCGGATAAGTCGTATATCCGTATTGGGAGGCGAGCGGAGCCCGGTAACCGGTGAGGTAGTTCCACTCCGTAAAGAGCTGAAAAGCATAAGCAGGATTGACACCGATCGACCTGAATGCGTCCTGGGTAGCCGGCAGGACAGGTTCGTGGGACATATTTTGCCAGATGAGCTTCATAACGTCCACATCAGGATACTCATGCTGAACGAATATACCAAACACACACCTTTCATACCCCGCATACGAGTACGGATCGTATTCATTAAAAGGCAGACTTACATTCTCATAAAACACGGGGAGATATTGATAGTAGTCCTTAACTTGAGGATAAACGACTTGCTCCATCCAGGTTGAGGTCAGCTCGTAGAACCACAAGTCGTTGGGCCACAAACCATAGTTACCCAGTTGGATTCCGTGATTGTACTCGTGGGCAATCGTTACCTTCATAGCAGCGACGCCTTTCGTGTAAGTGGATTGAAACTCATTCCTGATTACAGTCCAGGCCCTATATGTCGGGTTTGTTCTTTCTATTATTGGATGCGAATAGTCCGCGTCAGTTTCACCGTATTCGCCAGTGGGAAGACTCTGGATGTAAATGTAATATTGCCCGGCCCCCGCTGCACTGTCAGTGCCTGGCGCAGGCGGAAAGCCCATCGAATCCACTTCGACCTCATAGACGTGGTCTGCGATTTTCGCGGCGGAATCGGCGAAGGCAAAAGCACTATGAGGTATCTGTTGTCCATTTGTTTCGAAAAGCGCAGGCTCGTTAACACCGGTCGTGTCGAAAAAAATCCTAAACTCGCCGGATGGACTAACTATACTGGTATCACTGGTCGGCCTGGTTTGCAAGATCGCTTTCAGGGTCTGACTCGAATTCGGTCGGTTGATGTAATGAACAATTATGTGGAAGCCACATTTGTTGTAAGCAGCGGTGTTGTATGTCCTGAAGACCTCGCTCCTTCCCCGGTGTACATCGGTACTAAGAGCGGTGGAAGTCGAAAGCGCGACCATGATTGAGGAGAAAGTCACAGCAATCTTATTAAAAGTATTGCAGCGAAACATAAGATTCTCCTTCATTCAGGAAGTAGATCTCTCGGTTCGATGGGGAGATAACTATGTCAGTCGGCCGCGATGCCATGGTCCACGCTCGAATGAAGCGGGGCTGATCCTGCAGAACATAATAAAGGAACGCGGCTCCCAAAGTGTGATTGTAGTATGCAAGATAACTCGTGGAATCTGCTGAAGCCATCGACACGCTATTAAAATCCGTTCTGCCCATCGGCATAGAGCTGACCTGTTTAAAAAGAAGCATCGATGAATCTATCAGCGTGGTCTGGTAGATTGAGAGAGTGTCTTCTCCCTGGACTGCGAGAATTGGGAAACCGGGCAAAGTCCCGTCCTGAAAACTTGCATCCGAGCCATGAAGCAAAAGCTTTACGGTCTTTTGTTTCGACAGGTTCGTACACGCATAGGTCAAAGAGTCTTTTCCAGACTTCCACACCCTGAGGAAAGAAAGAGTTGGATTAACGGTGAGCCATGACGTTAAGTAGTCATCTTTTTCGTCAGCTGAAAAGTCTTTTTCAATAAAATCTGCCTGTCCTGCCACTTTCCCAAAACAAGCGATCTCGACATGGTTGTCTGGACTGACTCTGTATGCAGCAGCCAGTACTAAAGAGTCGCCCCTAAACCCGCCATTGATTGTGAATGGAGGGAATTCCGTACCAGCTCGCAACTCTCTCACCTGTCCCTTCTGGCCCGGAAAATCGTATACGCTTAATACGTCGGCGTTACCATACGAGAAGAGAAATTGAGATTCCGTTCGTGAAATGACTTTGACCGCGGACGGGGTTCCTTTTGACTTGAGTCTGATGGCATTGGTAACGTTCAAAGGAGAGGATCCATCGAAAGTTTCCCAGTTAATTCCTCCACGTTTGTCAGCGACGAGCAAACAGTTGGAGGTATCGTTGTTTGAGACCGCCAGGAACTGGGAGCCCGCGCTCACCGGGAGCAATACGTCTTGGTTAGTCGAAAGGATCGCAGGGGTCTCAAAAATTTTCAAGGACTTTTCAATCGGGCTGGACGCCACAAGATCCGCTCTCAGGTGGTTCTGAAAATAGAACGGGATGATGTCGTCGAACTTGTCCCCCACTCCGAAAGCGCCGCCGTATTTGAAAGTCTTTGTCATAGGATCATAATAAAGAATTGTGATCTCTCCAGTAACCCTGCTCAATGCGGCGATATCCATCGTTCCATCCCCTGTGAAATCAGCCACAGCAAAGTCGGAGACTGGGCCGTCAGTTTCGATTGTCTGCTTCAGGAAGAAGCGACCGAAACCGTCGCCGCTATAGACATCTATCTTTGAAATCCTAGCATATCCGACTACTATGTCAGGATAGCCGTTACCATTAAGATCGGCGACCGACAGCGTCGAGGGCTCCGCTCTAAGAGGGAGGACTACCGGCTGTGCAAAAGTACCATCGCCACGACCGTAAAAAATCATCAGCTTGTGGTTTACCCAATCAAGTGCGGCAATGTCGGGGACAAGATCACCGTTGAAATCTGCTAGTTTCAGATCGCTGAAAGGAGTACCGCCGAGAGGACCCTGCGCTGGATGCGCCACTTGAAATTTCCCGCCGAGGTTACTTGAGATAGATACACCCAGTGAAAACTTTCCAAAAGTCACGATGTCAAGCTTGCCGTCCGCTTCGAGGTCTCCTGCTTCGATATCGGTACTGAAAGGGTCGGTCCTAGTTTCCTCGGACAGAACGGGTCTGCCGTCGCTATCAAAACTTACAAGGAGAACGCGATGGTGTCTCATCAAAACTGCTAACCTCGAGAGCTGCCCGATCAAATGTCCTGTCGTATCTATGACGATGGGCTTTCCTTTGGCAATTGCTACTGGCGTATCAGGGAGGCTGACCACATTTGCGAGGACCAATTGGTCCTGAGAGTCTGGTGAAAAGAAGTAGATTGCCTTTTGCGATTCGGAAATCGCCGCAATACTCGGCCCCCCAAAAAAATCGCCTTCGACCATTTTTCCAAGAGGCGCAATTATCGGCTGAAGCTCTTCGGATCTGAATATCGGATTATATACTTGGGCCTGACAAAGCTTGGAAATATTTGCCAAGAAGGCGAGTTCGATAATAAGGCATCTTATTACCTGGCTCCTTCTTATACCATCTGTGCCATCCATCGAGTCGTATGTCGCCCCTATTCTTCTTTATCCTTGGACCAAATCCTTTTGGATTCTGCCCTGTGTTTTAATCTCTGCTCTCTCCTGAAAAGAGCCTGCTCAAAACGTCTCACTTCATCAGAGGTATCAGGAACAATCGCAACGGACTTAACGGGCCTGCCTTCTTTATCAATACTTACAAAAGTCAGAAAAGCAGAATTCGAGTGCGTCCTTTCACCTGTCAACGGCTTCTCGGAAAAGACCTTAACGCCTACCTCCATGGAAGTATTAAACACCCTATTTACGCTCGCTTTGAGAATTACTAGTTCACCTAGCTTAATAGGTTGAAAGAAACTGATTTCATCTACAGCCGCTGTAACGCAAACATGATTTGAATGTCTGGTGGCCGCCATCGCTGCTGCGATATCAATCCAATGCATCAGGCGTCCACCAAGCAAGTTTCCCAACTGGTTTGTATCGTTCGGCAAAACCAACTCGACCATCTCCACGTGGGATTCGCGGACGTGTTTTTCAACTTTCTCGACTTGACCGGTGCTCAAGGTGTCATTCCGTTCCTAGAGAATCTCTCGTCAGTTCACGTTTGAAAGTTTGTTTATGTCCAGGTTCAATGATCTCGCCAGCTTATTAGCTTCGGCTTTGGCAGGAGAGTCAGGATACGATGCGTAAAACTTCACCAGCGCAGCCTTGGCTTCCACATTTCTATGACGCTCCAGCAGGGCTTTTACCTTCCCAAGAGCTGCGAGATCCGCAACGTCAGAATCGTGATACTTTTCGAGTATTACATCATAGTAGACTATTGCAGCCCTATAATAGCCAAGCGTATTGTACAACTTAGCTATCTCAAAATCTTTCTTAGCAAGCTTGTTTCTCAATTTGGTTATCTCTTTTTCAGCGTTGCTCACGAGAGGGCTGCCCGGGTAATAATCGATGAAATTCTGAAACGATTCGATAGCTTTGCGAGTGTCTTCCTGGTCGAGCTGTGGTCTCGGTGATTGAGCAGCATAGCACATAGCTATCTTGAACCGAGCGTCGGGGGCGAGTCTGGATGAGGGATAATTGCGAAATACGTTTCCGAATTCGAATGCCGCGGTAATATACTCGTGAGTTTCATAGTATGTCTGGGCAAGATAAAATTGCGCGCTATCGGCATAGGCACTTGCGGGATATTGCTTGACCACTATGTCCAGCTCACTCCTGGCATCAAGGTATGACCGCTTCTCCAAGAGTCGCAATCCCTTATGGAAGGTCGCTTCAGCGCCCTGGATGATAATTTCCTGGCTCGAGGAACAGGCACCGAGCAGGAATGACATCAAAGGGAGCATAAGCATCAGTAAGAAGCGGAGATTTGTCTTCATTCAAGAACCTCTAATTGTAAAGAAAAGATAGACTATAACCGCGGCAGAGCCGATAAACAGGATCGGCTGAACCACGTCGTTCAGAAGACTACCGGAGTCGAGCTTGCCGTGCAAAAAGCCATACACTCCAACCTCCAAAGATGGAATCTGGCTCTCCTTAACGGTGTCCTCAAAGACATAAGAGAATGTATTAGCGAACCTCACTTGCCCACTGTCTGCTAGTTGGACCGCGTAAGAGGAACGTATCTTACGCACAACGTCCGATGATCCGAAAATATGTGAAGCAATTGGTGTCGAATAGAACACCTGAATTAACGGGACTCTGACCGTAAGTTGCGCAGGCTTCCCTGCGCCTACCAGCAGTCTGAATTTCCGATTCAATAGCTGCTCAATTATCCTCTGCCGTGCAAATAGATCGATCGAATGACTCTCGGTATCGAAGGTCAACTCCTTGATTCGGTTTTCTCCGAGAAGGGTCACCAAGGTTTTTGCAAGAGAATCTATTTGAGCTCCGATCACCTCATAATTAGTCGGCTTACTGGAGCTGGCAATTGCACAGGAACCGTCTATGAAGTAGCTTATCAGTCCCAGGGCAAGAACAAATCTCATTATGCATAGATTCCGCGGACTTTAAGAGTCTTGGCGACCTTGTCTATAGCGAGTATGTACGCTCCCAGCCGCATCGAAACCTTGTATTTTTCCGCAGTATTGAAGACGTTGTTGAATGCATCATGCATCATTCTCTCAAGACGCCTGTTGACCCTGTCCAGCGTCCAGAAGTATCCTTGTCGATCCTGGACCCACTCGAAATAGCTTACTGTCACACCGCCCGAGTTCGCCAGTATATCAGGGACGACCATGATACCCTTGCTATCAAGGATAGGATCTGCTTTCGCTGCAGTGGGTCCATTTGCTCCCTCTACGATTACTTTTGCCTTGACCGCGTGAGCATTCCGGCCTGTTATTTGATCTTCCTTCGCGGCAGGGACCAATACGTCAACTTCAAGTTCAAGGAGTTCTTCATTAGTGATTTTGTCGCCAAGTCCGCTGCCTGCCAAAGTACCGCTGTGCTGCATCCACTCGATTGCCTGATTGACATCGATTCCTTTCTTGTTAATGAATCCTCCATTGACATCGCTGAGGGCTACGACTTTCAATCCGTGCTCGCTTAGCAGCTTAGCTGAAACCGATCCCACGTTTCCAAAGCCCTGGACTGCGCAGGTGGCATTCTTTGTATTGAGCCTGAGCTTCGCCATGGCTGCGAATGTAGAAACCATCACGCCTCTGCCGGTAGCTTCTTTTCTTCCGAGTGAACCTCCGACAATCAGCGGCTTGCCCGTAACCACAGCGTTCTCCGTTCGTCGCACATGCATGCTGTATGTGTCCATGATCCACGCCATGATCTGCTCGTTCGTATTCATATCCGGTGCAGGAATATCTTTATCTGGCCCGAACACATCCAACATATTCGCAGTGAATCGCCTGGTTATCTTCTCCAGCTCGACGGGAGTCAGCTTGCTGGGGTCACATTTAACTCCGCCTTTAGCGCCTCCAAAGGGAATATTTGCTATCGAACATTTCCACGTCATCCATGCAGCAAGGGCTTTTATCTCATTCAGTGTGATGTCCGGTGCGTATCGAATCCCACCTTTGGAGGGGCCGATAGCGTCGTTGTGAATCACCCGATAACCCTCAAATACTTCGATCTCGCCATTGTCCATTTGTATTGGGATGGAGACCGTAACCTGCTTCACAGGTGTTTTTAAATATTCGTAGACGCCTCGTTCAAGCTCAAGCATTTCCGCTGCGTCGTCGAAACGCTCCATCATCGATTCGAAAGGATTCTCCCTATCGACGATGGGAGCGGGTTCCTTATAGACAACCGTGTCCATATAGCTCCTGTTTTCTAGTAAAGGTTTTTACCTGTTGCTAAGGCTTCGAGCCTGGCAATCCGCTCCTCTGTTGGAGGATGCGTGCTGAAAAGATTCGCAAACCGTTGTGCGGTCAGCGGGTTCACGATAAACAAATGTGCGGTAGACGGCTGGACCTGCATCGGTGCCTGTTTAACTCCGGTTTCAAGCTTCCTGAGTGCACTTGCCAAAGAGAGCGGCTTCATCGATAATTCTGCTCCTCCCTCATCGGCTTTGTACTCTCTGCTGCGGGAAATCGCCATCTGAATCAACATGGCGGCAATAGGTGCCACTATTATGACCAATAAATCTCCGATGAGCGAAGAATCCTCATCTCGGCTCCCCCTTCCGCCGAAGAAAAACATAGACCAACTCAGCATTTGTGCGATGTAGGTTATTGCGCCCGCAAAAGTAGCCACTATTGTCGAAGTTAGAATGTCACGGTGCAGAACGTGTGAGAGTTCGTGCCCGATCACCGCCTCTAGCTCGTCTTCGTTCACAAGGCTCATAATCCCCTGCGTCACAGCTACCGCGGCGTGATGGGGATTTCTTCCGGTGGCAAATGCGTTCGGTGTCTGAGTCGGAATGATGTATAGTTTCGGCATCGGAATGTCTGCCTTTGTAGCAAGCCGGTGCACAATTGCATATAACCTTGGAGCATCCGCTTCTGAAACTTGTTTTGCATGATACCCCATCAAAACCATTTTGTCAGAGAACCAATATGCGAAGAAATTCATCACAAGACTAAAGATAAATGCATAAGTCAAACCAGTCTTCCCACCTATCAAATCCCCGATGAGCAGGAAGAGCACCATCATCAATGTCATCAAGAAAACTGTTTTCAGCGTATTCTTCATTGCTAAAATTCCTCCATTAGCGCAAATAATTTATCAAGGGAGTCGAGTACTTGCAAGGCAGTGGAACACCCCCGATAGATGACAATGCTCCTGTAGAAGTGTTGTCATTCAGTATGATTGAGAGCGGATATAGTGTTCCCCTTGGACAGCATAGTCTTCCACCGGGAAATATTTCGGGTCAGTAACCGAGCTCTTTCAGGTGGGAAACGACCAGCCCTGGATCTTCATCAAGAAAATGTCTTGCAAATAGGCGAGACCTGGTGCACTCCGATGGATCGATTTTACAGCTAATCAGGTCTTCATCAAACAACTTCGCAGTTGCAACGACCTCACCATTTGGAGACACAATCTCCGACGCTCCCCAAAAATTAACCCCGTCTTCAAATCCAACCCGGTGCGAAAATGCGATATATATGCTCAGAAGTCTTGCGAGGCTTCGGTGCTGTTCACTATTGAGTAATTGACCAGCGTGTCCACCTTCGTTGCCCGACAATCTGGTTGGGCTGGCCGCCGAAGAGAGGATGAGCCAGGCACCTTGAACTGCAAGTATATACGGGAGCGATACATGCCATAGATCCTCGCAAATCAGCATCCCGATCTTTCCAAACTTAGTATCGAATGCCTTTACACGCCTGCCAGGGCTGAAATACCTTTGCTCCTCAAAGATACCGTATGTAGGGAGGTAGACTTTATAATGAACGTGTTTTATTGCTCCATCTTCAAAGTAAACAATTGCATTATGGATCCCACCTGCCCCATCCTTCAGAATTGTACCGAGTGCTATCGAGATTCTTTTGCTCAATTCTTTCACCGGAGCAAAAAAACTGTCGTCCACATCCAAAGCAAGCTCTGAATTGAGATCTCGAACCGAGTAGCCCGTCATGCTCAACTCGGGAAAGAGTATTACCTGCGCTCCATCATGGAGTGCTCGTTCTGCTAAATGAAGGTGCTGTTCCATGTTGGATTTCAAATCACCCAACCGCGGCCTCAGTTGACCGATTGCCAGAGTAAAGCTGTTCAGACTTCTATTCCTCCAGAATTTCGTTTGGAAGCTCGTCGTGGTCGTCCGCTGTCGAAGGAAGTTTTTCGTGGAGAATATCCCCTATCTCACTTAGAGATTCCTCAAGACCATGGAAGAAATTGCTCGCTGAAAAATGCGCAGAGAGTTTGTGAGCAAGTGAAGTCCAGAATTCAGACGGCAAAACTTTGAAGACACCGGTGTCTGCCAGTAATTCAAACTTTCTCTCGTTAAGCAGGATAAACACCAAGACGCCGGTACTCTCTTTTGTATTCTTCATGCCTAGTTTGCGAAATTCATGCTCCGCTACCTGGCGTCCGTTCAATCTTCTCTCGCTCCAGTGTTTCTTGTGCCTGACCACGATACGAATTTCGGCTTTCGTCTTCTTTTCGATTTCGGCTATCTGTTTGCTCAAGCTATCGAGTTCTTGCTTGCTAAGGATTCTTCGTTGCATTGTCAGTTGTACCTTTTGTTGAACGCCGGCAGAATTTGCTGAAGCTTTTGGGTCAGCTCCGCAAATTTCTCCGGCCTGAGGGATTGTTTTCCATCCGAAAGTGCCTTTTCGGGATGAGGATGAACTTCAACCAATAACCCATCAGCTCCTGCTGCCACTGCCGCGAGAGCCATCGGCACAACAAGCTCCCAACTTCCCGTCCCATGGCTTGGATCTACAACAACAGGCAAATGGGAAAGATGTTTGACGAGAGGAACTGCATTTAGATCGAGAGTATTTCGAGTATAAGTCTCGAAGGTTCTGATTCCCCTCTCACACAGGATTATATCGTAGTTACCCTGTGAAGCAATATATTCCGCGGCCATCAACCATTCTTCTACGGTTGCGGCAATGCCGCGCTTCAGCATGATCGGTTTTTTTATCCTTCCCGCTGCTTCCAGCAGGGAAAAATTGTGCATGTTGCGCGCCCCGATCTGAAGTAAATCTGAATAATCGCTGACGAGTGGAAGTGTTTCAGTATCCTTCACCTCGGTCACGACAGCGAGTCCGAATTTTTCCGCTGCTTCTCGCAGGTACTTCAAGCCTTCTTCTTTCAGACCTTGAAATGAGTATGGAGAAGTACGCGGCTTGTAAGCACCACCCCGTAAGAACTGCGCACCGTGGGACTTGACGAACTCGGCAACCTCCATGATCTGCGACCTGCTTTCAACAGAGCATGGACCTGCCATCATCACAAGACGATTGTCGCCAATGTCGATTCCGCCAGCACGAACAATCGTATCCTCAGGTTTGACGTCCCGGCTTACCAGCTTATAAGGCTTACTTACCGGTATGCATTCGACCACGCCGGGCATGTTAGCGAACAGCGTCTGATCGACTGCCCCACGGTTTCCGGTAATGCCGATGGCAATTCTTATCGATCCGGGAATCTCGTGTGGAGTCCAGCCTAGTGACCGCACTTTCTCTTCAACGACCTCGATCTGCTCGTCGGTCGCGTTCTTGTCCATGACGATCAACATAGTTCGGAGCCCTTCAACTTCTCATCTCTGTGTCTTGTTTGATGGCATCGTCTTTGACAAATAGGAATCGAATATGGAATCTCTCAAGCTTATTGCGTTTGCGACTCGTGATCCGACGTAGTTCACCAGCTACCGCTTGCTCCTCCTCCTCCGAAAGACCCACCACCTCCGCTGAAGCCCCCGAACCCTCCGCCGCCGCCAAATCCTCCGAAGCCTCCCCCCCCACCAAAGCCACCGCCGCCAAATCCGCCAAAGAACAGTGGGAAGAACCACCAACTGCTCCCTGAACCGCGGCCTGAGGCAGAGTATCTTCTGCTGTTGAACAGCATTGGGAATATGAAAATGAATACGAAGATGATGAGTGGAAGAAAGGAACCGATCGGGCTCCCGCGTTGCTGTTTCTTTAGATCGGCATGGAATGTTCCGCCGATCAGCGAAGCCAGAGCCGTTATTCCTTTGTCTATCCCGGCGTAATAGTCTCCCTTCTTGAACTCAGGGATTACGATGTTAGTCAGAATATATTCGGAATATGCATCCGTAACGACACCTTCCAAACCATAGCCCACTTCGAACCTTGCTTTGTGGTCACCGACATCCACAGTAAAAAGCAGGCCGTTGTCTTTCCCCTTCTGACCAATCTTATTCTTTGATGCAACAGACATTGAGTAATCGAATAAGTCTCCCTCCGGAACAGACTTCACAATCAGAACCACAATTTGATTGGAAGTAGAGTCCTGGTAAGCAACGAGACGACTTTCTATCGCTTGAATCTGGTTTTGATTCAACACACCTGCTTCATCTGTTACAAACTGAGTTACCTTTGGAACATTGCCGACCGTAGAGCTTGACTGGGAAAATGCTCCCTTAGCGAAGCCGAGGCTGGCAGCGACAACAATCAGGCAAAGAAAACGAAGTCTAGAATATCGCATTTAGAACTGCACCTTCGGAGCAACGGATGCTCCTTGAACTGCTTCAAAGTAAGGCCGTTGGTGAAAGCCTGTCATGGCGGCAATCATTGCCGAGGGGAATTTCAAGACCATGGTGTTGAAACCTTGAACGGCGATATTAAAACGCCTTCTTGCCACCGCGATCCGATTTTCAGTTCCCTCAAGTTGTGATTGAAGTGCCAAGAAATTCTGATTGGCCTTGAGATCCGGGTAAGCCTCCGATACAGCGAGGAGTCTGGAAAGCGCGCCGCCCAGACTGTTCTGCGCCGCCTCAAACCTGCGGAATGCTTGCGGGTTGTCCAGAACCTGGGGAGTGATTGTCAATTGTCCCACGCTCGAACGGGCCTCCGCAACTTTCTCGAAGACGTCAGCTTCATGTTTTGCATATCCCTTTACAGTCGCGACTAAATTAGGGATCAGATCGTACCGCCTCTGATACTGGGTCTCCACTTCACCCCAATTCTGCTTAACGTTCTGGTCGAATGAGACCAGCTTGTTATACGTCCCAACTCCCCAGCCGACAACTCCGAGGATTATGAGAATAAAAACTCCAACGATAGATAGAGCTATTATCGCTCCTCGCGACATGGTCAACTCCTTTGTTTAATTCAATTTAGATAAGAAGGATTTCAAACTCAAGAAAGTGGTCATGCTGCCAATACACCTTGTTTAGATCGCTTTCGAATTCTAACTTTCTAGAAAAGAAGGCTGAATGACGGAAAAACTCATTTTTGAGCTCTCTCACGAAGGCAGACGAGGGTATGCTCTACCCAAGTCGGACCCACCGACATCAACGCCGGAGAATTCAATACCCGAAAGATTCAGAAGGAGGACATCGCTCGAACTGCCTGAAGTTAGTGAGAATGAAGTTGTACGCCATTTCGTACGTCTGTCAACGATGAATTACCACATTGACAAAGGGTTTTACCCGCTCGGGTCGTGTACCATGAAATACAACCCGAAAGTAAACGAGAAGGCGGCGGCCATGGAAGGCTTTGCCGATGTTCACCCGCTGCAACCTGCAGAGACCGTAGAGGGAGCTCTAGAATTGATGCATGACCTTGCAAGGATGCTCGCCAATATTACGGGAATGACCGCAGCGTCCCTGCAACCTGCTGCGGGCGCTCAAGGAGAGCTTACAGGCATCATGCTGATCAGAAAGTACCATGAATCCAAAGGTCACGCGCGATCGAAAATACTCGTGCCCGATTCAGCGCATGGCACAAATCCCGCGAGTGTTGCCATCAGTGGCTACCAGGCCGTGAGCGTAAAGTCAAACCGAAATGGCACAGTGGATCTCGAAGATCTCAAGAACCACCTCGACCAGGAAGTAGCTGGCATGATGCTGACCAACCCGAACACTCTTGGGATTTTTGAACGCGACATAATTCAAATATGCAAGATGGTGCATGGAGTTGGTGGGCTGATGTATATGGATGGCGCAAACCTGAATGCGATATTAGGTCTCACTCGGCCCGGCGACATGGGATTCGATGTAGTTCACATAAATCTCCATAAGACTTTTTCTACTCCCCACGGAGGCGGCGGACCAGGATCGGGTCCGGTAGCAGTTGTCGATCGTTTGAAGGAATTCTTGCCGGTACCGGTGATCGAAAACGAAGGTGGAAGATTCGCACTGAAATACGATAAGCCCCAGAGCATTGGAAAAGTCCATTCGTTCTTTGGAAATTTCGGCATGCATGTCCGAGCTTACACTTACATCCTATCTCACGGAGCCGATGGTCTAAAGAACAACAGCGTCAACGCAGTTATAAATGCCAACTACCTTCTGGCTAAGTTGAGAGACAGATTCGAGCTCCCATACGAATCGACCCCGATGCATGAATTTGTTTTGTCCGCGGATATCCAGAAGGATCGCGGAGTTAAGGCACTCGATATTGCGAAGAGACTTCTCGATTACGGCTTCCATGCCCCGACGATATATTTTCCTCTCATAGTCCACGAGGCGTTGATGATAGAACCGACCGAGACCGAGGCAAAAGAGACGCTGGATGCGTTCGCCGACGCATTACTAAAGATCGACGAAGAGTCTCGGTCTGCGCCTGAGATACCGAAGTCGGCGCCTGCTACCACTCCGGTCCATCGACTCGACGATGCCTTCGCCGCCCGCAACATAAACGTCTGTTATCGCTAATGAGTACTTTCATCACGGATGAAGAAGCTGAGATTCGCAAAATACTTGTCGATGCGCGTGTGATTGCCGTGGTCGGGGCATCAGAAAGCCCTTTTCGCGACAGCAATATGATCATGCGATACCTTATTGAACAGGGATACGATGTTGTCCCTGTGAATCCCAAATATGAAAAGGTGCTCGACAGGCAGTGCTTCCCTACCGTGAAGAGCACAAACAGGCAGGTAGATATAGTTAACGTGTTCCGGCGCAGCGAGTATGTTGAGGAAGTTGCACACGACGCGATAGCGTCGAAAGCAGGCACGTTATGGCTGCAACTCGGGGTTAAAGACGAGGATGCTGCACGCTATGCCGCCAACAACGGAGCTAAAGTTGTCATGGACCGTTGCATCATGGTGGAACACAGAAGGCTGATCGGTTCCAGGAACAATCGTGCCTAGCCTCCAACGTACTGCAAGAATTCTGCTTCAGGGATGAGACAGCACTCTTCATTCTGTCGTTCCGAGAATAGTTTGATCTGTTCTTTGCCGAATAGAATTGGCTTTGATATCTTTAAGAAACACTTAGACGCAAGCTGGTGACTTCCGGGATAGCGACACATTCTCCAACACAAGAGTAGCTCCCCGGAGATCGATCAAGTCTTCTGCGGTTTTCTCTGGGCGGCGGGAAACAATACATTATTCAATATCAGTCTGTAACCGGGCGAATCCTTGTGTAAAGAGAGATTCGTCGGAGGATCTCCGACTAAATGTTCGTAGGCTTCCGGATCGTGGCCGCCAAGAAAAGTCCAAGTCCCCTTCCCGAAATCACCGTGGATGTATTTGACTTCGTCCGTGCCATTCTTTTGGGCAAGAATTATGTCGGCTGGTTTTAGCAAGCTCTTCTTGAAAGAGGTGGTCTGTCCCATGAAGTTATGAACTACATTCACCTGGTCCTGAGTAAGCATAGTCGGGACAGGGTCATACTTTGCTGAAAATTGAAAGAGCGTGAAATAGTCCGTGGCAGGATCGCGGAACTGAACCATGTCGTTCTGGGGATCATTGATATTTGAAAAAGCGTATACGTATGGATTTTCTATAATTTTGAAATTCTGAAATGCAAGACAGTTAGAATAGTCTAGTTTTGCCTGCGCATTCGGATCTGGAGGGACTCCGCCCGAGAAGATCGGCGAGGTTATATCAACATGCTGGGCAGCGAGGGCGATGTCGAGAGTTTCAGTTGCCGAACACATCGCGAACAGAAAACCTCCATGACCGACATAATTCTTTATGGCCTGTGCCACCGCTTTTTTTTCATCCGGCACATTTTTATATCCCAGTTCTTTCGCTTCCTTCTCATCCATCGCGACTTCCTCTATGTACCATGGTGCGTTGTGAAAAGCAGCGTAGAACTTTCCATATTGCCCCGTAAAGTCTTCATGGTGAAGGTGCAGCCAGTCATATTTGTAAATGTCTCCGTCCAAAACCTGCCTGTCCCACACCTGGGTATACGGAATCTGGGCATATTGAAGCGCGAGGGTGACAGCATCATCCCACGGCCGATAGTTAGGGGGAATGTAGACGGCAATCTTAGGCGCCTTTTCCAGCCTAACCACATCCATGTTCTTGTCCGGACTTTGAACCACGGCATAAATCTGAGCCGCCTGCGTAGCCGATAGTTTGTCGTACGCCACATCTCGAAGCATACACTGAGTCGCAAGCTCATCACTATAATCCATCATGAACGACCCACCGCGGTAATTAAGCAGCCAGTCTACTTCCAACCCACGTTGGAGTGCGAAATAGGCAACGCCATAAGCCTTCAGGTCATTCGTCTGTTTCATGTCCATGTAGATGAGTAACTTGTCCTGTCCAAAGGCATTCACCGTAACCAGCAACATTAAACAAAAAATCAGCTTCTTCATCACATATTCTCCAGTTTATGAGCTTGCCCCAAGCAGCTCCTGCAGTATCGCTCGCACCTTGTTTTGATAGATCGATTTGGGAAATCTCATTAGAAAACTTTCATATTCCGAGATAGCTTTCTGTTTATCATGGAGTGTCTCCTGATATATATCACAAATTCTTAACTGTGCTCTATCCGCAAAAATTCCCAAGCTGTCAGCGGCGATTTCCGAATAGTATTTCAATGCCTCTTTGACATTTCCCAATTTGCAGTATGAGGATGCTAAGTCAAATTTAGCGTTGGCGGTAAGAGGCATCCCAGGAAACTTCCTTAGGATCGCTTCCAGTGTCTTGGCCGCTTCGGGAATCCGATTAGACATTTCCATAGCTTGCGCCGATGCAAATTCCTTCAGGGCATCCGGATTGCCTTTATTGTCACTTATCAAATTGTGCAAGGAGATCGCATCGTTTGCGGCGTCGGAGGATGGGTCGTCGCTAATCTGCTTCAGAAAATAAGTCGAGCTATCGTACATGCCCATATAATAAAGTGCAAGTGCCGCCTCGTACTGCATGCGTCTGTAAAATGGGTCAATCTCAGGCTTCGTTATTACGATTGATTGTTGGGCCTCATTGAGACCGGCTTTGAGGTTGCCTTCCATGACATATAACTTGGCTCTCAGGAATGAGACGGCGTTGCCGTAGAGCCCGAGCATGTCCCGGTATTTAGAAAGATATCTCTCTGCCGCCGTATAGTCATGAAAGTAATCCACCTCGATTTCAATAAGATTCATCACTGCAGGTGGACCGTACTCCGTGTTTCCGAAATCTGTGACAACTTTGTGATAAGTCGAGACCGCGGTTGCCATATTCGGAAGACTGTCGCCCGCCGCACATGGCATTTTGTCATCGGAATAATTGCGCTCGCCCAAACCCCGCATCGAGTTCGCGTATCCCATCAGCGCTCTCGCGGCGACAACATTATTACTTGCTGCATCCGAGACTTCTTTGTATGCGTCTGAAGCAGACTTGAAGGATCCATCCGCAAGCGCCTTGTCCGCGAATGAAAGCAGCTCGGCTCCACCGGCTTTGAGGTGCTTGTCCAGCCACCGGTAGATTCCGTGGGCTGCGGGATAGTCTTTTTCTTCCATGTACAGAAATGCCAGGATACGGCGGTAGTCGATATTATCCGAGTTGTCCTTCACTTGCCTGATCATCTCCTCAGTGAAATCATCCATTGCTTGCTTGCTTGAACTGTACGCGGCAATCTGAGACTCAACATAGGTGTATGCCGACGGGTTACTTTTCTTGCCCAGCAACTCAAGCAGTTCGCGAATAGAACCTTTGTAGTTCAGGTTAAGAAAATAGACATGAGCTATATCGGTCACGAATGCATTTCTAGACCCGGTTTTCTCTTCGCCTTCCTTGTAGACTTCGACCGCTCTGTCATACAGATTATCCTTGACCATTGTCTCAGCGACAAAGCGATAGGCGTTCAGATCTTTTGGGCTTACAGCAAGCGCTTGATTCCAAACAATTGTGGCGGAATCAGCTTTACCCTCTTTGTAGTAGAGATCTCCAAGCTGGCTGAGGAGGACAACATCATTTGGGTCGCTCTCCAGTCGATTGTTTATCAACGCTGCAGCATCAGAATAGTCTCTTAACGAGAGATAGGTACGTCGGAGGCCGTCGAAGTAGACAAAATTACCGGGATGCTCATTGTAAAGCTGGCGGTAAAACGGAAGTGCTTTTTCAAATTCGCCCGCTTGTTCGAGAGTCTGGGCAATCCTGAACTTATTCAATTCGTCAATCGATTGGGCATTTGCGATGCGGCAAACCAGCATCAAAGCAAGAATCGACGAAGAGATGATCTTCTTCATGCTCGAAAAATAGTTTCGAGCTTCATGATTAACAATGAATCTACTTTAGCTCGTCCTCAAAGAATTCGAATTCTCCTCTGATTTCTTTTCCACTCTCTTGCGACCTCAGCTGCACTCTCCTAATTTTCCCTGAAATAGTCTTTGGAAGATCCGTGACAAACTCTAGTTTTCTGACGCGTTTGAACGGCGCCACTTTGTCTCTTATAAAACCAAGGATCTCCCTAGCCGTAGTGTTGGTCGGCTCAAAACCGGGAGCGAGGATCACGTATGCCTTAGGCACGTAACCTCTGATCGGGTCGGGAGAAGGGATTACAGCTGCCTCGGCAACGGCAGGCGATTCGATCAGCGCGCTCTCTATCTCAAAGGGGCTGATCCTGTAGTCTGAACTCTTGAATACGTCGTCGGCCCGACCAACGAACCAGAAGTAACCTTCCTGATCTCGTGTGGCAACATCGCCCGTGCGGTAGTATCCGCCGGACATGACGGTACGAGTTCGCGCAACATCGTCTGCATAGTTTATCATCAGGCCGACTGGACGAGGATCCAGCTTTATCACTACTTCACCTTCATCGGATTCTTTACCGCCTGAGTCGAGCAATTCTATGCGATAGCCGGGCGCAGGGCGGCCCATCGCACCAAATTTCACCAAAGAACCGGGCATGTTTCCAACTTGCAGCGTGGACTCTGTCTGGCCATATCCATCACGAATTGTTATTCCCCAATCACTCTTCACCTTTGTGATGACTTCCGGATTCAACGGTTCACCGGCACTCACCAACTCACGAAGTGCGTCAGGTTTCGGCTTGATATCCTCGAGAATCAGCATCCGCCATACGGTCGGCGGCGCACATAATGTGTTAACCTTATAGTTTCGCAAGACTTCGAGGAGAGCTTTCGGGACAAATCTTGAATACTTGTAAACGAAAATTCCGGCGCCGGCATTCCATGGTGCGAAGAAAGAACTCCAGGCGTGTTTCGCCCAGCCCGGTGAACTAATGTTGAGATGAAGATCCCCTTCTTTCATGCCGATCCAGTACATAGTCGAGAGATGACCCACCGGATAGGAACCGTTAGTATGAAGGACCATTTTCGGTTGTGCAGTCGTTCCTGAAGTGAAATATAGAAACAGAGAGTCAGTGACCTTAGTCTGAACTTCCGCCTTATAGCTGACCAGGGAATCGTAACCCTCTTCGTAAGCGATCCAACCCTCTCGTTTGCCCCCTACCATCACCTTAACAAAATCTCCCTCGAGTCCTTCGAACTTGTCGGCATTTTCGGGCACGGACACGACGAGTTTCACTCTACCACGCCTCAATCTGTCCTGGATATCTTTCCTAGTCAGAAGGAGAGACGAAGGAATCATCACGGTACCCAGCTTTATAGAAGCGAGCATAACCTCCCACAGCTCCGGTTGGTTATCAAGCATCAACAATATTCTACTTCCTCTGCTTACTCCAAGGCGCCTAAAGAAATTTGCGATCCTACTGGAAGTTTCAGAGAGTTCGGCAAATGAATACTTCCACTGGCTCCCCTTATCATCAACTATCCATAATGCCGTGTTGTCATTTCCCTCTGCATAGGTGTCGAAGTAGTCAATTGCCCAATTGAAGTCCTCAAGCGGAGGCCATTTAAATCCGTAATAAGCAGATTCGTAATCCTCACGTCTGGATTGAAGGAAATTTCGTGCGCTTAGAAATTTCTCCAGCTCAGATTTCATCTCATTTCTCCTCTTAGGTGGAATATTTATCTCTTGATCGACTTTGCCCACTCGTCCTGTTTGCTCAACAAGCAGGACGGCTCTCAGCTGATCTGAGGAAGTCGATGCTTCTTCCAGTAGCGCACAAGGCCGGGCACGTTCATCCAAAACGGATCCGCGTTGCGATAGGCTTCAATCTGTTCGTTCGTCGTTCCAAGGTTCGCAAGATTTTCGATCAGATATTCCTCAAACTCCCTGACAATCTGCTCTTCGCCTCTTCCGTCCTGCAGCCTATTTCCCACCCAATCAGTCCACTCTACAAGACGTGTCTTCAGTTCGTCGAGATACGAGCCGACATCAGTTGATTTGCCGAAGTGAGTTGGAAATAGAGCTGTCGGTCTTAAACCCCGAATTTTCTCGATGGACGCGAGCCACGTTTCGACGTTAATGTCAGGAGCGGGAGTGGGTGGCAAAACAGGTCCGCCATTTATCCTCACTCCACCGACGTCGCCGGTAAATGCATTACCCTCCACAAGGTAAGTGTTGTGGTGAGAGGCATGACCCTGAGTATCTACAGCTGCGACTTCAATTTCTCCGACTCTTATTACCTCGCCGTCCTTCGTGGGATGAATTCTTTCGTGAGGGATTGGTTCGACAGAGCCCCACAGGAGCTTCATCTTGTCTTTATAAATTTTCTCGGCAGAAACAAGTAGTTTCTCCGGATTCTCCATATGTTTCGCGCCGTTTGAATGGACGTAAATAGTCGCACCATTCTCCGCAAAGTGCCAGGCAGCCCCCGCATGATCAAGGTGAATATGCGTCACGAAAACATGCTTTATATCGTGAATGTCGACGCCAAGATTCTTAAGAGAATTCAATAGATTGTTGAAGACGGAATCAGGCCCCGTTTCAATCAATGCCAGGGACGATTCGGTTTCGATTAGGTAGGAGGCAATCGTGCCGGGGGTAAAGAAATTCAAGTCAATCGTGTGGACTTTTATCAAACTGCCTTCATCCTTCTTACTGCATCGGCGATATCGGGGGCCTTGAATATTGAAGTGCCCGCGACAAGTGCGTCTGCACCGCTCTGCACGAGTTTCGCAGAATTGTCAATTGTCACTCCGCCGTCAACTTCTACGTGAACTCTCTTCCCTTTTGGGATGAGTGCTCTGACTTCAGAAATCCTTCGATATGAACTTTCAATGAACTTCTGGCCACCAAACCCTGCATTCACTGACATGACAAGTATCAGGTCCGCGTCATTGATAATCTCCTTTACAAGGTCGGTCGGAGTGGACGGATTTATGGCTACGCCCGCCTTTATGCCCAGGCTCTTGATGTGATTTACTGTCCGGTTGAGATGCACAACGGCCTCGTAGTGAACTGTTAGTGAATCAGCGCCGGCTTTGACAAAATCCTCGACAAACAAATCAGGGTTATCAATCATCAGGTGCACGTCCAAGGGTAATTCCGACAACCTGTTGATCGTGGATACAATCATCGGGCCGAATGTCAGGTTAGGCACGAAGTGGCCGTCCATAACGTCGATATGAAGCCAGTCTGCACTTCCCGCTTCTGCCAATTTAATCTGTCCTTCCAGCTTCGTGAAATCCGCGGCGAGCACGGATGGAGCTACCTTATGAATCATTCCTGGGGTGGTCCGTTCTGGTTTGGCAATTCTGACACGTAGAGATTTATAGAAGTTCCTTTCGGCACGACATCTTGTGATCGGGGGTATTGCTCCAGCACAGTGTTCGGAACGAGGCGGTTGTTTGGCCGGAAGGCAATTTTCCCGAGGGAAAGGCCGGAAGTAAAGATAAGTCTCTGCGCTTCGGACAAAGGTTTTCCAACCAAATCTGGTACAGATACTTCACCCGGCATCACTTCCCCCGACGAAACGATGAGCGAGACCTGACTCCCGGCAGACACCTGAGTATTTGGAGGCACGGATTGCGACATCACAATATTTGCAGGGAAGTCGCTCGACGAGTCGGTGGTAATTTGGCCTACCAAGAGTCCTACACGCTCAAGCATGAACTCTGATTCACGCTCCGAGTGGCCGCGCAGATCCGGGACAGAAACCTTTTCGACACCGCCGCTCAAAACCAGATACACCCTCCTGCCACGCTTCACTGTAGAGCGTGCATCAGGATTCTGCGAAAGGACCGTGTTGATCGCAAGCGCGCTTGACTCGGTCGAGCCTTTTTCAAATTGCAATCCGGCGGTGTCGAGAGCAACCTTTGCCTCCGAAGCCTGCATGCCAACTACATCAGGTACTACTACTGTTCCTCCGTCGTGCACGTACCATGGCATAACCACCCAATTCATTAACGAGAAGAAAGCCACTAAGATAAGGAACGTGACATAGAATTTCTTTGCGAGGTCGGACCATAGTATCCGGAATAGAAAGCTGTGGTTGTTGTTCATCAATGAGTAGAATCTATTCATTGCCGCCCTGATTTTCAAGATTGGACTTGGCTTACCAGTGGGCTTTCCGACAAATCCGGTCCTCTGTTGCCTCAACAACTATTATTTGCTAATTCCGTCGGGACGGAATTCGGCATAGTGCTCATTCCAACAATATTTCTTACCGCAGGTTGTTTCCTAAAATTAGTTGGAATGGCGCTAGTTGAAGAAGAATCCATTCGTCGAAAGGTGTCAGTCATTCCGAATTGAAAGGCAAGATGTTAATCCATCTGAGGAGCGAAATATAATGAAAGGGAATCAGGCAAGACTCGGATCCGGCATCGACCGCGTACTAAGGGACAATACCGGTTTGCCGGCCGGACCGAAGAGAGGAGCTACTAGCCGAGTATCAGCTCGTGGCTACTCGTCATTACGATTTGAACGCTTCGACGCCGTCCGACTTCTTGGAATATTCGGCAACAATGCATCCCAATGCAACCGACAGTAGTTTAGCGTCCTTTTTATCCGCCCTTGAAGGGATCAGGATAGGAATTCTTGCACCCACTATTACATGAGCTAGCCGAAGGTTTGCAAAATAGGTAGTACTCTTGGCGAGGCTGTTGGCCGCTTCGATATTTGGGGCAACCAGCACTTCAGCTCTTCCGGCTACTTCGGATTTAATCCCCTTTTCCTCGGCAGCGTTTTCGGATAGTGCACTATCAAGCGCCAGGGGACCATCCACAACACACCCCTGGATTTGTCCTCTTTCATTCATCTTAGAAAGCGCTGCGGCATCTATAGTCGACTGTAAGTTTGTGAGCACAAATTCGGTCGCTGACAGTATTGCAACTTTTGGATTCGCATTTCTCAGGGCATGGGCGACATCGACCGCGTTCGTCACCAATTCAACTTTGTTCTTCAAATCCGGAGCCAAAGTCATCCCACCGTCAGTTATCATAACCAGTTGGCTCCCCTTTCGTTTGGGATATTCGAAAACGAAAACGTCGCTAAGAAGCCTCCCAGTTCTAAGTGAAGAATTGCCTTCCCTGCCATTTCCACCTGATAGTACAGCTTTCATCATCGTGCCCGTGTCAATGCCGCCCTTCATGAGGATGTCTGCTTCCCCGTCGCACGCAGCTGCTATTGCAGCAGAAAGTGCCGACTCGCGACTGGCGTGATCAATGATTTCCATTTCAGGATGAGTACCATAGAATTCCTTCATCCCCTTTTCTATCGATTCTTTCTGACCGAACAGTTTGAAAGATACTTTGAGTCTGGTTACAGATTCAGATAAAGCGGAAAAAGTCTCTTGATTGGAGGGATAGATGACACCGATTGTCTTCGTCGGCAACGTCGACGCAAAATCAATTAATTCCTCTAAATTTTCGATCACAAATCTCCTCTTCGCGAAGACATCATAACTAAACCTGTATCAATAAGTCAGAGCTTTCTCTTCCCCTCGCAGGACTCGAAGCGCTCCGTGCACCAGGCTCGTCATTTCATCCTCGCCGGGATAAATCTCAACCGGTGCTATGAAATCGATTCTTTCCTTTATCCATGAAGTAAAGAGCTTTGAACCAGCAAGACCTCCAGTCAAGAGTACTGCATCGACTCTACCTTTCAAAACGGTCGACATGGCACCTATTTCCTTCGCTACCTGATATGCCATGGCACGGTATACCTCTTCGGCGTCTTTGTCCCCGCGCTTGATCCTTTCCTCAACCTCGTGGGCGGAATTCGTACCAAGGTACGCGATCAAGCCGCCGCGGCCCATAATCATGGATCTTATTTCATGCTCGGAATACTTGCCGGAAAAGCAAATGCTCGCGAACTGTTGAAGTGGAAGGCCGCCGCTCCGCTCCGGTGAAAAAGGTCCGTCGCTCGATGCATCGTTCGCATCAATTATTTTTCCTCCGCATACGGGGGTCACCGAAATTCCGCCGCCCAGATGTGCCACGACAAAATTTGTCTCCCAGACCTCCCTTCCCAATTTTGTGGCCTCAAACCTTGATATGGCATGTATGTTCAGGGCGTGAGAAAGACTCCTGCGAGTGATTAGAGGATGCCCGGAGTACCTGGCCAGTGGCTCGAATTCATCCACTGAAACCGGGTCCACAACGAAAGCGGGACATCGGTATCTTCTGGACATTTGAAAAACTATGGCACAAGCTAGGTTCGACACGTGTTCGCCCTGAAAGTTTGTCCTGGCATCCAAGATCATTCGGTCATCTATCAAGTATGTGCCGCCCGGAATAGGTTTCAACAGCCCTCCAACTCCTACCAATGCCGAAGGGGTTTCCCTCGTCTCCTTCAGCCATGCGTTTGCTATTTTGGTCCTGAAGTCAAATTGGTCCCAAACAGCTCTGAAACTGTTTAGCTCATGCCGTGTATGCCGGATAGTGGCTGAAGATACGAGCGTCGTATCCCGGAACAAAGCTAACTTAGTCGACGTTGATCCCGTATTGACCGCAAAGATGTGGTACCTCTTCCTCGTATTCCGCACGGTCCGAACCTCCAATTTTTTACCTTCTTTGACCGATACCCGAGCGCTAAAGGTATACTGCCAGTTGTCTGCCCCTCAGAAACCAACAGGTGCTCCTCAAACCACAACATCTATTTTAAAAGGAAGTACTTACGTTTATTCGGTGGAGACCTCCGAGCTTCCCCCAGGAAGAATACGAATAGTCGAGCGCATATCCATAAAACTTGATCCCAGCCCCGAAAGACAAGCCCTCTATGCCGGAACTCATACCAACTTTCATCTGCTGATGTTCAAGGTTGTCATATCCGACCCGCACGTGAAAATTGTCCGATAACAAGAATTCCCCGCCTATCACGAATGAGCGAAGACGATCCGAGAAGCTAATGCCGGGTTCACCCAACCTTCTTATTGCCACGTTCAGTATCAGGGGGAGGTGTTCAAGCTGTTTCGAGATACCGAACCTTATATCGAAAGGAAGCGTTTCGGTCAGACCCGCATATGTAGTCATCTGCCTTCCGACATTCATAATCGAGAATCCTACTCCCATCATATCTTCAGGGAAGTTGTAATAGAGCCCAGCGTCGAATGCTAATGCCGAAGAACTGTAAGAAGAGATAGAAGAGTAGATTCCCTTGAGATTAAATCCATAGCTGAAGTTCTTGCCGAGGTAGTTTGAATAATTCAGTGTAATCACGGCGTCGCCCGCAGTAAAAGTGCCGTATTGATTGCCGAGTTCGTCCGTGGCAGCAAAGGATCCATAGTTTATGTATCCTATGCCTGCTCCGAAATAGCCCATTGTCGGAACTTGAAAAGTAGAGAAGACATAACCTGAGTTGATATCCAGAACATGCTTCAGGAATCCGAATGTTACCGCTCGATTCTTGGCCCCTACTGACAAAGCGGGATTGTAATAAAACCCTGCCGGGTCATCTGTGCGTGCCATGACGCTGCCTGCTAGTGCCGCTTCACGCGCGCTAACATCCAGGTTCAGAAATTCATAGACTCCCTGACCATAGCCTGCATTAGCCAGAAGAAGTATGGCCATCAAACCAAATAATTTCATTTTAAGAATCTACCCGCAGTCAACGTCTTTTTCAAGACCACCTGTATTGATTATATTCTTGAACTATTCAATGGAAGTCCACCAAATCGACAGATCGAAAATAAACAAGATACTTGTCCTGAAGCCGCGGGCAATCGGAGATGTTCTCCTGTCCACGCCGGTACTGGCGAACATCAGGGCTGAGTTCCCAAATGCGACGATAGACTTTTTTGTCGAGGAATTTGCCGCACAAGTCGTCGAGCTAAATCCTTTCATAAATAGAGTTCATGCCATCAACACCGGCAAGTCTTCCCCTCTTTCTATAATCTTTGATATCAGAAGAGCACGGTATGACCTTGTGATAGACCTTTTCGCGAACCCGCGGACGGCAATTGTCACGATGTTCAGTGGTGCCCCATACCGGGTGGGGTTCCCTTTCAAATGGAGGAGGCACGCCTACAACATAATTGTCAGCCCCAGGAGCGGTGAAGTTCACAATGTAGAATTCAACCTCGACGCGTTGAGGAGAATTGGAGTGCCAGTCAAAACTACCGAGCTCTCCTTTCCTATTGACGATCAATCATTCCAGTTCGCCGCGGATTTCATCCGAGACCACAACCTGGCAAAAGATAGTTACCTGACGGTCAACATCGGCGGCGGTTGGCAAATCAAACGGTGGCCCATCGACAAGTTTGTCGAGCTCTGCCGGATGATAGACGACAGGTTGAATATGCCCGTGGTTATCCTATATGGCCCTTCCGAGATAGATGATGCACTGCGAGTCCAAGGACAGTCGAACGCGATTCTTGCCCCGCAGACTTCGCTCCGTCAGATGGGAGCTATTATGAAATATTCTCGTCTATTGATCACAAACGATTCCGGACCTATGCATATTGCTGCTGCTCTTAGGGTTCCGACACTTGCGATTTTTGGGCCAACTAATCCGAAACTTCAGGGACCCTATGGGAACATATCGGCAATCGTCCGAAATGAAAACCTTGATTGTCTTTCATGTAATCTGATAAAGTGTCCGATCAAGAACATTTGCATGACTCAACTCGAAGCAGAAAGCGTCTTCAGGCATCTTCTCGAATTTATGAGAACAGTTAAAAAAATGAAAAGAGGGTAAATGGAAATCTTTGACTTTGAGATTCCGTCGTGCAAGCGATTTAACGGTTACAAGCCGTGCATTCCTTACAAAACCTGTTACGAAGGGTGTAGCAGACCCGACTCCCCGTTTGGGACAAAAATTCTGATCATAAACCTTGATGCCATGGGGGATGTGCTTATGACGACGGCACAACTGGCAGCCATAAAGCGGAAGTACCCCGATAGCTACATTGCATGGATTACGCTGAAGTCTGCCGCCCCTCTTCTACATAACAACCCATTTATCGATGATGTATTCCAATGGGATGAAGACAGTCTCCTGATTCTGGGAGAGATGAGCTTCGATGTAGTTATGAACGCCGATAAATCAAGAAGATCAGCCGCACTGGCAATGAAGATCAAGGCAAAAGAGAAGCTCGGGTTCGGTCTGAATGAAAACGGTCAGATTATTCCGTTGAATAAAGAAGGAAGCTACAATTATAAATTGGGCATCGATGACTACTTGAAATTCAGAATCAACGAGCGAACCGGTCAGGATATTCTTGCGGAGACGTTCAAGCTGCCATATGTTCGTGATGAATATATGTTGCGATTGGAAGAAGAAGAAATCCGACATACTTCGTTGTACCGAGAGTCGATAGGAGTAGGTGAAAGAGAGTTTGTCATCGGGTTCAATACGGGATGTTCCAACTTGTTTCCCAACAAGAAGATGACCATCGATCAACACCTTGACTTGATTGAACATTTTTCAACACACGACGATATAAAGATGCTTCTGCTTGGGGGCAAAGAGGATTCCCAAAGAAACGAGACAATCTATTCACAAGCACTTCGTAGAAATCCCGGTTTGGTTACGAAGCTTTTCAGCACTCCAACAACCGAAGGTCAACGCCGCGGGATGATCTACGAGAATGCTACAGATGTAGTTATAACTGGTGATAGTTACGGGATGCATCTCGCTATTGCTTTAAGAAAGTATGTGCTGGTCTGGTTCGGAGTAAGCTGCTGGAGTGAGATCGATCTATACGGCCGAGGTGAGAAATTCATTCCTTACGAGGATGTCGACAGGAAGCAGATTCTATATTGCTCTCCGTGCTGGAAAAAGGTGTGTCCGCACGACCTTGAGTGCATTAAGTTGATCGATATCGATGGCATTTACCGAAAGGCTATCGAATTTATTAAAAGAACACCTTAGGTGGGTAAAGCTGAAAACGCATCTCGAAGTCTCGCCCGTTTCCTTCAGAGACCAGAACGAGTTAGGAAGCCCTTTTCGGTCACAGCGCTCAAAGTCGAGCCGCCTTCGGCGGCCCAGACACGACGCGAGCAATCCTGGCCGAGGCAGCTGACTCCACTCCGTTAGAGTATCCTATGGGAGGCGCTCGTATAAATTGTTGGGATTCATTTCAATGATCGACTTGGCCCATGAAACAAAGAAAGGGCGGCTTGCAGCGCCCAGACTTTGGCCGAAGAAGAATCACACTATCAACTTAAATCTATTCAACGCTTTTACGTAGTTGGCGCGTTCGAAAGCTGCAGGATCCACGACCGATTTTTGGCTCATGCTTCCCTTCATCTGTTCGATTGATTCGTACTCGTGCTCTTCCATCCACTTAGTCAAATCCGCCAGTACTTTTCCGATATGCTGCGCTCCGTGTTGAAGAAGTGCCGAACACATCATAGTAACGTCGGCTCCCGCCATCACAAGCTTCAGAACGTCTTCAGCGGTGTGAATCCCGCTTGTAGCAGCCAGGCTTGCGTTGACTTTGCCGTAGGATATGGCGATCCAGCGCATCGGGAGTCGATTCGCTGATGAGTCGCTCATCGTAACGCCAGGCGCGACTTCAAGGTGGTCCAAGTCTATATCAGGCTGGTAGAAACGGTTGAACATAACAAGTCCGTTCGCTCCGGCCCCGACAAGCCGTTGAAGGACGTTCGACAGCGAGCTAAAGTAAGGGCTGAGCTTCACAGCTACCGGTATGCGAATAGATTCGCTGACGGCTTTAAGAACATCCAGGTATCGCTCCTCTACTTCATGAGAAGTTAGACGTGGATCGGTGGGAATGTAATAGACATTCAGCTCAACGGCGTCAGCACCTGCGTCCTCAAAGTGCTTCGCATATTTAATCCATCCTCCCGGCGTTACGCCGTTCAGGCTTGGGATAACCGGTATGCTGAGAGAATCTTTCGCCTTTCGGAGAAGATCGATATACATGTCAGGCTCCAGGTTGTACTCTTCAGCGTTCGGAAAATAAGAGAGAGCCTCAGCGTAGCTATCCGTTCCATAATGCAGATAGTGGTCGAGTTCGGCGCTTTCGTGTACAATCTCCTCCTCGAACAATGAATACATAACAATCGCTGATGCTCCTGCATCTTCGAGTCTTTTCATGCTATCGAGGTTTCTCGATAAAGGACTTGCAGATGGCACAATTGGGTTTGTCAGATCGAGACCGAGATATTTCGTCTTCAGATTCATTTTATCACTTTCGTTTTAGTTAGGCATGGTCGCCGCATCAGTTCATGACGGGTGATTTTGTAGATTTGTTTTCACCGTTTCCGCCGGATTGTTGCGGTGCGTATTCCTTCGAAAGTTGTTCATACATCTTCCATCTTTCATTTACGTCGTCCTGGGCAAGTTCCATCAGGAATTTCACCCTATCAGGATGAGTCCTCTTGAGCATATTGAATCTTGTTTCCAGCGAAGTGAATTCTTCGACGGAACCTTTCGGCGATTTCGAGTCGAGCCTGAACGGATTCTTACCTTCGTGCTCCAACCTCGGGTCGAACCTAAACAGAGGCCAATAGCCGGTATCGACGGCCACTTTCTGGTGTTGTGCTCCAAGAGCCATATCAATTCCGTGCTCTATGCAGTGTGAGTATGCAAGGATGATTGAAGGCCCGTCGTAGGATTCCGCTTCGAGGAAAGCGCGGACAGTTTGAGCATCGTTAGCGCCCATCGCAACACGTGCAACATAAACGTTACCATACATCAACGCCATCAACGAAAGGTCCTTTTTCCGCATCGGTTTTCCCGCAGCTGCAAATTTCGCAACTGCCCCACGGGCTGTCGCTTTTGACATCTGGCCGCCGGTATTGGAATAGACCTCGGTATCTAGAACTAACACGTTGACGTTTTTGCCTGACGCCAGGACGTGGTCGAGTCCACCGTAACCTATATCGTATGCCCAACCGTCTCCACCGATGATCCAGACACTCCGTTTCACAATATTGTCCGCAACGTCAAGAAGGCTGTTCGCTTCCGGCGATTTCATTGCCGCAAGTTTCTCCTTGAGAACACCGACTCTTCGGCGCTGGTCGTAGATGCCGGACTCGTTCGATTGATCTGCCTCAAGAATTTCTTTGACTAGTTGATCTCCGATTTGGCCCGAGAGCTTCTTGAGGAGTTCTTTAGCAATCTCTGTCTGTTTATCTATCGACAGTCTCATTCCGAAACCGAATTCCGCGTTGTCTTCGAAAAGCGAGTTGGACCAAGTGGGACCTCTGCCGTCCTTTGTCACCGTATAAGGAGTGGTTGGGAGATTGCCGCCGTATATCGAGGAGCAACCTGTAGCGTTGGCAACAAGCATCCGATCTCCGAAGAGTTGAGTAGCTAGTTTGACGTAAGGAGTCTCCCCACATCCGGAGCAGGCACCGGAGTACTCGAATAGGGGCTGGAGGAACTGAGAATCTTTAACGTTGTCCAGTCGGATACTTCTGCGATCAACCTCAGGAATGTCGAGGAAGAAGTCGTAGTTGACCTTCTCAGCTTCCCTGATGGGCGGCTGCGGCCTCAAGTTTATGGCCTTTACCTTAGCTTCCTTTTTGCTCTTCACGGGGCAGAATTCGACGCAGAGACCGCATCCGGTGCAATCTTCAGGAGCAACCTGTAGGGAATACTTCATTCCCTTGTGCTCCGCGCTCTTGAAGTCGACGGCCTTGAAAGTAGACGGCGCATTCGACATGTTAGAGGGATCGAACACCTTTGCTCTAATGGCAGCGTGCGGACATATAACGACGCATTTATTGCATTGGATACAAATCTCCTCTTCCCACACCGGAATCTCAAGTGCAATGTTTCTCTTCTCCCACTCAGATGTGCCCGTGGGAAAAGTTCCATCTATCGGCATCGCGCTGACGGGAAGCGTATCTCCCTTCCCTTCGATCATCCTGGCGGTGACTTTCTTGACATATTCAGGCGCGCGTACCGACACGACCGGCGGCATTTCCGCTGTACTTGTGACCTGGTCAGGCACCTTCACCTCGAAGAGATTCGCAAGCGTCTGATCGACAGCCAGGAAGTTCTGTTGAACCACCTGGTCACCCTTCCTGCCATAAGTCTTCTTGATCGATTTCTTGATCTGTTCGATTGCCTGTTCGCGCGGTAACACTCCGGAAATTGCAAAGAAGCAGGTCTGCATAATCGTATTGATCCTGCTTCCCATGTTAGTCTGTCGCGCGACTTTATACGCATCGATAACATAGAACTTAAGATGCTTATCGATGATCTGTTTCTGTATTTGTCTCGGCAGTTTGTCCCAGACCTTATCGGGACCGTAGATGCTGTTCAACAGGAAGACTCCGCCGGAAGCGGCCTTTTCAAGGACATCGAACTTCTCCACGAAGAACCACTGGTGGCAGGCGACAAAGTTAGCTCTGTTGATTAGGTAAGTGGAATGAATCGGTCTTGGCCCAAAGCGGAGGTGAGAAACTGTCTGAGATCCGGATTTCTTCGAATCGTAGACGAAATACCCTTGTGCATAGAAGTCTGTTTCGCCGCCGATGATCTTGATTGAGTTCTTGTTGGCACCAACTGTACCGTCGGCCCCCAGTCCATAGAACATGCCTCTGAAGACGTCATCCGGTTCCGTGTCGAACGAATCATCATATTCAAGACTCGTATTTGTAACATCGTCGACTATGCCGACTGTGAAATGGTTCTTCGCTTTCTGTTTGCTCAACTCATCGAAGACTGCTTTTACCATCGCAGGTGTAAACTCTTTTGATGAGAGTCCATACCTTCCCCCGATTACTTTCGGCATCGAAGAAAATGGGAGTGTACCGGCTGCGTTCATTTCCGCAAGGGCGGTTACGACATCTGCGTACAGAGGCTCGCCCGTGGCGCCCGGCTCTTTTGTGCGGTCGAGCACCGCAATTCCTTTTACAGACTTTGGCAATGCGTCGACAAAGGCTTCTACGGAAAATGGTCTGAAAAGTCTAACCTTTATAAGTCCGACTTTCTCTCCCTTCGCATTCAGGTACTCGACAGTCTCGTGCACAGTTTCGGCACCTGACCCCATTATTATGATTACCTTCTCTGCCTCCGGTGATCCGACATACTGAAACAAATGATATTCGCGGCCAACCACTTTTGCGAATCTATCCATTACTGACTGGACTATTGCCGGACATGCTTCATAGAACTTGTTTATCGTTTCTCTCGCCTGGAAGAACACGTCAGGGTTTTGCGCCGATCCGCGGAGAACGGGATGGTCGGGTGATAGTGCGCGTTCACGGTGCTTCCTAATCAGTTCATCACTCACGAGCGCTCGCATCTGTGCGTCACTCATCTGTTGGATTTTAAGCACCTCATGAGATGTCCTGAAGCCGTCAAAGAAATGGAGAAACGGGACACGTGCTTCGAGAGTAGCTGCCTGAGCAATCAAAGCGAAGTCATTCACTTCCTGCACCGAATTGGATGCGAGCATTGCAAACCCGGTAGGTCTTGCTGCCATCACGTCGCCGTGATCTCCGAAAATGGATAACGCGTGGCTGGCAACCGTGCGAGCTGCGATATGGAATACCGTTGAGGTCAACTCACCGGCAATCTTAAACATATTCGGAATCATCAGGAGCAGTCCCTGGGAGGCGGTGAATGTAGTCGTCAGGGCTCCTGCCTGCAGTGAACCATGAACCGCACCGGAGGCACCGCCTTCGCTTTGCAGCTCAGCCACCAGGGGGATTGTCCCCCATAAGTTCGGCCTGCTCTGTGCCGACCACTCATCTGACCACTCACCCATCGGCGAGGAAGGTGTGATTGGATAAATCGCTATGACCTCGTTGAGTTTGTGAGCTACAAAAGCGGCCGCTTCGTTGCCATCGATGGTAGCAACACTCACCGTGGAGGCTGACTGTTTGTCCTCTCCATCGGTTTTATTGTCTTCTGCCATTTCTATTCCTTTTTTCGTATTGATTAGAGTAAACCTGGACGGTGAGAATCGTGCAAAATAGATGCCGATCCGAACCAATCATAAGCGCTTGAAAATCAATCAACTACAACCACAAAAATGCCCATTTACAGATTGAGGCGGTATTCTGCCCCATGAAAGTGCAGAATTAGTTCCGCACCGATTAATATTGTGACCGACAAAGTGGAGGAAAAAAAACGTCCCGTCGGAGGGCGGGACGTTTCATCATGCGCTTGTTAAGCGATCGTCAGATTAGAAGTTATACCTCACTCCAAGCTGCATTTGCCAGCGAGAATAGAATGAGTCCGGTGACCATGGTACACCGCCTCTTGGGAGCGAGAGCGCAAAAGCCGGTTGTCCTGAAGCATTCATTCCTTCATAATTCAAGAGAGTATAAGTTCCGTAGGGAACCGTCTCTATGTAGCCCCAGTTATGGTCAAGCAGGTTTAGGAAGTTCAGAACGTCTAGAGTGAACTCTATATTCTGACCGGCAACCGTCGGGATATCCTCTGCCAACCGAAGATTCAGTTGATTCTGCCAGGGAGACCGACCACCGTTGCGCGGGACGATTTGGCCCTGGTACTTACTCAGATATGGGTCGCCGTTTATGTAGTCAGCGAGCTGAGTATAACTGGACTGTGGTGCCGGCACCCACTGCCCGTTCTGCTTGACCACTAGATTAATATCGCCACCCGGTGCGACGTTTTTCGGATCGTATATCAGATCGTTCTGGTTGTTACCGTCACCATTTACGTCACCATAGTAAATGTAGGAAAACGGACTCCCGGATTGCCCTGAATAGAAGAGCGAAATTGTCGTCGCGAAACCAGGACCATAATTGACCGTCTCAGAAACCGATGCCACCACCCGGCTTGGAACACTGAAGTCTGAAACCGCTAAGGGCGGATCATTCGGGTTTCCGGGGACCGGATTGTAAACAAATTGCGATATTGCTTGTGTGGATGTCACCGCGTTTTGATCATAAGACCGGCTGTATGTATATGATAAATCCAAGAAGAGCTGGTCATTCACTCCAGATTTCAGCAGTGAAAAGATGCCTCTCCCAAACTGTCTCTGCAACGAAGCCGTTAAGTCGTACTCATAAGGCTTGTTGGTGTTTGTCATATAAACGACGTTAGTGTAATTCGTGCTGACCTTGTTGTAGTTCCAGTTGTAATTATAGAGACCCGGCTTCGGAGTTCCGAAAAAGGGCCTGTTGTCAACGCCAGGCCACAATTGCTGCCCCGTCGCCTGTAAGTTGAGATCCTGGTACAGAACGTCGTTCAATGACTGACTGAATATCCCTTCCAGTGTTCCGACAACTCCAAACGCAAGTTGATGGTCAACCGCTAGATCTACTCTGAAGACCTGAGGCATCTTGAAGTTGTTCGACGTCAGGTCAATCTCTGTGGTCGGAATAGGAGCAAGTAGAGAATCGACAGGAATGCCACCGCCCGGTCTCGGTTGATCCAAGGGATTAGAAGTGAAGAATCCTCCTGGCAAATCGTAGGCACTGAGGCGGTTGATGTTAACTCCTGTATTGCTATACTGGTTGGAGAGCCAAACATATGGTACACGTCCTGTAAAGACTCCGGCTCCTCCCCTTATGATTGTGCTTCTGTCTCCACTCACGTCCCAATTGATTCCCAATCGCGGAGATAGGAGAGGAGTTGCTTTCGGAGTCTGATCAGTCTTCAAACCCATCGAGGCGAAGGTCTGGTCAAAAGCAGGATTGTTCAGCGGCTTGTCGGGGAAGGTTGGAATGTCTAACCTCAGGCCGTAAGTCAACTTGAAATTGGAAGTTATGTTCCATTCATCCTGAGCATACACTCCGTACTGGACCGCATTCCACTTGGCTCTAGGCTGATTGACTCCAGGCAGATTGGAATAGTCATACTGGTAATTGTAAGGCTTGCCGGCTGCGAAGTCGCTAAGACTGTTGAAAAGATAGAAGCCGTAGAAATCTCTGAGGAAAAGGTTGTTGAATCCAAATAACTCGTCGTGCGTCCCGAAGGTCAGTAGATGGCTGCCGAGCGACACCGACAAATTATCGGTCAATTCCCAGATATCCTGGCTAAGAGCGTTCGCGCCTGAAAATTGTTCTGTCCCGGCCACAAGCATCCCGCCATTAGGAAGTGATGGATCTTTTACTTCGATCATTGGGAACACGGGTCCCGGTACAACTCTGGTGTCACGGATCGATGTGTATCCTGCTATCAATTCGTTTGACAAAATTGGACTGAACGTGCTATTCAACTGAGCAAGTATTGAGTTTGTCTTGTCGTTGAAAGTGTATTCGCTTCCCGAATAATAAAGCTCAGAGCTCGTTCTGGTCAAGTTGTCTTCGTTGGCATCGACAAAGTTATCGCGAATCGTGAGCTTGTTCATCTCATCGATATTGTAGTCAATCCTGGCGAAAATCTTGTTAGAGGGGGTGAGCAGCGTGTAGGTGTTGATCGACCCCGGATTATATCCATACTTTGCGAGGACACTTTGGAACTCTTGTGTTGCCGAGCTTGGTGGATTCATTACGTCGTAAAGCGGTTGACGCTCGCGCGTAATTTCACCGTTCACAAAGAAAAAGAGCTTATCCCTCATGATGGGACCGCCAACCCTGAACCCCGTCTGAACGTTACTGAAGGTCGGGTAAGGCTTCTTGTACACATCAGGACTCGTACCGACGAAATTTTGATTCTGGCCAAAAAAGTAGAGTGAACCCGTGTAAGTGTTCGTTCCGCTTCTCGTGATGGCATTTATTTCGCCCCCTGTAAATCCGCCCTGCCTAACATCAAACGGAGCCATGGTAACCTGGAATTCCTGGATGGCATCAAGGCTGATAGGTGTTGTGCCGGCCTGACCTCCCGGCGTACCGCTTGAAGGAAGACCGAAGAGATCGTTGTAATTCGCACCGTCGATCTCGATGTTGTTGTACTTTTCGTTTCTTCCGAGGGATGAGTTGCCTCCACCATAGCCAACCATCTGTGGAGATAGGTCGACAAAATCCTGAAAACTTCTTGTGATCGTTGGGAAATCGTTGATATACTTCTTCGATACGATAGTTGCGGCGCCCGTACGGTTTGTATTCATCAGCGCATTTCGCTCTGCGATTATCTCGACGCCGCCGACGTTAACTGCTTGTTCGGTGAGTTTGAAATTAAGTTCTAGGTTCTGGCCAATCTCAAGGCTGGCGACTCGCACTTCCTGCGTCTTGTAACCGACTTCGGAAACTGTGATTACATAGGGGCCGCCTACCCTCATGCCTCGAACGAAATAGCGGCCGTCAACTTGCGTGCTGGTTCCGTATTTCGTTCCCGATGGAGTATGAATGGCCATGACCGTCGCACCCGGTATTGCTTGACCATGTGTGTCTGTAACGACACCGCTGATCGAAGCCGTTGTTACACCTTGAGCAAGTACAGAAACCGGTAATGATAACAAAAGAGTGAACTGAATGATCCTTAGCAAACCCCGCATATACTACTCCTTTCCGCTTGTGCTTTCTGTTTGATAGATAAAGGATTGGGGAAATTCGTTCTTGGGGACGACGCGGTAAGCCAATGGTTATGTAACTGACACACCGTGCTCTCTGCATCACTTCCACCACGGGAAAAAAGTTAGCGCACGCTTCAGTCAAAAGCAAGTTAAGTTAGAGTTAAGAAGTCCACTCCATTTGTTTAGTGTCCGGACCAGATGAGCTATCCAGGGAAACTGCTCGGAGATCCGCGAGCGATTTCCTTCAAGAATCAAGAGGTTGCCGACCGAGTGCACCGAGATGTCCCTGGCGGAACGTCGGACTCTTTCTCGACAGCCTCTTTATGAATTCAGATTCTTCCTATTTAGCGCGCCAAGTATTTACATCTCCCTTCAACTGCCCGAGATTGATCCCGACTCCCAGGTATTGTTATTACGGTTGACGTCGGGAAGAACGTGGTTTGGATCAAGGACGACTCTTTCTACTTTCTCGTGTCCATACACCGGGAAGGTATATCTATTTCCATCATACCAAATTTCCACAGGCAATTTATAAACCTTCGAAGTTCCATTTGCCAAAGTAACTTCCAACTGCGTGGGCATGACCAATCCACGGTTATTAGACAAGTATATCAGAGTGACTCCTGTGTCCGCTTTGACCGAATCGACCGCCTGGTCCAGTACGTGCGTTGAGTAGAACCACCCTCGCCAAAACCAGTTGAGACTTTCTGCAGTGTAATCCTGAATTGTCCGGAAAAAATCTGCCGGTTGTGGATGTTTGAATGCCCATCTTTTTATGTAAGCTTTGAAAGCTGGATCGAACAACTTCTGACCGACAATGAATTCACGGAGGAGTCGAAGGCCGAAAGCAGTTTTGAAGTATTCGAGGAATCCAAGGTTTCGAGGCTTGATCTGATCGGCCCTGGTGTCGATCGGTTGATCGTTTACGGGCATCAGCATCCGTTTGGCGATAGAATCTGCTCTAAGCATTATGTTCTGCCTTGCCAGATCGCCGTAATAGTCATGGTTCGAGTAGTAGTTTATGAAAGTGTTAAAGCCTTCATCCATCCACGCATGTCGGCGCTCATCACTTCCGACGGTCATCGGGAACCAACTGTGACCAAATTCATGATCCGTTACGTTGTATAAATATTGTCCGCGTGCGTGAACAGAGCAGAAAACAATCATCGGATATTCCATACCACCCACGATGCCAGCCACGTTCGTTGCGACCGGATATGGATAGTGATAGTACCTCGTCGAATAGAACATGAATGTGTGTCTCATCATCTGGATCACATCTTCCCATCCGGGGATCTTGGCGCTGTCTGCCTTGATCCCTTCAGGGGGATAGACAGCCATCAACAGAATATTGTCCCAATGAGAAGCATCCCATACAAAAGCCTTAGATTCAGCCCATGTAAAATCGCGCACGTTTTCGGCATGGAACCTCCAGGTCATCTCGCCTGTACCGCGCGGCATTGTTTCCGGGTTGCCCATATCTGATATCGGAATAACGTGTACCGTTGAGTCAGTTTTCCGTGCCTCCTCAAGTCGCCTGAGTTCGGTTTTGGTCAGCACGTCTTTCGGATTCTGCAGTACGCCCGTAGCAACCACTATGTAGTCCCTCGGCACAGTGATGCTTACATCGAAGTGCCCATATTCCAGGTAAAACTCGCCTTCACCCAGATAAGGCAGAGGATTCCACCCATGTACGTCGTCATAGACATACATTCTCGGGTACCATTGCGCAATTTCATAAATTGTTCCGTCTTTGGGTTGAAACCGACCCATCCGGTCTGAGCCATAATGTGGTACAACGAAGCTCCATGCGATATCGAGCTGCACCTTGCCGCCTCTTGGTGGAATTGAGCGCTCAAGGTAAATCTCCATCTTGGTATCGCTCACGATATATTTCGCAAGCGATCTCTTGCCGTCTTGAACGACTACTATTGATTGAAGGGAATCTCCACCGTTCTTGAATGCTCCTCTCCATCTGGCACGCGGGTTATCATATTCCAGATTTCCCCAGCTCCCTTCTTTAAAGAGATTCTGATCGAGCTGCAGCCAGAGGTGGGTCAAAGGATTTGGAGAGTTGTTGGTATAGGTAATAACCTCCCTTCCAGATATTCTGTCGGTGATCGTGTCGAGCCTGGCATCGATTCTGTAGTCTGCTCTTTGCTGCCAGTAGTCAGGTCCAGGACGGCCGTCAGCAGTTCGCACACTGTTTGGAGTAGGCAGGTGTAACGGTTCAAAAATATTGCCGCTAGACTGCGCCTGCGCTACGCCGAAACACAGAACGCACAGAAAGATAGCAGTGCTCATATTAAGCAATCGCTTCATAGTTGGGTTCTCCTTCGTGTGGTGGGACAAAGAGAGGTTGGATGCAATAGAAATAGTCGCCTTCAAACTCCCATCTGGTAATAGAGACTACGATACCCTGGAATTCGGGTAAGAACAATCGAAACAGACGAATCGGATCTGAAAAGGTTCGTTAAAGAGTGAGGCTTGAAACGAGGTAGGATGCGACAACGAAGCTTAGCCGAATCTGCCTGTGATGTAGTCCTCAGTCTGCTTTTTCTTTGGCCTGGTGAACATGTCACGGGTGTCGCTGAATTCCACAAGTTCCCCCAAATAGAAGAAGGCAGTAAAGCTGCTCACCCTTGCTGCCTGCTGCATGTTGTGTGTAACGATTACGATCGTATACAGTTCCTTTAGCTGGAAGATGAGCTCCTCGATCTTGGCGGTTGAAATCGGATCGAGTGCACTAGCGGGTTCATCCATGAGGATGACTTCCGGGTTCACCGCGAGGGTCCTTGCGATGCAGAGTCTCTGCTGCTGACCTCCAGACAGGCTGGCTCCCGATTTCTTCAGCGAATCTTTCACTTCGTCCCACAGCGCTGCCTGCAAAAGGGTGCGCTCGACCACGTCGTTGAGTTCTTTTCTGGAATGCCTCCCCATCAGTTTCAGACCGGCAGCAACGTTATCATAGATTGACATGGTAGGAAAAGGATTTGGCTTCTGAAAGACCATACCTATTTTACGTCTGACGAGTACAGGATCTATGTTCGAAGCATAAATGTCCTGACCGTCAACAAGGACTCTGCCAGTGATCCTGGCATTCTTTGCCAGTTCATGCATGCGATTCAAGGTCCTCAAGAATGTGGTCTTGCCACATCCGGATGGACCGATGAATGCAGTTACTTCATTTTTTGGAATAGAAATGTCGATTCCCTTTAGTACTTGGACGCTTCCGAAGTATGCTTTCAAGTCTTCAGTCAGGATTCCGGCAAAATGATTTGGGTTGTCGGTCATAAGGTGTGTTCGTATTTCTGCTTTGAAAAAGCCCTAACTCCCATATTGACGATCAGTATTGCCATGACCAGGACAAGTGCCCCGGCCCATGCCTGTCTATGCCAGTCACGATACGGCGAGATGGCATAATTAAAAATCTGAACAGGTAGAGTAGAGATCGGTTCTGAGAGGCTGTAACTGTAGAATGCATTGTTAAAACTCGTGAAAAGAAGTGGAGCGGTCTCACCAAGAACTCTAGCGACTGCCAGCAATATGCCCGTGACAATTCCACTCTTCGCGCTTCGCAATACAACCGAAAGTACTGTCCTCCAATAGGGCACACCGAGTGCCAGCGATGCTTCACGAATCGAAGTTGGGACTGTTTGAAGCATCTCGTCGGTCGTCCTGATAATGGTCGGTATCATCATGACTCCAAGGGCAAATCCACCGGCTATCGCCGAGAAGCTTTTCATCGGAAGAACAACGACGGTATACGCGAATACGCCCGTGACTATCGATGGCGTACCGTTAAGTACGTCGGCAACGAATCTTGTTACGGTGGAAAGTTTGCTGTGTGGAAATTCCCCAAGATATATTCCACCCAGGAGGCCGATAGGTATGCCCATCGCTGATGCGAGTCCGACGACGTAAAGCGAACCTATGATGGCATTTCCCATCCCACCGCCGATTTCACCAACCGGAGCGGGCCTGTGAATGAAGAAATTCAGGTTAACAGATGAGGCTCCCTTGTAAAAAAGGTAGCCGACTATCAGGAGCAATGGAAGAAGAACTATCAGAATGCTCGATGAGAATAGGACCGTGAACAACGTGTTGGATATCTTGCGGCGCCAATAAACGAAGCCGCTCCCCGAAAGTACGGTTCTTCTTACCTGCTCTGTGTGGTTCGCCATATCAGCCACCTTGCTGCACCATTCACGATCAGCGTTATGAGAAGTAGGATGAAAGCAACGGCCACCAATGCCGACAGATAGGAAGATGTGGTAGCTTCAGTGAATTCATTTGCAATCACCGCAGCCATCGAATAACCGGGGTCAAGTAATGAAAGACTCATCTTGGGGGTGTTTCCGATGACCATTGTCACCGCCATCGTCTCTCCCAAAGCTCGCGCAAGGGCCAGGACTATCGAGCCCGATATCCCGCTTTTAGCAAACGGCAAGGAAACCCGCTTCACTGTCTCCCATCTTGTCGCGCCCAGCGCATACATCCCCTCTTTCAGAGGAACCGGAACTGTACTCAATACTTCTGTGGAAACGGAAATGATGAAAGGTACTATCATTATGGCAAGTATCAGCGATGCCGTGAGCATTCCAATGCCGAGCGGGTACCCTTTGAAGAACGGAAGATATCCGAATGCGTCCTGAAGAAACGGCTCGACGGTCATCGCCATAAGCGGCGAGAGCACAAAGATTCCCCACAGGCCATAAACAACGCTCGGTATTCCCGCCAACAATTCGACGAGGGGTTGCAGCAATCGTCTCAACCATTTCGGCGAAAGCTCTGCCAGGAAAATCGCCGTACCAACTCCGAGAGGAGTCGCAATAAGCAGAGACACAAACGAGGTCACAAGCGTGCCATAGATAAAGGGGAGTGCACCGAACACGCCTGTCACGGGATCCCAGGTCGTCCCCTTTATGAACCCCCAAAACCCAAGATTGTGAAATGCCAGTTGGGAGGACAAGTATAGTTGCAAACCGAGCCAAACGAGCAAGACAATCACAACAAAAGCGAACATGCCGACAACGAGTTTGAAAACATTGTCGGGTCGAACAAAGGTCCGTTTTTCAAATTTCAATTCAGGGGATTGAAGTGCTGGCACATCTTGGATTTCCAGAGCCATGTAATCAAAGTAGCCAGAAGCATTTAATTGCAGGTTAAGTAAATGTTAAGAAAGTGTTAACTCCTGTTTAACTTACGGTAAACCCCAGATCTTCCGCGTTACCCATTCGATTCCAAGTAGCAAAATGACCAATCCCAGGAGCGGAAGTGAAGTCAACACTTCGAACCGATGCGAAGTTGAAAGTGCTACCGGCCTTTTCATCTCAGGGTCGAGAGTGAAATTGCCCTTTTCAAATTCTTGAGCAGTCATGAACTTACCTCCCGTCAGTGCAGCAATCTGCTCCAACAGTTGTGCATTCATAGACGGCTGTAGAAACTCTCTATTCAACGGGGCTACCACTACCGATCCGCTGTCAACCCCGACAACCTGTCCGTCCTGCAGAGCTTTCGCAACGAAAGTGTATTTCCCCGCTCCAATTCCCGCAGTACTCGCGCTGTAGCCTCCATCACCGCGCGGAGCGAGTTCGAAATTTGCCACGCTCTCCAACGAGGCGTCGTCGATGAGACTTACGTCCACAGTTGCACTACTTACCGGGACACCTGATTGGTCAACAAGAAGGGAGCTGAATCTTATGTTTTCGGAAGGAGCATATATCTTCCTGTCGGTGTGCACTGAGAGAAGCCTCTGGTTCCCACTCGTCAAAACAGTTCTCAAAACTGTCTTAAGGAAATCCTTGAGGAAGTCTTGCGACAAACCACTGACAGGACTCATCAACTGAAGACGCCAAATACCGTACGCGAGAAATGCAGCGCTTCTCTCGGCAGGATTTACAACAAAGAGCGGATAGTTCAATAAATTTCCGCTTAGCACAGGATAAGCCAACACTACTGAGCCGGGATGTGGAACCACAATAGTTTTCTGGTAATAAATCGGGGGAAAGAAATTCGAATTCTCCGAGATCAGCGTATAGAGCGGCTGTAAACTCAGCGGTATTGATCCGGACGCTGCAGAAGAAACTCCGACCTGGAACTCGCCTTCCTGGAAACCTTGCACAGCGATAGGAAGACGCGGTAGTTTGGCCAATGCTGCTGGGGAGAAGTTCTTTCCCGCAAAGTACACGTACGGAATTCCAGTCGTCCGCAATCGGTCGGCAATACGGCTTAATGTCTGCAGAGAGTGAGTATTAGGAAAATCATAAAGACAGATTGCATCGAACTTATGTCCGAGTATTTCATCAGCATCCTTTTCAAAGAACTCATTTCCGCTTTTCTGAACCAGAAGTTTTACCTCAAAGTCCTGTGAACCTTCTATGTTTCGTCTCAAAAAAGCGGCATCAGAAGCCGGTTCGCCTGCAACAAGCAGGACTGAGAATTTTCCTTTTTGGACATATGCCGTGGTCGATGCGGTATTATTCTTGCTGCTAAATTCACCGGTTTGTGGAGGAACGCTGACCGTGAAGACGTGCGTCCCAACTTTGACCGGTGTATAGTCAAACGAGACTTCGACGTCACCTTTTTGAGGCAGTACAATTTCTTTATTGCCCACTTCTCTTCCGTTTTCCAGAAGATGAACCACCGCGGTCCTGCCTTCGAAACCGTGGGAGTTAATGATCGCCTTAACTGCACTTTTCTTCCCAGCATACATAACGGGGGCAGGAATGACCTGTCGTACAATTATGTCCTTTGGTGTGGTCGAGTCGCCTACACCAACGGTATACACCGGATATTGGATAGCCCTCGCCACATCTACAGGACTCCCCCCCTCGTTGTAATCACCATCAGTGAGGAGAATTGAGAAGGCAACGCCGTTGTTCATGCCCATCTCTGAAGTCGACAATAACGCAGAAGCTATATTCGTGCTGGTCTGGTTATAACTCAATGAATCGATGGGAACTCTTTTCAGTACCCCGTTCCCAAACGGGACTGGAACAACGTCGAAGTACCTTCTCAACGTATCCATCTCATCGCTGTGCAAAATTTCCTCGATTACTTGTGAACGCGGAATGCCAGCTTCTTTTATAGACATACTCTGGGAATCATCCAACAAAAGAAACACATCACGTTTCTTCTCGTGGAAATGTACTAAGCTCGTTACGAGATTAGCTGCTGCCAGGAAAAGGATGAATATTACCAGCCCTCTCAGTAAACCGAGGAATGATTTCCTCCCGCGCGAAAGGTTCTCAACTCTCGCATACATTAGATACGCGAGTCCCAAAGCAACGGTTGCAAAGGCGATGAATAAGTAGATAGGAAGATCGAAGTGAATTTGAAAATTCATTTCAAGAACAACGACTTGACTACCTTCACAGCTCCGTTCACTTGGACCTTGACAAGGTAAATGCCGCTCGCCACCTGTTCTCCATTACCCCTGTCACCGTTCCAAACGAATTCCTGGTAACCCGATGGGAGCGTACCGGAGAAGACCGTTTTGACCTTCCTACCAAGGACATCATACACTTCAATGTTCACGGCCGATGAGTTTCTCAAAACGAAGCTTATATGAGTTCCGGTATTGAACGGGTTCGGATATGCATCAAACATAACAAAGCTTTGCTCTGACGTAACAGGATAAAGCTTCCAACCCGTGGCCGCAAAGGGTTTCTTAGCGCCGTCGTATGGAACATCTAAGGACTTCCCTGCCGAGTCCTGAAAATCAAAGTAGAAGTAGACCTGACTGGTCAGAGACTTTGGGCTGGGGATTCGGAAAGCATACTGGTTCAATGAATCTGTTGTGAAGACTGGTGCAGAAAAGTAGTTCACGCCGTCGAAAGAATAGAATGCTTTGCTGAGCGACACGTTGATCCCGTTCGTACTATATGCTCTCGTAGCGACATAGGAGACTGAGTCGACAGACCAATTCGAAAAGTCATTTGGGCTAACGAAACCGAGTGCATTCATCGCGTTCCAGGCATTCACGATTCCCCATCCATAGAAGTCATTCGGATAAAGCAGCGTATCTGAACCGGCAGCACTCATGTTCTCGACAGCAGTTCTCTTCAGGAGATCGATCACTTGCATGGGGGTAAAGTTCGGGCGCACGTTGAGTATCATTGCGGCGATCCCCGCAGTTATCGGAGTAGAAAAGGATGTTCCCGATTCGTACGCATATGTGTCCGGGCCGGGCACTACGGCCACATAATCACCTACTCCGTCGGCCACAAGGTCGGGTTTTGTTCTACCATCGTTGGTCGGCCCTGTCGAACTGAAATAGGCAAGCTTCCCGGTTAAGTCGACCGCGCCAACCGAAATTATACTGTCTGCATCTGCCGGCGTATCCATGGTTCCGACCACACCGTTCCCGTTCCCCTCGTTCCCCATGGCTTGTACTACCACCACTCCAAGCTCGGCTGCGCGCGTCGCGGCCCTGCTGCAAAGGGCGGTACGTCCGTTAAAGTCTCCGCGAGACCAGAAATACGACTGGGCTGAATCAACTGCCCCGGAAGAATCGACAAATATACTGTAGGCAACCGATGAGGACACGACATCTACTCCCCTGGCTTCCATCCACTCAATTCCTTCGACCCAATTGTCCTCTTCCCATTTGAAGTCGGTCACCGGAACATACTCCGTTTTCGCAAGCATGAAATCCGCGCCATAGGCCACACCGATCAGATCACCCGGTGCATAACCACCTAATACAGATAACGTGGATGTGCCATGATTATCCTGGTCTTGTGCATCTGGTGGGTTGTTATTCGGCTGATTGCGAGTAAGGGAATCGTGTTGAATGAAATCGTGTTCACCCACTATCCTTACATGAGCAAGAGCATCGTGGGCATTATAGCGGAAACCTGTATCAAGCATGCCCACCAACACGCCCTGACCATTGATGCCGAGAGCTTGCACCTCCGGAATTCGGCTAAGGTTGAGCTGACTATATGATGGCCCGTAGAAGCTTGAGTCACCCGGTTGCGTTGAGGAAGACACCTTAAACAGCCTCGGCGGCGCGGCTGTGGGAGTCTCGGGACCGACAGGAATCGAGAACACCGGTATATGTCTCATAGCCATGACAAAGGGAAGCCGCTCGGCTCTCACCAGATGCGAAGAATCTGTCTCGACAACTGCGGCATTGAACCAACGGCTCTCACCGACAACATCAAGTCCCGCACTGCGCAGGCTGTCAAGATACGGTTGATAAACTGGGAAATCCGCCTGTGAAACGACTCGCGACAAAGGAAGCACTTTCAACCTGCGGTTTATAGCACGCTTTGTCAAGTATCCATGCTCAAGGAGGTACTGCTCGGCACCTCCTACACCGGACTTGTCGAGGTATTCCTGTGCGTTAGGTTTGCCCTTGAAAAATATCCAGTACTTGCCCTCTGCCCATCCGTCATTAACAAACGGACTGAAGAGCCCGGAAACAAGGATGCCCGAGAGCAGGATTCGCTTCACCTTTCAAGCAGTCGGCGAATTAAATCAGTGGTTGACAAATTTTCGGCTTCGGCATTGAAGTTTGTAATTATCCTATGCCTCAGCACGGGTAGAGCGGCTTTCTTCACGTCTTCGATGTCGGGGCTTAATCGGTTGTCCATTGCCGCGATTGCCTTTGAGCCGAGTATTAAGTATTGTGATGCTCTTGGGCCAGCACCGTAGTTAACGAATTGTCTTACGTAATCAGGTGCGGCCGAATTTCGTGGACGCGTTCTATTCGCGAGATCAACCGCGAATTTTATGACCGAATCAGAAACCGGCACGCGTCTTACCAACCCCTGGAAATACAAAATGTCTGCGCCTTCAACTACCTTCTTCACCTCCGGTGCATAGTCCCCTGTCGTAGATTGGACGATCTTAACTTCTTCCTCGAATGAAGGATAATCGAGCCAAAGATTGAACATGAACCTATCCAATTGTGCTTCGGGGAGCGGATAGGTTCCCTCCTGCTCAATCGGGTTTTGTGTGGCGAGTACAAAGAAGGGCTGTTCGAGATGAAACGTTTGCCCTGCTGCGGTCACTCTGTTTTCCTGCATTGCTTCCAGGAGAGCACTCTGAGTCTTAGGCGGGGTACGATTTATTTCGTCCGCCAGGATAATATTCCCAAAGAGAGGGCCCTTCACAAATCTGAATCCTCGCTCTCCGGTTGTCACATTATCTTCCAGGATTTCCGTGCCGGTTATATCGCTCGGCATCAGGTCAGGCGTAAACTGAATTCGGCTGAACTTCAGGTTCAGAGCATCTGCAAGGGTTTTCACCAGCAGCGTCTTCGCGAGACCAGGAACTCCTATTAACAGACAGTGGCCACGCGATAGTACTGTCACAAAGATTTGTTTTACAATCTCATCTTGTCCCACTATTACCTTGGCGACCTCACTGCGGAGCTTGACAAAGCCCGCGTTCAGTTCGGATATTCCCTCTACGTCGGAGACTCGTCTCTCTCTTACGCTTGTCTGACTCAATGCTCCTCTCCCTGCTCAAAAACTTGAAATTCCTTTCCCGATGGCGATAGAACTTTCACCTGCCGAAGCCTCAAGAGACTCCTGGAAATTTCCTTGGAGTTTCCGCTTAAGACTATCGAGAGCTTGTCGGGGTGTATATACTTTCTAGCTACAGATCGAACATCAGCGGCAGTTACTGCAGCAACATTCTTTCTATAATTTCGGTAGTAATTTTTCGGAAGGTGGTACATCTCAATTGCAACGACGCGTCCTGCAACTTGTTGCGGTGTTTCAAGCTGAATGGGAAACAGCCCGGACAAGTAGCCACGGACTTGTTTCATCTCCTCTTTGGTAGGAAGCGCAGTTCTTATTCTCTTCAATTCTTTCATTATCTCGTCGATTGTTTCCGCTGTTACTTCATTTCTGACATCAGCCGAAACTTCGAACGATCCCGGCAAAATCCTGGCATCAAAAATAGTCCTGCCGCCGTACGTGTAACCGTGTGCCTCTCTAAGATTCATGTTAATTCTCGAACCGAAATAGCCTCCCAGCAAAGTATTCATAAAGGCAACTTTGATAAAGTCGGAGTTATTCCGTGCAATTCCAATGTGACCAATTCGCAGCGTTGACTGCACTGCCCCCGGCTTGTCAACGATATATATCGGATTGTCTGTGCTGTCTCCGTCCGGAGGTGGAACACTCACTTTCGGATTCTTTCCTTTCCACTTGCCGAAGTACTTAGACACAAACCGATCCGCTTCTCTTGCAGTTATGTCCCCGGCAAAAACTATGAAGGAGCTGTCCGGAGTGTAGTAATCATGATGGTATCCGACAAAGTCTTCTCTTTTCATCGCAGTTACGGAATCTTCCGTACCTCCTGCCGGCATCGCGTAAGGGTGTCCTTTGAATACCACGGATGAAAATTTGGTATCAGCAAGATAGCTTGGTTCCGATTTCATTTTAATTATCGATGCGATCCTTTGTGCCCTCAACCGATCGATCTCTTCATCCGGGAAGGAGGGGTTAAGAACAACGTCCTGAAGTACTTCGAGACAGGTGTCAAGATGAATCTTCAATGTCGAAATGAACACCTGGCTTGAATCCCATGAGGAGCTGCTCGAAAGCGACCCGCCTACGAAGTCTATTTCATCTGCAATCCGAACGGCATTTCTGTTCTTAGTCCCTTTGGTCAACAATTCGCTGGTGACACTTGCCAACCCGGGCAAACCGCCGTCCAGAGTTGAACCGGCTTTTACAACAAAACCAACGGTCACAAGGGGCAGTCCATGATTTTCCACCACAAACATCTTGAAACCATTCCTGTAGACTTTCTCAAAGTATTTCGGGAATGCCACTTTTCCGGGGGGACCGGACTTCGGTGGCTTCGACCTGTCTAAAGGCTTAATAGTTGCTTTCCGCTGTACCGTCATCGACTTTCGACTCTTTGTAGTTTTTTTCTTGCCCACAGACCGTGGGGAATTTTATTACCGGGATCGATCAACAGAAGTTTTAGAGACTTATTCACCTGTTCACCAAATAATCCATCAAACAACGACGGGAAATGTCCGGGCACCCTCCTCGACCGGGGGCATCCGAAGACACCCAAAGAGTGTGATTTGCAGATGGTCGTCCCATTCTTCAACTGCCATTCAGGGTTTGTCACGATTCTTTGTGGTCGTTAGGATAGTAGAAGATTACCACGCGCTTTTCCTTTTTAAGAAATTTCTTTGCGACGTCTCTGACATATTCAGCTGAAACCGAAAGCTCACGATCGACCTCCGAGTTTATCAATCCCGGCTCCCTGAAAAAAGTGTGGTAATGCGCGAGGGCATCAGCAATTCCGTTGTTTGTGGAAAGTCGGCCGACATATGAGGATATAGTAGAATTCCTGGCCTTCTCAAATTCGTACTGGTCCAAGATCGAAGTTTGCAGCTTGTCTATTTCGTTATCGAACAAATCCAATACTTCACTTTCAGAATGACCCGGGGCTACAAAGGCAGAAAAAAGGAAGACCCCACTTTTCTCCATGCCTTCAACAGAGATTCCAAATTCGGAAACCGCTTCAGAATTGTATACAAGCCGCCGATATAATCTCGAACTGTTCCCGTCCGATAGTATTCTTTCCAATTGGTTCATCGCGTAATACTCTTCAGTTCCCTCCGCCGGAAACTTGTACCCGAGGAAAACACCCGGTGCGGCAACGCTCCCGCCGAGGATGGCTTTCACTTCCGTGCTCAATTCCTCATCTGTAAACTTCGGCAGAGGTATCTCGCTCCCGCGTGGAACATCAGAAAAGTATTTACGGATCAGGGTTTCTGCTTCCGCATAATTAATGTCGCCGCTCACGACAAGTGTCGCGTTGTTTGGGACATAGTAAGTCTCATAGAACTCTCTGACGTCGTGCATCGTTGCAGAATCAAGATCGGCCATGGAACCGATCACGGGCCAATGATACGGACCAACGGGGAAAATAAGTCCCTGCATTTTCTCGGAGGAGTCGCCGTAAGGTCTATTGTCTACCCTCCACCTCTTCTCTTCCTTCACAACTTCTCGCTGGGTGAGAAGGGCTTCCTCTGAAACGCTGAACTTGAGCATCCTGTCGCTTTCCAACCAAAGGGCGAGCGCCAGTTGATTGGATGGAACCACCTCATAATAATTTGTGATATCCTCGGTCGTATAAGCGTTGTTATAACCGCCGGCGAGAGATATGTACTTGTCGAACTCACCTTTTCTCACATGCTCAGATCCCTCGAACATCAGATGTTCAAACAGGTGAGCAAAGCCGGTCTTCCCCGACTTTTCGTTCTTTGACCCAACATGATAGCAGACATCCACTGCAACCACAGGTACCGTGTTATCCTTCCGAAGAAGAACCATAAGCCCGTTGTCTAACTCGAACTGTTTAAATTGAACGCTTACTTTGACTTTACTCATAATTTTAGGCTTCTTGGTCGAGGCTTTGATGTTTGGCATTTCGGCCTTAATTCCGGGTATGACTCTTTCGCGTAATTAGTGTCACCTATCGGAGAACGATCTGATAGGCAGGATGCCGGTGGAGGCGCTACATTATGCTTTATGATAAGGACCCGCCTAAGCGCGCAGGGTCAGCTCATTATTTTCCAGTAAACCTGTTTCTTGAGCTCAGCGATCCATTTCGCATAGGCCTCGTTCTGTTTGAACTGAAGCGCCATGTTTTGAATGCGTGTATAATCTTGATTCAAATTCATCTTATGAGACGCAATCCGCGCCCTCAGATAAACTATGTGGTAACCATAAGTGTTCCCAAATTGAACTTTCGCAGGCTTGCTTATCTGTCCGACTTTCAACTCGTTCACAGTTTTTAGAAACGAAGGTTCAAGCTGGTCGATTGCCACGGTTCCCAGGTCGCCTCCGAGTGCACGAGTATCTTTGTCTTGAGAATTCTCCATTGCAAGTTTTGCAAAACTCTCACCATGCATTGCCTTGTACCTAAGAGTATCCAGGACGGTTACAATTGAATCATCTTCCGACGGAAGATGCGGCACTTTAATAAGGATGTGTCTAACATGTACCATGTCACCACGTCTACCAAGAAGCTGGATGATATGATAACCGAACTGTGTTTTCACAACCGGCGATATCTCGCCGACCTTTAGAGCATAAACCGCATGCTCAAACTCCGGTACAAACTGACCCCTGCTCGCCCAGCCCAGATCACCGCCCGACGCCGCGCTTCCCGGATCCTGGGAATACTTCTTAGCCAATTCTGCGAAGCTTGCTCCATTCTTGATTGAATCACGCAGCGACTCGGCAAGATCATAAGCTTCCTTCTCAGCCTTCTCGCTCGGCTTCGGCACCATGAAAATGTGGCTTAGTGTCACTTGCTCAGGCACCTCCGGGAGACTATCCTTGAATGTTTCGTAGAACTGTTTCACCTCTATCGGAGATACTTGCAAATCCCCGAATTTCTGTTGTTTGAGTTTCTCCACTATTAGTTGCTTGCGCATCTCATCACGGAATTCAGCCTTGATCTTATTAATCGACATCCCGTAAACCTGTTCAACTTTTTGCTGACTACCGAGCTGACTGATCAGATTCTGGATACGTGAATCAAGCTGGCGGTTCACATCCTCGTCGGTCACCGTGATGCTGTCGAGTTTGGCCTGCGCCAGAATCAACTTGTCGTCGATCATTGCTTCGAGAACTCTCTTGCGCAGCGACGGGTCATCTGCGTTGAGCTTGTCTTGATATGCAGTCAGTTGGACCTGATAATCGAGCTCGGACTTGAGGATGATTTCGTTTCCGACTACAGCGACAACTTCGTCCAACACTGGCTTGGTTTGGGCCGCTGCAAAACCCGCCGATAGGGCAATCAATACTAGAGCTTGAGCCAATCTTCTAATCATATTTACTCCTGCGTGCCTGTGTCTCTAATAGCAACACCAGGATTGATTTCAAAATTTCCAGATGCCCGCAATGAATCAATCAAATTATTGTAAAGTTTGGTGCGCTTTTCAATAGTGAGCTTCTGCTTAATTTCCGGGGCGACGCAGGAAATGGGAAGCAATTGGCCCGAGTCATACCATTTCAAGACTTGCACGATGTAAGTAAGACTATCAAGTTGAATTGGGAAAGATACCGCACCTTCACTCAGAGACTGGATTACAGTCCATATCGATTGGTTAGTACCTGACCGCTTGAGGTAAGTGGAGTCACTCACCATCATGATTTCGTACGGCGGCATATGAGAAAGGGCCAAATTCCACGCTTGTCCAGAAACGATGGAATTCCTGAATGACACGGATACACTCCGTTTGCCGAACGAAACGAAGTTAACGAGAGCGACATTTTCAGACGCGCGGAACTCTTCCTGGTGCAATGAATAGTAGTCTACAAGCGTTTGGGCGGAGAAACTATCCGCTGCTTGATAGATGCGCTTGTTCAATAGCATCGTCACGGCAAGCTGTCTTGAAAACTCATCGACTCGTTGGCGAAACCGGTCATTATCGTTCAAGCCCTCTTTTTCCGCCTCGTCAAGGAGGAGTTGCTGATCCACCCAATTGGAGACATAATTTCGCACCGCATAAGCAGAATTCGTGTCGACGTGTGCTGATACTTGTGCCATATATAATTCTTTTCCACCAGCTCTCGCCAGAAGTGACCCGTTGCTCGGTGCCCTGCCGCAGCCAGACAAGATGCTCGCGACCGCCAGGAGCGACAACAGGATACCGGCTGAATCACTTCTCGGCAACGAGTTCGCGAAATGATTTTTCATTTATGGTAACGCCGAATTCCTTCCTGAGTTTATCAAGCCATGTCTTTTGAATTCTTTTTGATTCCACCTCCTGGTAATCGGATGACACCTCGCCACGCGCCTCTTCAAAAGTTTTTGGCCGGGGTGCCTCGAACTTGTCAACCCTGATTATCGAGAAGCCCCCTTCATACGGAATTGGTTTGCTGAACTGGTCCTCCTTCATGGAGAATCCGAGAGTAGCGAGCGTGTTTGATGAATCGGCAAAGAGCCCCCAACGACCGCTGTTCTTCCTTGCATCCGTTCGTGTCGTATACTTAACAGCAAGCGAGTCAAAATCGCCTCCGTTCTTCAAAGAATCATAGATTGCGTTCGCAAGGCTGTCGTTGTACACGTGGATCTCGCTCAGTTCCACTCTCTTCGGCCAGTAGTAACGACTAAGATGATCAAAGTAGTAAGGCCGTAGGACGCTGTCGCTCGCCACCACTTTATTCCAAACTTCTTCTTGTTCTATCTGGTAGATAAGGATACCATTCTCGTATTGGCTCATAAGTGTGTCAAACTCAGGATAAGTCGGAGCTTTCTTGAGCGCGTAGGAGGATAGAAGCATTTGCTTTGCTGCACGATCAATTATCGTGTGTATGTTGTTCCAACTCAAGACCAAACCGGAAAGATCCTTCTCAGAAGTTCCGAGGGAGATCAGGGTATCGACTGTGCCTACAGAATTGTCGAAGGAAAATAATGTTGCGTGCCTCTCAGGTTTGGTTAGGAGGGAATCGAAGTCTGCCTCGCCAAACCTCTGCGTCGAGTCCAGCTTGTCGTAGAGAGACCTCACAGCAATTTCATCGAGCTTGTAATGCATTTCTTGCTTAAGTGCATTCACGAAATTTTCCAGGTCGTACTTGTATCCGCCATTCAAGTACTCCTGCCTAATCTTCGCTTTCTCTTCACTAAACGGAGGTATGGGTTGTATGCCGGTTAGCTTGATTATGTGATATCCGAATTGGGTCCGGATCGGACCGGTAATTTCTCCCAATTTCATTTTGAACACAGCTTCGTCGAAAGGTCTCACCATCATTCCTCTCTTGAAGTACCCAAGGTCGCCTCCTCTGATCGCAGAATATTTGTCCGAAGAATTGTCTTCTGCCAGTTTGGCGAAGTCCACTCCCGACTTAGCGGAATCGAGTACTGCAACAGCTTTATCGTACGCCGCGAGAGTGTCGGCCGGTGTCTTCCCGGCTATCGGAATCAGTATGTGGCTCGCTCTTACAGCTTCGACCCGGGGATTCTTTTCCACCAGTTGCACGACGAGGTAACCGAATGGCGTTCTAACAGGTACCGAACCTACTTCGCCAGGCTTGAGCGAGTAAAGCATGTTCTCAAATTCTTCGCCTCCGGCATACTGAAGAAATGTTCCAGCAGTAATGTAGTAGGTCTCACCCCCGCGATAGATCTTGGCAAGCGAATCCATTGAAGCGCCACCCTTAACTTCCTTGATGACCTGCATAGCTTCATTGTATGCCTTCAACGTGTCCCCTTCGGGGTTGGCCGAGTCTTTCTGGATCTGAATGAAAACTTGGTTCGCTCTCACTTCAAACTTGCGCCTGTCGTAGATTTTTTTCACCATTGGATCGGTGATTTCGTGTTCCAGTATGTAACTCACCGCAAGCTGCGACTCATAGTCCTTCATCTCATTTTCAATTTGCGGGTCTTTAATCATCCCTTGCTTTTCAGCGTCAAGCAATTTTAGGTTATAATCTACAAGCAGATTTAGAAAGTTCTCTTTGTTATTGAAGCTTTGCGCTGTGTCGGGAGTAGAAAGATTATTCTGCTCATATTGCCGTTTGAAATCTCCGTAGGTAATCTTCTTGTCGCCAACAACAGCGATTACCCGGTCGTTCAAATTCATGTTTGCCGCACAGCCAGCAGCAGCTATGCTAAAGATTAGTAGGTACAAAGATCGCCTGACCGACATTCAGAAACCTCCATTTGATTGTTTTATGCAGATATGAGCATACTCAACGGGTCACAGAAAATCAAGGTAACCAGCCGTTACGAAACGAGATAAACGTGACTTATGACTCTTATGGCAAAGCGGTAGCCATCATCCGTTTAATGAAATAGAATTTAACACGTCTCACGTCATTGAGACGGAATTAAGTGGACAGCGAGGAAAGTCGAAATTCATTTTCGAACCCTGCAAGAAGAATTCCCGGCAAATCGAGCGATTCAGTGGTCTCCTACTTTGAATCTCACTTCAAAGAAGAAAAGTGAATGAACCGCAATGATCGCAGGGATCGCGAAGTTCTGTATCGCTAAAAAATCCTTAGCGTACCTTAGCGGTCTCCGCGGTTTGACCAAAACATAAATTAGGACACCACTAACGATTCTTGGAATTTGCATTTTCATTTCATATTTTTTGATTGCTTTCTTGGCAGGGGTTACAAGAATCTTAAGCAAATTATTTACTAACAATTCAGAGTTATGGTTGCACTGTCAGTTGGCTTGATTACTGGAATTATAATATCGATCCCGATCGGCCCGATAAATGTTGCCGTTATATCTAAAGGCTTCAAGCAGGGCTTCAAGAATGCTTTCGCAATTGGACTGGGCGCATCCGCAATGGATTTCACCTACTGTGCGGCGACGATGCTGGGGCTATCTGCTTTCGTACACAGGCTTGAAGTCAACATTATTTTCAGGATTATCGGCTTTTTTCTTCTTCTATACCTGGGCTTGAAAGATATTACGACAAAGGTGGGATCCTTTCGCTACGATGAAGACATTCAACATAACGGGCGGTTCCACAGTGCCTTCCTTATAGGTGTGTTCATGTACGTTTCTAATCCGACACTCGTCGCGTTCTGGATCGCGCTGAGCGGCATCGTACAGTCGTCAGGTTCTGTCGTTCAGAATTTCGGTGATGGCGCACTTTTCGCACTCGGAGTCGGCGTCGGAACTGCGCTTTGGTACTACTCGATGCTCAAGGCAATTTTTTGGAAGCGCGATAAATTCAGAGCTGAAACTTTAACTGTACTTTCCAGAATTTCTGGTTACGTAATGTTGGCTTTCAGTGCTTATATTGGGTACGAACTTGTTGTCCATTTCGTTTAGAAAGAAATGATATGAGACTTGGTTACATTGATGTCGAGGGAGTGTTCAAGGTTGGCCAAGGCAAGTAGGCTAATTTCAAGGAGGCTTTCATACAGGAAAGAGGGTATGCTCATGCCGCAAGTGCATGAAAAAATTTCATCATTGAGAGCAAGGCGCATTGAGAAGCCAGGACGGGGAAGCTCGATTCGCGGCGCGGTGGTTCTTCATTCGAGCACTGATGATGCTTCCGACCAGAGAATCTTTTGCGCTTCGTTCGAGTCACCTATAGGCGTGGTTTATATTGCATCCACTGAAAACGGACTTTGCAAGATTTCACTTCCGAAGGATGGACGGTCTAGCTTCTTCAGTTGGATAAACGAGAATTTTTCTCCGGATGAAATTGTCGATGACCGAAAGATTAATTCAAACGCTATCAGGCAACTGAATGAATATTTCATCGGGAAAAGGACACGATTTGAAATCAATGTCGACCTCATAGGTACGCCCTTCCAGCAGAGGATATGGACGGAGGTTGCGAAGATCCCTTACGGAACCACCGTCACATACAAACAGATAGCGAAACGAGTTCACACGGTAGGCTTCAGAACCGTTGGGGTAACAGTAGGAAAAAATCCTCTTCCTATTATCATCCCATGCCATCGCGTTATCGGCTCGAATCACAAACTCGTTGGTTACGCAGGAGGGATAAGACTGAAGGAGTACCTGCTCAGGCTTGAAGGGATAATACTGATTTAGCTTCGTCTTGAAACCGGATCATGCCTCTGAGATCGTATCTTTCTGATTTCCTGGCTCAACGCATGACCCATTTTGTATGCCCTAAGCCTCTGGGGCAACTATTCGTATCTCAGCGCTTCGATTGGGTTCAGGTTAGCAGCCTTGCGGGCAGGGTACCAACCGAAAAATATTCCTATTACCGCAGCAAAGGCGAAGGCCAAAGCTATCGACTGGGGCGAAATAACGATTGGCCACTTCTGGAGATTGGAGACGAATTTGGACGTAAGGACCCCCAGGACGACACCTATGATGCCGCCGGCGAGGCTCAGCGACATCGCTTCCACCAAAAACTGTGTCAACACATCCGCACCTCTCGCACCAACGGCCATCCTAATGCCGATCTCACGCGTCCTTTCTGTCACGGAGACGAGCATAATGTTCATGATACCGATCCCCCCCACAATCAGTGAAATCGCCGCAACGCTTGCAAGCAGCATCGTCATCGTCTTCGTGGTCGCATCCGCAGTACTCGCAATCTCAGTCTGAGTCCTGACAGTGAAATCATCCGACTGCCATGGTCGCAAGTTGTGTTTGATTCTCAGGAATTGGCTTATCTCATCGACGGCAGTGCTCACCGCGCGAGACGAGATTGCGGATGCGAAAAGCAGGTTGGCATAGATCGTCCCTGCAAGTTTCTGCTGCACAGTTGAGAAAGGAGCGATCACTATATCGTCGTTGTCTTGTCCCATAGCACTCTGGCCTTTTGAAGCAAGTACGCCGACTACCTTAAAAGGCAGGTTCCTGATTTGAACAGTTGCGCCAAGCGGAACTGACCCACTTCCGAACAGATTGTCTGCCACTGTTTGGCCGAGTAAGCAGACTTTTGCGGCCGTCCTCTCATCGGTGTCGGTGAAATAACCCCCTGCCTGAACCGGCCAATTCCTTATTTCCTCGAAGTCAGGGTACACCCCCATCACTTGCGTTTGCCAGTTCTGAGCGCCTGCGATGATCTGAGCTACTACTCTGACGACCGGCGTGACATATTCTACAGCAGGACATTGCGCTCTAATGGCGTCCGCATCACTTTCGGTCAAACGGGAAGTTGAACCCGCCTGAAATCTGACGACACCCTGGCGAGAGGCGAATGGAAACACAATGACAACGTTGGTCCCCAAGCCGGCTATTTGCTGCTGCACCGCATCGCTTGCACCTTGTCCGATTGCAAGCATTGCTATTACAGCCGCCACCCCTATGATTATCCCCAGCATTGTCAGGAATGACCGGAGTTTATTCCTGCCAAGAGATCTATACGAGACTCTTAAAACATTTAGGATATTCATGACTCTATCTCATCAACAATCAAAGGCAATTTCGGGAGCTCTTCAGAAGCGAGCTTTCGGTTTTCAACTTCAATAACTTTGCTGACCTTTCCATCACGGAAGACTATGTTTCGTTCGGAGAATCCGGCTATGTCAGGTTCATGCGTAACCAGCACCACGGTGATCCCTTTTTCGTTAAGTCTCTGGAAGATTTCAATCACTTCGACGCTTGTCCTCGTATCAAGATTTCCCGTCGGTTCATCTGCGAGTATTACGACCGGATCGTTGACTAGCGAGCGCGCGATCGCAACACGTTGTTGCTGACCACCGGATAGCTGATTTGAGTAGTGGCCGGCGCGGTCGGCAAGTCCCACAGCTGCCAACGCTTCCATCGCTTTCGCACGTCGTTGTGCCGTCGAGTGGCTATCTGAATATAGCAGTGGCAGTTCGACGTTCTCCAACGCAGTCGTCCTCGGGAGTAGATTGAACGCCTGGAAAACGAAACCGAGTTTTCTATTTCTCAATCTCGCAAGCTCGTCACGGTTGAGTCTTGAGACTTGCACGTCGTCGAGGAAGTATTCTCCGCTCGAGGGAGTATCGAGACATCCGATGATATTCATGAAAGTGGACTTCCCCGATCCGCTTGCTCCCATGATCGCCAGAAATTCACCTCGGACGATCTCTATGTTTATCCCGCGAAGGGCATGTACCTCAACATCTCCCATCTTGTATGTCTTAACGAGATGTCTGACGGAAATTATCGCGTCCGCCACGGTACTAAAACCTCCGTCCCATGAAGGGATTAGTCTGTCGCGGGCCTCCCGCGGCCCCCGATAGCATACCTACTACGATGGGCTCGCCCTGTTTGAGATTGCCTTCAACCTGCGTGCTTGTGCCATCTGAGAGGCCGATTTTGACCCGCACGGGATTCAGTTGCTTTCCATTAAGAATCCAGACCATAAAGTAGCTGCCCGGCGTAAGCTCTCTATTCTGGTAACTCGATCCACCAGGACCACCAAAGTTCACCGCTTCAGGCTGCGGCATCGCCCCTCCCCCGTTCTGGTTACGAAACTTCTGGAAACGCTGCTTCATCCTTTCTCTTAGCGAGTCCGGTATCGCCTTTGTAACTTCCGCCAAGTATTGTGTTGGCGGCATAAAGCGAAGCGCCGTGGTCGGAACTTTTAGCACGTCGTTTGCTTCCGCAACTTTGATAGTCAGGTTGGCAGTCATCCCCGGCAATAATTTCAAATCTGGGTTGGGCACATCTATGATTACAGTATACTCGACCACATTTTGAACGGTCGTAGGCTGCAGCCTAATTTGGGTTACCATACCGTGAAAAACATCGTCGGGGTACGCATCGACGGTGAATGTGACTGGTTCGCCAACTCTGACGTTACCTATATCACCCTCATCAACCATTGCCTGCACTTGCATATCGGATAGGCTATTCGCTATTGTAAAAAGCGTCGGAGTGCTGAAGCTTGCGGCCACCGTTTGCCCTATATCTACATTCCTCGATATTACAACTCCGGTTATAGGAGACTTTATGGTTGCATAGCTCAGGTTTATTCGAGCCTGATCAAGGGCTGTCTGTGCCTGGTACACGCCCGCCTTCGCGGTCTCGTAATTAGACAAAGCAGTGTCATAATCCGATTGGGAGTCGAGCTTCTTGTCATAGAGCTTCTTGACTCGTTCCAGGGTAGTCTTGGATAGGTCCGCTGCAACTCTTGCTTTTTCCAGGTTTGCCTGTGCCTGCTCCACTGCCGCCCAAAGGAAGGTGGTGTCCAGCATTGCAACTGTCTGTCCCTCCTTGACGTGGGAATTCCAGTCGGCATACAGCTTGGAAATCGTCCCGGAAACCTGAGTCCCGACCTGCACAGTCGTGTCGGCAGCAAGTGTTCCTGTGGCGGTCACCACGACGTCAACGTTGCCCCGGCTTACTCGAAGAGTCAGCCACTGCGTGTCTTCGCTCTTTCCATTTCTAGTAAAAAATATGATTGCTGCGCCTGCAATTACCACCAGCACCAAGGCGCTCAAAAGTCCTTTCTTCTTCATCTCTTGTTCTCTTTTTTACTTAATGACGCCCATGTCTCGTTCGAGCTGGGCATAACCCACGTTGTAATCGTACAGCGACTGAATGTAGGTAATTCTTGCATTTGCCAATGACACTTGGGCATCGGTGACTTGAAGCTCACTTCCTGTGCCCGAGTTGTATTCGCCGACAGCAAGCCTGAGAGCTTCAGCAGCTTGCTGTACCAGCTTCTTTGCAGCCTGAATCTTCTGAGCTGCCTCTTCTAAAGAATACTCGTCTTGCTGCACTGTGAGATACAATGACTGCATTGCTAGATTATTTGACGCCTTAGCGATCTTAAGGTTTGCTTTAGCCTGGTCAATTCCTGCATCCAGTGCAAACCCTTCAAAAATCGGGAGTGAAACTGTGAGTCCTAGACTCCATCCGCTATATAGAGGAGCGATATCAAAACCGCGCCAGTTGTAACCGCCGGAAAGATTGATGCTCGGAAGATTAGCCGTCCATGCTGCAGTCAATCCTGCCTTCCCTGCCTGTACCTGTGCCATGCTCGAAAGAAGTTCAGGTCGACTCTTGATTGCTGTTTGAATGGCATCCTCCATACTAATCGGAGCATGTGAAACCCCGAGAATATCCTTTAGTGCAAAATTCTTAGGTAGCGGTACACCGAGTACATTTTCCATCTGAATGCGAGCTATCTTAATATTATTGTCTGCTTGAATAAGGCTGACATTTGCATTGGCCACTGTAACTTCCGCGTCGACAACGTCATATTGTGGAGCCGTGCCTGCCTTGAAAAACCCCTGTGCCTGGCGCAAGTGCTCTTCGGCTTCAACAACCGTCTCGGTGTCTACTTCCCTGACTCTTTGCGCCGCAAGATAGTTGTAATAGGCGGTATATGTGTTTACGATTACATTCTGCTCGGTACCCCTTAGGTCTTGCCGTGATGCATGTGCCAGATCGGCCGACTCTGCAATTCTAGAATAAGTCCTTCCAAAATCGAAGACCATTTGGTTTGCCTGAAAGCCGGCGGTATAGACATTGAAGCTTCTGCTGACCACGAAGCTGCCGAAAACGGAGGTTCCACCTGTCCTTGTTACTCCGGCGCTCCCCGATATTTGGGGGAACAGTACAGATCTGGTCAGCGTCTCCTGGGCCTCCGAAGATTCCAGAGTTCCCTGAGAGACCGCTATCTGTGGGTTGTGTCTTAGAGCGATCTGAACGCACTGTTCGAGGCTCAAAGTATCCATACGTGTTCCAGCATCAGAACCCTGGGCAAGCCCAATTCCAGGGACCATCAAAAACAACATTATATACTTCTTCATAGGTCCTTTGTTGATTGTGATTATAGACGGCAAATCTGGAGAGAAGTTCGCTTTACAGCTTGTAACCGATCTTCCTGAGAAAATCGTGTCGACTTCGTTTGTCCGAATCGGATTCGATACCTTTCGGGACAACTCCGTCGACTACGCCCAATATTCCTCGTCCCTGTTCCGTTTCAGCGACGATAACTTGAGCATTGTTTGCCGTGGCACAAAAGATTCTCGCCACCTCAGGTACACTCTTTATGACGTTTAAGATGTTAACTGGGAATCCTTCCCTCAGGAAAATGATAAACGAGTGCCCTGCGGAGATCTTCATCGCATTTGATTTTGCCAGACCGATAAGTTCTTCGTCGTTACCGGAAAACCTGATAAGGGCAGGACCAGATGATTCGCAGAATGCAATTCCAAATTTCATCTGCGGGACCGTCTGAACGACAGCCTCATGCAAATCCTCAACGGTCTTGATAAAATGAGACTGGCCCAGGATGAAATTAACATCCTCAGGTTTCTCCACAGCTACTACTTTCAGTTCCATGCTCTCTCTCCCTCAAATATTATGCTTAAGATTTTTACCGGTCCATCCCGGCAGCCGAGACTTCAACGGATATAAAGATCCATCTCATTCACACCGCAGCCATGTATAACGAAATTGGAATAGATTCAGATGACAAGCTAATTTCTGGAATCCACAATGGATACTTGGCTCCATAGCGGACTGGCATACACGAGTTTCCCGCCCACGAATGTGCCCAGGATGCGGTCGGATAAAATCTTTCGCGGCGGAACTCTCCGGATGTCATTGGAGAAGAAAGTAAAATCCGCATACTTCCGAATCGAAATGCTCCCTTTGACATTTTCCTGGAAAGCAGCGTAGGCCGGCCATTTTACAAATGCATTTAGGGCGTCATGGATGCTCATCGCTTGAGATGGAAAGAATCCGTCATGGAAATCTGAGCTGTCAGCAGCTGCGTCAGACGAAAGTGAGAAATAGGCTTTCGCCTCTTCAAACGATCGTGGTAGTCCATTCGGATCGCGCCTCGTCACTGCAGCGTAAATCCCTAACCTTGGATCAGGGCTTTGATATGGAAAATCGGAGCCTCCAATTATGATGGCGCCGCTGTCGAGAAGCGACTTCCACATATCCCAGAATTTTGTTCGTTCCGGTCCGAGAAGCGATTCGATCCAGTACATATCAGAAATACAGGCCGCCGGCTGCATCGACGGCAAGATTCCAAGCTTAGCGAACTCATCAACATCACGCGGTAGGATCACGCCGACACCTTCGATTCGCAAACGAGCATCGGGAATGTCTGCAATATGCAGCGCATGCGTGTAGGCTCTAAGGACCACGGAAATCGCGCGATCGCCGTGAGCTTCCGTGCAGACTTGGAAACCCGACGCAAGAGCAGCCACGGTCAGGTTTTCAAGATCCTTCCCCCCCATAAGAGTCATTCCGTAGTTCCCTGGGTCGTCGGAATATGCATGAACAAGAGCCGCTTCGCGGGAACGCAGTGTGCCATCCATATCCACTCTTATCGACCTCATTGTGAAATAGCCGTCCGCAGTCTTGACAGGACCCTTTTTCAGAATCGCAGGCAAAGTGGAATCGTTGCCATTGTACATCGCGTAAATACGAATTCTCAACCTCCCAGTCCGGTCAAGACGTTCATACGCTTTCAGAGTTGCCCCGTCAATCCCGGCATCCTGGACTTCGGTTATCCCATATCGTGCACACGTATCAGAAGCAAGCACGATTGCATCCTCAATTTCAGTTTCGCTGGGTGGCGGTATTTTTGAAGTTACAAGATCAATCGCACTTCCGGCCAAGATGCCCGTTGGATTGCCTTTTCGGTCTTTGATAATCCGTCCACCATTCGGGTTCGGAGTTGAACGAGTGATGCCGGCCAGCTTCAGCACTTTCGAGTTCACCCACGCAGCTTGACCGTCAGAACTGATCAGAAAAACAAAGTCATTGCCCGCAACCTTATCGAGAATCTTAGCGGCCTGGAAGTCAACTCCCGGCCATATCGACGGATTCCAACCGCTTCCCCGAATCCATCTTCCCGGTTTTGTTCGAGCTGCCGCATCGCGGATGAGAATGGAAATATCCTCTGGCGATTCAGCCTTCATGAGGTCGATCGTACTTAGGCTTACTCCTAATGCGACCATATGCGCATGACCGTCGATCAATCCCGGATAAACATAAGAGCCTTTCAAGTCGATAACAAGTGCTCCCTGAAAGTGAGATTCAATTTCGGAGTTCGTACCAACACCCACGATCCTACCGCCGTTAACGGCAACGGCACCGGCATCAGGCAGACGTTTGTCCAGTGTCTCGAAATGTCCGTGCAACAGGATCAGATCAACTCTTAGTTTCTGCATTGAACATGAGGCGAGGAGAAATGCGCATAACGCTGCAACAACTATCGTAAGAAGTCTCATAAAATTCCTTTGAGTTCGATTGAAATTTACTACATCATGACTCTTGTGTCCAAATCAGCCACGTATTCGAGATCCCATGGACTTCAGATGCCGTGCAAAGAAAGACTGGAAACGGAGTTCAATGGATAATTGGTCTGATGGATTTATATTCATTGATGATTCTCAGACAGATCGGTGAAACCGGCCAGACCCAAACCACGCGCCTTCGGGACCTCCCGTTCCAAACCCGGGTTTCCCAGATGAGCGATAACCATAATAAGGAGGATTTGTAACATGGATCATTCAATGACTACAACCACTTTTGAGCTTAGCGGTTATAAAGTTGTCAGGCAGCTTGGTGTAGTTCGAGGCATCACGGTACGTTCAAGATCAGTGTTCGGCACCATCGGCGGGTCGCTTCAGACTCTGTTCGGGGGAAACATCAGCCTGTTTACTGAGCTCTGCGAAAAATCAAGAGAGGAAGCATTCGATATGATGCTTGATCACGCCGAAAAGCTCGGTGCGAACGCAGTCGTTGGGGTGAGATACGATGCCACGGAATTGCTCAACGGAGTCACGGAAGTCCTCTGTTACGGAACGGCGGTCACGGTTTCAAGAGACTGACAGAGATACACCAGATCTCAGATTTGTTGGCCAAATCTCCATGGCTTTGGATCCTGACCATGTCAAGACTTGATACATTTTTCATTTCGAGAAGCAAGACTAAATTGTCCCATGTTAAGTAGGCAGTGCGTGCCACGAAATCGCAAACTAGCCCAAGACTATCAATCTGACAAACTACAGGGTAAAACATGCCAAACTCAAATCAAGAACTCAGCTTTTTCGAGAATGTAAACCGCAATTTCGATAGAGCTGCACAGTTCACGAGCCACCCAAAAGGTCTGCTCGAACAGATCAAAGGCTGTAACAGCGTTTACTCATTTCAATTCCCCGTAAGAACTTCTAAAGGTTTCGAAGTCCTTCATGGGTGGCGTGTTGAACACAGTTACCACAAGCTCCCGGTCAAAGGAGGAATTCGATACTCCGAGATGGTGAATGAAGACGAGGTTAAAGCGCTCGCAGCACTTATGACATACAAATGTGCTGTCGTAGATGTACCATTTGGTGGAGCCAAAGGCGCTATCAAGTTCAATCCGCGAGACTACTCGCAGATGGACGTTGAGCTTATCACTCGTCGATACACATCAGAACTAATCAGGAAGAACTACATCGGACCCGGTGTGGATGTTCCTGCGCCGGACTATGGTTCGAGTTCCAGGGAAATGGCATGGATAGCGGACACTTACGCAACCTTCAATCCAGGAAAGATCGATGCACTCGCCTGCGTAACGGGGAAACCCGTTGCAGAGGGGGGCGTTCGCGGCAGAACTGAGGCAACGGGCAGAGGAATCTTTTATGGCCTTAGAGAAGCTTGTGAAAACTCCGAGGACATGCGAAGGCTGGGATTGACTCAAGGGCTTGCCGGGAAGAAGGTAATCGTTCAAGGACTCGGAAACGTAGGATACCATGCGGCAAAGTTTTGTCAGGAAGCTGGCGCAGTAATTGTCGCCCTGGCAGAATATGAGGGAGCAATTTATAACCCGAAGGGTCTTGATGTTGACGCAGTTGCTAACCATAGAAAAGAAACCGGTTCGATTTTGGGTTTCCCCGGCGCAACAGATATCACCAACTCAAGACAGGCACTGGAGCTAGAGTGTGAGATTCTTATCCCCGCCGCACTGGAAGAACAAATCACAAAGGAAAATGCCTCGCGGATTAAAGCAAAGATCATTGCTGAGGGCGCGAACGGACCGACAACCGCAGATGCTGAAGAAATCCTGCTGCAGAAAGGAGTCATGGTGATACCTGACATGTATCTCAACGCCGGCGGAGTCACCGTGTCTTATTTTGAATGGCTCAAGAATCTATCTCATGTCAGGTTTGGACGGATGGATAAACGGTTCGAACAATCTGCGTTTGACAGGATACTCCGTGCTGTCGAGGAATCGACCGGGAGACCCTTTTCCGATTTCGAGCGAAGTAGGATAGCTAAGGGCCCTGATGAAATAGATATCGTGAACTCGGGTCTCGAAGAAACCATGACGACTGCATACAACCAGATCAGAGAGATATTGAAGTCAAATAGCAAAATACCGGATTTGAGAACCGCGGCTTTCCTGAGCGCGATAAACAAGATAGCTACTGCTTATATTGAACTAGGCATCTTCCCGTAGAAAAAAACAGTGTTGTACAGCCGTCACCAGCGATTTCTTCCAGACACTGGTGACGGCACAAGTTTAGAATGGCCTCACGATCAGAACTCCAAATGTCGGAGACGTTGCGATGTCGGTTCTCCAAGATACGAAGATCCTGAGGTCGCCACTCCCGTTTCCCAAACCAACGCCATAGTCCGACTTGAAATTATCTGCAGTGATGAGGTTCCACCCGCCCGTCATGCCGTCTGATGGATTTGCGCTTTGCACTTGTCCCATGTCGCTGAAAAGTATGAGCGAGAATGTGTTGAGCGGAAAAAAACCAGCCCTCTCGAACAGCCTGGGACTGAACAGTAACTCGGCATTCACAAGGAGAAGTCTGTTGCCCGTGAATGCCATCAGTCGATAAGCGTTGAGTGTGTTCAGCCCACCGATCTGATAAGAGCGCTGCAGCGGCAATACTCCACTGGACGTCCCCCCTCTAAACCGCATATTCAGTTGTAAACCTGGAAACAGGGGCTGATACCGAACCGCCTCGAGGGTCAGCATCCTGAAATCAAAGTCTCCGCTCACCGTAGCTTCACCTCTAAGATCAGCAATCCAACCTCTCCTCACCGTCTCGCCTTTGTAATTGCGATGTTGTATGTCTAAAACGATACTCCTCATCCACCCCGCTGAGATTGCAGGATTACTGCGGAACACCTTATGCCCTCCGAAAACCGCCCAGTCCGTGTTAGTGGGTAGCGAAGAATACTTGTCAACATCATAACTGAGGGTGACCCTGGAATTCATCCGGTAGTACTGTCCTATGTGTGCAGAGAAACCTTCCCTTGCGAAGTAATCCAGGAAATCCTCCTTGGCAAGTATTGCGTAAAGGGAATTTTCCTTTGGACCGATTATCCAGTAGTCCTTGGAATCTGTCAAGGAATGAGCCTCGATGCCTGCTTCAAATCTATTCGCATTTCCGACCCATTTGTCGAAACCAAATCTATATTGCCATTTATGGATTGCAAACCCGTAGCCGAAAAATCCATAAGGTGAATAAGTCTCGTCGCCGCTCCAGAAGTAGTCCTTGTTCTGACCGATGCCCAGAAACAATCCATTGACCCGGTTGTATGACACTGCCAGATGTTCGAAAATAGAATTAGGGCCCTGCCAGATATCCGAATGGTCCACCAGCTTCATTTTCTCGATAACAGAACGCCTCTTCTCAAGATCGCTGCTGTTGCGTTCGATTATCGCCCCTTCAACCTGAGCATCTGGAGATATGGTTGCTTTACCGTCGATGACGACAACGTCGCCGCTTATTTTCCCATCGTCTTTTACAAATGCGTCGCCGTTAACAACTACCAGGCTCCCTATCAACGTCCCTTCTATGACAGCATCCCCATTTAGAACTTTAACGCTAGTGTCTTCTCGGCGACCCCGCGGAAGTTTGTAGTTGCCTTCCTTGACTATAGCGTCTTTCACGCCGTAAATGTTTGCCGCTTCGTCGGCAAGGTCAGTCGCCCCTAAATTCATTCGATGAATTTCGTCACTTATCTGCTTCAAACTGGCGGATAACTTTTCAATCTCTAATCGGTCAGCTTCTGTAAACTGAGTTGCCGTGTCCGTACGCGCTTTAAACAAATTGTAGGTTGTGTTGATCCTTCGCAGCTCTGATTTCAATGAATCGAGTGTCTGTCTTTGCGGCATGTAACTCGAGTCGGGTTCCTGCGCGTATGCTGCGGAAAGCCCGAATGCCAATAGGGATGTGACGAGACACGGAAGGATAAGCTTCATTTTCACCACTCCTTTTATGAGAGAATCTACGATTTAAGCTGGAATTGTTACAACTTAGCTCGAAAAGAGGGTATCAGGAGCTCTTTCCTCAAGGGGATAGAAGTTCAGTGAGGGGAGATAATCAAGCGAGCCGTGGTAGTACGCCAGTTCAAAAAACTGACGCATCCCGGCAATTTCCTCATCGCCGAGATCAAATTGGATGTTCTGAGTAAGGTAAGATTTCACCAGCGAGAAATCAGCAGAGTATTCCTCCGCTGCAAGACGGCAAACATCATCGATGTTATCCATGCCAAGGTTCTTCGATGAAATTATTGCCTGAGTATCTTCCAGCGACATCGCCCCTTCCCTACCTACCCAAACAGCAAAGACAAAAGGCAACCCGGTCATGTCGTGCCATTCTTCTGCAAGATCGAGGTAAGTCCTTTCACCGGATGGCGTTTTGAACAGTGCAGCATCGCCAATAACCAGCGCCGCATCCGCAGTGGATAGCATCTTCTTAAGATCAGGCATCGCGACAATGAATTCGGGTTTAACCTGATACCTTTCCGCGAGTAGAATCTTGGTCAGTATAACTGACGTCATGGAACTTATATCGACCGCGACAGACCTGATGCTTCTGAGATTCCGATTGAAATAGAGCCGGATGCTGTTTACTTCTTCATGAGCGATTATCCCGCACTCGGGTACTATCCTCAAACTTGGACTATTCTTCGCATACGCAATACTAGGAACAAGTGCCGCATCGAGCTTCCCACCAATTAGGTCGACTGCGAGAACAGACGGTATCGCTTTGATCAATTCAAAATTGTGTCGGAAGAGATTCCTTTCTATCCCGTAGATGAGAGGTTTTGTGTTAAGAAAGCTTACCGCACCAAGCTTCCTCCTCCTTGAGCTGGTCTGCAAGTCAGGCATCTATCCTCCAGTGGTCATGTGGTTTCAAGCCTGAGTTCAGGCTGCCTAGGTACGAAGAGTTGGGCGGGATAGGTCCCCAAAACATGGTGCCGAGAATCTTTCTTGAGAATTTTCACTTTTGAATTTCGAGAAATGATTGAGACCCGGAAATTGAAGGGACGAATCTTCCCATTAGCAGATCAAGCGAATGTCTCGATTGTATTGTAAAGCGCATCCCGTTCGAGAGGTATTCGTCCGGCATCCTTGATAAGCTTCACCAGTTGACTTCTGGACAACGCATTATCGGTTGAAGCGCCTGCCATGTGAAAGACACGCTCATCTCGCACTGTACCATCAAGATCATCTGCCCCAAAACTAAGGCTGATTTGGGCAACCTTCGGTCCCATCGAAATCCAGTATGCTTTGATGTGCGGGAAATTGTCCAGCATTAACCTGCCAACGGCTACGCTCTTGAGATTGTCGATGCCGGTAGCCCACTGCGTCGAGTCTTCCACACGCGGATGATAAGCGAGCGGAATAAAAGCGAAGAAGCCCTTCGTCTCATCCTGGAGCTTTCTCAACCTGATGAGGTGATCCACTCGCTCAGTCACTGTCTCCATGTGGCCATATAGCATTGTAGCGTTCGATGGTATGCCAAGACTATGAGCGGTCCTGATGACCGAAATCCAATCCTCGGCGCCGATCTTGTCCGCAAACATCTTCTGCCGGACTCGCTCGCTGAAAATCTCCGCACCGCCACCCGGCATAGCATCCAGACCTGCCTCCTTGAACTCAATCAGAACCTGTTCAATCGTCTTCCCGTATAGTCTGGCAAAGAACTCTATCTCGACTGCTGTGAAAGCCTTAATATGAATGCGACGGTCAATCCTCTTTATACCTCTAAGCAGCTCGATATAGTAATCGTAAGGAAGTGATGGATTAAGCCCGCCCACCATGTGCATCTCAGTGATATTGTCCTTGTCGTCCGCAACCGTTTTGAATATTTGCTCCAGTGACATCAGGAATGCGCCATCTTGTCCTTCCTTTCTGTAGAAGGAACAAAACTTGCAATCGAGCTCGCATATGTTTGTATAGTTGAGATAATAATTCCGCACGAAGTAAGTGTCGGATCCGTTCAGTCGTTCCCTGACGTGATTAGCAAGGTGACCAAGCGCCAGGAGGTTGTCCGACTCATAGAGTCTAATGCCGTCTTCGCGGGTGAGCCGCTCGCCCTGCAGCACCTTAAAACGAATTTCAGCAAGGTCACCATGAAGGTTCAGGTCACTCAACGAGCTGCCGTCAGCAGCACCTGCTGAGCTATTGGAGGTTTCGAACATCTAAGCGAGGTGTTTTGTAAGCTATGTAGTCTTCTGACGAACTGCTTTGCTGGCCAACTCTCTCAGATAGTAAAGTTTTGCCCGACGGACCTTACCATTTCTAAGGACTTCAATGCCGGCAATACGGGGGGAATGCGTCGGGAATATCCTCTCTACTCCGACACCGTTAGAAATCTTACGAACAGTAAACGTCTCCTTCAGGCCTGCTCCACGTCGGCTTATAACAATACCCTCAAAATCCTGGATGCGCTCTTTGTCGCCTTCAACGACCTTGAAATGTACGTTCACAGTGTCTCCCGGAATAAAACGCGGTAAGTCCGTCTTAAGGTGGGCTGCTTCTACTAGTGCTATCTTATTCATCTTGATTCTCCATTTTGTAACATAGTTCCCGCTTTCGGGATTTGATTTAGACTTTTCTTCTCTTGCAATCAGATAGATCGGCTTCTCTGTCAAGAAGGTCCGGCCTTCGATGCGCAGTGCGCACGGCGCTCATCTGCTCACGCCATTTTCTTACCTCCTCATGATCTCCACTTAACAAGACATCGGGAACTTTCATACCTCTGAACTCGGGAGGTCTCGTGTATTGGGGTGAGTCGAGAAAGCCATCCTGGAACGAGTCGTTCAGCACACTCTCGCTGTCGCCGAGTGCACCGGGAAGGAGTCTCACAACTGCATCCACGATTACGAGCGCCGGGATCTCTCCGCCAGTCAGGACATAATCGCCGATAGAGATCTCTCTAGTTACAAGGCGTTCCCTTACTCGTTCGTCAACTCCTTTGTAGTGCCCGCAAATTAGGATAATGCTTTGATAAAGCGAAAATTCATTTGCAATCGGCTGACGAAACACTTCTCCGTCCGCTGCAAGCAGTACTATCTCGTCATACTGCCTTTGAGCTTGAAGACTATCAACGCACTCAAATAGTGGTTCCGGTTTCAAAACCATACCTGCACCGCCACCATAGGGCGAATCATCAAGGGTATGGTGCCTGTCATGAGCATAGTCGCGAAGATTGTGAACAACAATTTCAACCGTATTTCTTTCTTGTGCTTTCTTTATCATGCTTTCACTAAGAGGTCCGCTGAACATTCCCGGGAAAGCGGAGATAATGTCAATCCTCATCCAACCCGCCCCCCAACATTCCGTCTATCAACCTGATCAGTATCGACCTCTCTTCGAGATCTATCGAGACGAGAAACGGTTTTACGAACGGAACACTCACCTCTGCACCATCGTCCTGCCGAATAGATAGCAGACTCTGCGCACCGTTGGAGACAATTTCCTCGACAACACCGATACTCCTTCCGCCCTCTTCGACCACCGACATACCAACCAGTGAATCGACGTAGAACGTCCCCTTAGGTAGTTGAGCTCTCTCATCTTCACGGACAAGAATTTCGCTTCCAATAAAGTTCGAGGCTTCATCAAAGGAGTTTACGCCCTCCGGTTTCATCACAACATAGCCATTCATTTCTTCGCACTTTTCGATGGAGTGGCGAACCGGCTGTTCTTTCCCGGGTGAACGGAAATAGGCGCTTTTCATGCCGACAAATCGTCCCCGTACATCGCTATAAGATTCCACCTTCAAGTCGCCTTTGGTTCCTCTAACTTTTCTAACCATTCCTATGAGAATGAGATCTTCCATCTCTTCTTTAGTTACGCTCACGATCTGCTGCGAAGCAAATCATAGTTTTTTCTCTTGCCGACTTTTTTCCTGGACCTGATTATCGGGTATGACAAAAATCCTTGACCCGGCATCAAGTCCGGGAATCAGACGTTTCATGATCGGCTTACGTTCCAACCGATCAATTCGGCAAAATCTAAGTTTACTCGAATGCCTCGTTCCGTGGTTGTCAGCGAGACCCGAGACCATTGAGCCCGGATCGCAGACAGTCGCGGGACTACTTGTCTATTATCTCCAAAATAGCGCGTTTGCCTTCACGGGCAGCAACCGCACTCAGGAGAGTTCGTACTGCGTTGGCGGTGCGACCCTTACGTCCGATCACTTTACCAACGTCCTCTTGGTCAACCTTCAACTGAAAGACGACCTTGTTCGCTTCCTTCTCTTCCTGAGCCAATTGAATGCTATCAGGTTTGTCCACAAGCTTTCTGATGATGAATTCAACGAAATCACGCATTTCGGACCTCCTTTCCGCCTCCTCTCGCTGTTTCCAGCGAACGGGGTTTCACCTGAGCCTGATAACTCCGTCCCACGTGTTAGCAACCTGATTCGGGGCGGCCTCCTTTGATGCCTCCTCCGTCTCTATCGGAAGAGTTGGGTTCAATCTTTGCCATTGACGATCTGAAGAAACTCAGTTGACACAGACAATCAGATCTGACTCGACCTAACCCAAAAGTCCGTCGACTAATTAAGCAGCGGGCTCGGACGTGGGAGCCGCGGGTGGATTAGCCTGTTGCGGTTGAGCAGTTTCGGAAGCCTTCCTGGCCTTCTTGGAAGCTTTGTGTCTCTGCTTGCGTTCAGCCTCCCGAGTCAGTTTCGCCTCCTGGCCAGCCTGCCACTCGGCAAGCTTCTGAGCCACTGCAGCCTCGTCCAAACCTTTCTTAGTCAAGTACCACTTGTACCATAATCCCGTCTTACGAAAAAGACTTCGAACGGTGTCCGAGGGAAGCGCACCTCGCCGCAGCCACTTGAACGCCTTCTCCTCATTGAACTTGATCTCAGCCGGATATCTCAAGGGGTTGTAGCTTCCGATTGTCTCGATGAAGCGTCCATCGCGTGGCGAGCGCGAGTCAGCTGCCACAACCTTGTAAGCCGGCTGGTTCTTCCGTCCGGTTCTTCGCAATCTTAATCTTACTGCCAAATGTTCCTCCGTTTGTAACTGTAATTGTGCTCACCAATAGCACGTTTGTTAACAAATACTGACTTCAAAAATATCATGATCGCAAAATCGCGTTGCCTAAGGCACCTTTTCCAAATTTTCCCTTTGAAAGAGACTTAAACATTCTTTGCATCTCAGAGAATTGCTTCAGAAGCTTGTTCAACTCCTGAACTGTCGTTCCACTCCCCGCAGCAATTCTTCTTCTTCTTCTTCCGTCAATTATGTGCGGCTTTTCCCTCTCCTCGATGGTCATCGAGTCTATCATAGCTTCGATTCTAACCAGTGCCTTGTCATCCACCGAAGCATTTCTTATTGCACCCGACACGCCGGGAATCATCGACAAAACGTCTTTAAGGGACCCCATCTTTTTGAGTTCTCTTAACTGATCGCGGAAGTCTTCAAGTGTAAGCTCGTTTCGTCTGAGTCGCTTCTCAAGTTTCGCCGCTTTCTTTTCGTCGACTTGTTCCTGGACTTTCTCAACGAGTGTCACTACGTCACCCATACCCAGAATCCGAGAACTCATCCTGTCCGGGTGGAACACTTCGAGCTGATCAAGTTTCTCACCGACGCTTACGAACTTGATTGGCTTTTGGACGACCGCTCTCACAGAAAGTGCCGCACCACCCCTGGCATCGCCGTCGAGTTTTGTCAGGATCACTCCATCGAAATTCAACCTTCGATTAAACTCTTGCGCGGTGTTCACTGCGTCTTGCCCGGTCATCGAGTCAACGACAAAATAAACCTGATGCGGATTCACTGTCGACTTCACGGATTCTGCCTCACGCATCATTTCTTCATCTACGTGCAGTCTTCCAGCAGTGTCGATTATAGCCACATCGCGTGCATTCTTTCGCGCATAGTCGATCGCGTTTTTCGCGATAGCGACCGCCGAACTCCCGCGCTCCAAATAGATGGGGACACCGATTTGTCCCGCCAGGGTTTCTAATTGATCAATTGCAGCAGGCCTATGGACATCGCACGCCACAAGAAGAGGATAACGGCCCTTTGATTTCAGATGGCTCGCAAGCTTTGCAGCGAAAGTTGTCTTGCCAGATCCCTGCAGTCCTGCAATCATTATGACATTCGGTATGTCCTGCGAAAATTGCATCTCGCTCGTTGCTCCACCGAGGAGCTGAACGAGCTCGTCATAAACAATTTTTACAAAGACCTGACCCGGGTTGAGACTTTTTGCAACTTCTTTACCAATTGCTTGCTTCTGAATTTCCTCGGTGAACTGACGTGCGACTTTGTAATTTACATCCGCTTCGAGCAGCGCACGGCGCACCTCACCCACCGCATCTGAGACGTTTTCCTCAGTAATGCGAGCCTGACCGCTCAGGCGGTGAAATATGCCTTCGAACTTTTCAGAAATTTGTTCAAACATGTCACAATTGGCCTAAGAATTGCCTGAAAATTTACTAAAAATGGGACATTGTTCCAAATTCAACTCTCTGGCAGTGTTAGTATTGCTTACCTCCCTGCCGGACATCTATATAATTACGTGAATTATTACTTGCAAGTGGGTTCCTGCATTTACCGGATCGAATTGACCGTTGAACTTTCTCTCTCTAATTTGTAGCGTTACAAGCATGGAGGCCATCGATTCTTGAGTCGATATTTGAAAACCGCGGAGGTAATTCATGGCATATTTATTCCCGAGCGACGAATGGATTGCGTCATTCAAAGAAAAAATCAATTCCAACCCAAATTACCGGCAATCAGGCGCGAAGTGGGAACATGGGACAATTGCGTTGGTGATGGAGTTGGATCCTCAAACCATTTCAGAGCTTAAGAATAACCCTGCAGGCGGCGGGCAATTCGAGCAGACGGAAACAGGCGTTGGAATTTGGCTCGACCTTTATCGTGGTGAATGTCGAGAAGCCAAAAGAGCAAATCTTGAAGATGCTCAAAAGGCGAAGTTCATAATACGGAGCAATTATCCAAACTGGAAAACCGTACTCAGAAAACAGCTCGACCCTGTCAAAGGAATGATGCAAGGCAAACTCAAGCTGAAGGGTGACTTGCCGACGATCGTGAGATTCGTGAAGGCTGCCCAGGATCTGGTCGACTCGGCAACAATGGTCGATACTAAGCTCATCGATGAATGATGCGTGCGTGAATATTTAGAATTCGTCGCAGATCAAATGTCGGGCGGGCGATATCGTTTCATTCCAAAATCCTTCTTGACGAGGAACCATCGATGTATGACTCCGAACTGGATTTTGTTTTCTCAAATTCGACAAAAGTAATATTTGGAATCGGTGCAGCGTCCAAGGTAGCTCAGGAAGTGCATGGCCTTAATGCAAACCATGTGCTTCTGGTTACAGACAGGTTTCTGTCCGAGAGCAAGATGGTACAGTCAGTCAAGAATAATCTCGGAAGTACGTTGTCCAGCGTCTTTAGTGAGGTTTAGCCGGATACGGGCACTGACATTGTCAACATCGGCGCAGGGTATGCCAGATCAATCGGGGCTGACTGCATAGTCACCGTGGGCGGAGGAAGTTCCATCGACACTTCAAAAGGCATCGCAATAGTCCTATCGTTTGGCGGAGAGATAGAAGATCACTCAGGCATAAATTTTCTCTTCGGACCCGTCGTACCGCACGTGGCAATTCCCACCACGGCGGGAACCGGGAGCGAGGTGACTTTTGCTGCCGTCATCAAGGACCGGTCTAGCAAGAAGAAGCTGATTTTCACCGACAATTTTTTTGTGCCGCGGGTTGCGATCCTCGATCCTCTGCTTACTTTAAGCATGCCTGCAAAAGTCACCGGAAGCACCGTTATGGATGCGCTAAGTCACTGTATCGAATCGCTTCATTCCCAACAAGCGCAGCCGATATCCGATGCTCTTGCGCTTGGCGCGATCAGGCTGATACTTGATTACTTGCCGAGGGCAATGAAAAATGGGAACGATCTAATTGCAAGAGGTTAAATGCTTATCGCAGCAAACCATGGCAGGAACCGCGTTCGGCAATGCCCAGGTCGGTGGTGGATGAGACGCGAGATGCAATCAGATCTGCACGCGATGCCTTCGACAACAGACCACGGCCGCGGATGGAGCCCAAGACTCGATCGGAGTTGATGCTGAAAACAGTGGACGGAATTATTTCAAGGCAGTCCGAACTTGCTGGGCTTGAAGCACTCAGTTCCGGCGCTACCATCCGCAAAGCATCCATGATAGATGTACCACTCGCCATAGAACACTTCCGGCACTTTGCCGAGCTCGCATAGAAGAGAGACACATATGAGCCTTTGCTCTGGATGACCTTCCCTTCTGTCAGCTGGAACTTCGTGGTCCGGGAGCCCATTGGGGTAGCCGGGCAGATCATACCGTGGAATTTTCCACTCCTGATGGCAGTTTGGAAGATTGCTCCTGTCATGGCTGCCGGCAACTCAGTCCTCCTAAAGCCGGCGAGCCTTACCCCTCTGACGGCTCTCGATCTTGCAAAGATTATTGAAAAGGCAGGGGTTCCGACAGGTGTAGTGAATGTTGTTACTGGTTCAGGTGCTGAAGTCGGCGAAGAACTCGCGAGGAATCCTCTCGTAGACAAAATAGCCCTGACCGGTTCCACAGTCGTTGGGAAAAGTGTTATGGAGCTGGCGTCACAGGCCGTGAAGAAAGTGACACTCGAACTTGGAGGTAAATCTGCAAACATCATTCTGGCAGACGCCAAAATTGACGATGCATTGGATGGAGCATTGTTCGGAGTGTTTTTGCATTCGGGGCAGGTCTGTGAATCGGGAACCAGGCTCCTTGTTGAAGACAAGATTTGTGACAACTTCATGGATAAACTCTTTACCAGAGCGAAAGCTATAAAAGTAGGTTATCAATTGGACTACGAGTCCACCATGGGACCTGTAATTTCTACATCGCAGCGAGACACTATCGAGAAATACATCGCTGCGGGACTTGAAGAACGGGCAGAACTTGTTCTTGGAGGAAAGAGATCTCAGGGACGTGACAAAGGCTTTTACATGGAACCCACCATCTTTACCGATGGGGATAACAAAATGAAGATTGCTCAGGAAGAAATATTCGGACCTGTGCTGGCAGCTATAAGATTCAAGGATGCCGAGGAGGCTATCAAGATTGCGAATGAAAGCGTTTACGGGCTTGCCGGAGGCGTGTGGTCAACGGATATTCCGAAGGCCATCGAAGTTGCAAAAGCAATTAGAACTGGCACTGTCTGGATCAACGACTATCACCTCATAAGTGCTATAGCACCTTTTGGCGGATACAAGCAAAGTGGCGTCGGAAGAGAGCTGGGTATGTACAGATTCGATGAGTATACTCAGGCAAAACATGTCCACGTGGCTGTGGCTCCCAGAAAATCTAAATTCTGGTATGATCTCCTTCTCGAATGAGGCCGCCGCTCAAAGCAAAGGCATGAACAGCAGTTTGGGTGTGTCCATCAACTGACTGACGGGGCTCAACGTGATTGCCAACAGCGACGAAACGCCAGATGCCACATCGGACCGAACAGAAAGCTCGGCTCTATAATTATTTTCATATCCTCGCCTATTTCCTTTATCAGGCTTCATTTTCCCAATCGAAATCGTTGGGAACCTGAGCAGGAACTCTTCATCCAAAAAGAGAGCTCAATGCGCAAAGGAAATCTTGTCACTAATCCTTAGAGAAAAAACTCCTGGTCTCGATCTCCAAACTAGCCCGGGTGGAGACAAGATCCTTCCAAATTTTGACGTAGAGTTCCAAACCCAAACGCCATTTCGGCGCCAACAACTAATCGCGTTTTGAAGAAAACCCTGCACGAGCGAAGGTTAATCTAGGTGGTATCCTGAACAAGTTCAAGATTGTATCTTCCTCCCCCAGACCTTATATTTTTTCAAGAAATGCGCGTTTTTCTTTTCGTACCTTGCTTTGTCGATCAAATCTTTCCTAACGTCGCGGTCAGTACGCTGAAAGTGCTGGAGCACGTGGGGTGTGAAGTAATTTTTCCGGAAAAGCAGACTTGCTGTGGTCAACCCGCCTACAACTCTGGCTACTTTGATGAGGCTAGACTTGTGGCGATGCATGAGGTCAATGCGTTCTTGGACTACCGGGGTACTTCAAGCGAAAAGAGTATAGCCAGGTTCGACTCCGAACGCGACTATATCGTAGGACCATCCGGATCTTGCACTGCCATGATGCGGAACTTTTATCCAGAGTTGCTTAAAGACGACCCGCGCTATGAGGAAATCTCAAGAAAGTTTTCCAGCCGGGCTTTCGAACTCACTGAGTTCATATCGAAAATTATTGGAGTGGACAGATTCAAGGGCAAGTTGAACATCACCGTTTCGTACCACGACTCTTGCCACAGTCTACGCGAACTCAAAGTCAAACAGGAGCCTCGGAATATTCTAACGCGGATCGAAGGGTTGAAGTTTGTAGAGCTTCCGTACACTGAAGTGTGCTGCGGCTTCGGAGGAACTTTTTCCGTCAAATTTCCGGACATCTCGGTTGCGATGGCAGAGGAGAAGCTTAAGAATTTCCGTGTCACCGGCGCGGAGGTACTCGTTTCTGCAGACACCAGTTGCTTGATGCATCTTGACGGATGGGCAAGGAGAAACGGGACAAAAGCCCGGTTCGCTCATATAGCAGAGATAATGGCGGAGAGCATCTCCTAATGGGACTGCAATCAAGAAACTTCAAGGAGTTGTACAAGAAACAAATTCGAAAGCCGACTCTTCGTACTAATTTAAGCAAAGCCACTCTCCAGGCGGTCGATAGCCGCTCTCAGTCTTTCGAATCGATAGACTTCGATTTCCTGCAGAACCAGGCGAAAGCGATCAAGGAAGAGACCATAAGCAGCCTTAACGAGTACCTCTCCCAGTACCAGGACGCGGCGGAGCACAACCGATGTAAGGTCTTTTTCGCACAATCCGCGGAGAAAGCTCGGGCATATGTCCTTGATGTCGCACGAAGTCACAATGTCCATACGATTGTAAAATCAAAATCAATGGTCACAGAAGAACTGGACCTTGTGCCCTTTCTAGAGAATTACGGCATTGAAGCAATAGAGACAGATCTGGGTGAGTATATCGTCCAGCTTGCAGGTGAAAAACCGTCACACATCACAACTCCGGCGATACATAAGTCCCGGAAGGAAATTGCCGAACTCTTCCACGACAAGCTCGGGTCCGCGCTCAACCCGGATCCGCCTTTCTTGACAGCAGAAGCGAGAAGAGTCCTTCGTAATAAATTTCTTTCGGCAGAGATGGGAATATCCGGCGCAAACTTCCTAATCGCCGAGACGGGCGACGCAGTGATCGTGGAAAATGAGGGCAACGCGCGCTTATCCACATCGGCCGTTAAAGTACACGTGATAGTCACCGGTATCGAAAAAATCATCCCCAAGTTCAACGACCTCAGAATTTTTATGAGAGTCCTCGGCCGGAGCAGCACGGGTCAAAAGATGACGAGCTATGTCTCGCTAATCCGCGGACCTCGATCAGCATTTGAGAAAGACGGACCGGAGGAAGTCCATGTCGTCCTAGTCGACAACGGAAGGAGCAGCCTGCTTGGTACGCAACATCAGGAGGTCCTGCACTGTATCCGGTGTGGTGCCTGTCTCAATGTTTGTCCGGTCTACCGCAACATCGGTGGCCACGCTTATGGTTCGGTCTACCCCGGCCCAATCGGATCGCTGGTGACTCCTCTTTATTTCGGCAAAGACAATGCGCCGGATCTACCATTTGCCTCTTCCCTTTGCGGCAATTGCACAGAAGTCTGTCCGGTGGGGATCCGGATACATCATCACCTCCTTTCTTTGAGGAGAGATGTAGTTAGGCTTAAGAAATCGCGCTTGCAGGATTTTGTGTTCAGAAGTTATAGAAAGGCTATGCTGCGGCCTGGAAGGTACGAGCTGATTGGCAGGCTCGGAGGGGTACTAGGGCGTGCAGGACTGCTCAAAGCAGTGACAAAAGGCTGGACCAGAGATCGAGAGCTCCCGGATTTCCCGGTTAAATCTTTCAGGAGCATTTACAAGACAGGGAAAAAGAGTTGATGGAAGACGACAGGGAAAAGATTTTTGGTGCAATCAGGAAAGGGCTTCGGGAACAGAGCCGAATAGTCGCACAAAGAAATCCGCGATCTCCGCTACTCTCTCCCATGTCTGCGGATTTCGATTCGAAGTTCTCCAGGTTTTCGTCCGAACTCGCCAGAGTTGGAGGAGAGACATTTGTTTCGAATGACTTGAAGCCTCTACTCGATAGCGTCCTGAACCGAACCCATGCTGAATCGAACATATTTGTTTATGATGAGATAAAAGAAATCTCTCCTACTGGAATTTCTAGCCTCGCTGAATCGAGACGCGTCGCGTACTCTTCCGATCTTAGTGTGGGATACGACAAGCGTGAGGTGGCTGTCTTCGATTCGGTGATAGCGCCATGTGTTGCGTGCATTGCTGAGACAGGCACGATTGTGTTCCATACCGAAGCGCGCCTTCCTGCAGCTTTGTGCACAAGACTTTTCGTAGTAGCACCTGCTAAAAGCCTTGTGGCAACACTGGACGAGATATTCCAGGAAAAATTCAGTAGTTTCCAAGGCAGCAATTTGTTTTTTATTACGGGTCCCAGCCGGACCGCTGATATAGAGAAAGAACTAGTCACCGGCGTCCACGGGCCAAAAGAAGTTCTCGTATTGTTTTACCGAGCGTGAAGTCTGTGCGGTATATTGTTGTCTATAAAATGCAGAAGTGAGGGCTGATGAAACAGGTTACACAAAATCTAAAATCCGGAAAAATCTCGGTGGAGAATCTTCCTACGCCGGCTATGAAAGTCGGCGGAATTCTGGTGAAGAACCGCTTCTCCCTCATAAGCGCCGGAACAGAAAAGAGTTCGGTCGATCTGGGCAAAATGAACATGCTGCAGAAGGCACGGTCACGTCCTGATGATGTTAAAAAGGTTTTGCTGGAGATAAAGCAGAGTGGATTCTTAGCTACTTATAAAAGAGTCATGTCAAAGCTCGACTCTCTGAAGCCGCTCGGATACAGTTCGGCGGGTACCGTTATCGCCGTAGATCCGATGGTTTCAGAGTTCAAGGTTGGGGATCGCGTAGCTTGCGCGGGTGCTGGATACGCAGTTCACGCGGACGTGGTCTTCATACCGAGAAACCTCGCTGTAAAGGTTCCTGAAGATGTGCCTCTGGAAGATGCCACATACACGACGCTCGGAGCAATTGCGATGCAAGGTGTCCGGCAGGCACAACCTTCACTCGGCGAAAAGGTGGTCGTCATAGGGCTTGGCCTCGTCGGGCTTCTCGCGATCCAGCTATTGAAAGCAAACGGTTGCGGCACTTTCGGAATTGACATAGATCCTGAAAATGTTTTGCTCGCAAAGAAACTGGGGGCAGACGAGGCGTGCACACGCTCAGCGGATGTGAATTCCCTTGTCAAGTCCTTCACCGGGGGATATGGAGCCGACGCCGTCATAATAGCAGCCGCAACCAGATCCAGCGACCCCGTAGCTCTCGCCGGAGAAATCGCCCGCGACCGGTCAAGAATTGTCATGATTGGCGCTACGGGGCTGAACCTGCCGCGTCCCCCCTACTACCAGAAGGAACTCGAATTCAAACTTTCGCGCTCTTACGGTCCCGGGAGATATGATCCGTCGTACGAAGAAGGCGGTGTCGATTATCCGATCGGATATGTTCGCTGGACCGAGAATAGAAACATGAAGGAGTTCGTGAGCCTCCTAAGAGAAAGGAAGATAGACGTAAAGTCTTTGACCACACATGTGTTTCCAATTGATATGGGAGACAAAGCTTACAAGTTGATAAGCGGTGAGAGATCGGAAAGGTTTACCGGAATACTTCTCGAATACTCGAAAGAGGTCGATGCTTCAATAGACCTGGTTAAGAAAATTGAACCAAAGAACGACGGGCAACTAGGCCCCCGCAGCGACTCGTTCACTAAGAAGCCTATGCAAATAGGATTTATCGGTGCGGGGAGCTTCGCACAATCCTATTTAATTCCAAACCTGAAGAAGAACAGCAGCGTGATGCTCGCGGCAGTGTGCACTTCGACGGGACTGACTGCCAAGACAGCTCAGAACCAGTTCGGCTTCGGCGCGATTACAACCGAGGCAGCCGACGTCTTCTCAAATGAAGACATTGGGACGGTGTTCATAGCCACGCGACACAACCTGCACGCGCAACTGGTAATAGAAGCGTTGAAGTCCGGCAAAAACGTCTTCGTCGAAAAACCACTCGCCCTCGATGAAACTGAACTTACGTCTATTGCACAGTTTTACAGGGCAGCCGATGAGAAGCATATGCCTCTTATGATGGTTGGATTCAACCGCAGGTTTGCACCACTGTCAATTGAAATGAGAAGATTTTTTTCAGGCACCGGCGAACCTAAAGTAGTCAACTACCGTGTAAATGCGGGATACATTCCCTTGAATCACTGGACACAGAATCCAACTGAAGGCGGAGGCAGGATCATCGGCGAGGTGTGCCACTTCGTCGATTTCATCCAGTTCATAACGGGGTCAAGAGTGGAGCGGGTTTTCGCTGAATCGATCGCTTCCGACAACTCCACATTGGTGCCTAACGACAATGTCAACATCTCAATGAAGTTAAAGGATGGTTCTCTCGGCATAATAACATATCTGGCCAATGGCGATTCCGCCTTGCCGAAAGAACGAATAGAGGTGACATCGGGAAAAAGGGCAAGCATCATCGATAATTTTCAGTATGCACATTTCTATGAAGATGGAAAAGAACGAAAGTCCGGGAACGGAAAAATCGACAAAGGAATTGCAGACGAGGTAGATGCTTTCATCAAATCCGCGAGTTCCGATCGTCATTCGCTGATATCCTTCGACGAATTGGTAAATACGTCACTGGCGACTTTTAGAATCCTGAATTCTCTTTCCGTCGGTGAACCCGTTACGATTTGAGCCAGCCGAGCATGAGAGATTCCAACTCACCATCACTGTTTGTCCGGATCGCAGAATGGTTTTTGATTTTATTAATCTTGACGACCTGGTCTCATGCCGCCTACGGGCAATCTTTTTCGGCGACGGCAGGGATGGGTCTTGAATATTTCAATTCGCCGAGCATCTCGCGTTACCTTGCCTATCAAATAGGAGGTGTCATCCCCGGGACATACACCACAGCGGTTCAGTTTGTTGTTGGCGCAGATTATCAGATACTCCATGATTGGGAAGTCGGTCTGGAATACGGCTATATCACACGGTCTGTTTCGGGAAGCAATAACATCAATATCAATTACTCATATTCCCTTCCCTCGCTAATCGTCAGGAGGACTACGGAGGGTGACGGCTACTATTTCAGATATGGAGTCGGAATCGGCTACCACTTCGGTACTTTCGGAACCACTTCTGCATATTCGACCAATGTGACTAACTATTACGCAGACGGGCTGGGATTCAAGATAGACGCCGCATTTGATACGAAGCTGGATAAGAATTTCTATGCGAGAATAGCTGTTGATGGAAGGGGAGAATTCGTCGGCACTCTGAAGTCCGGCAATGGTGATGCACTGACATACAGCACTTATGATGGGAACAACTACCAATCGCATCCCGTAAATATGAACTTCAGCGGAGTCGGAATTACGTTCGGGTTGGTGTATTATATCTGGTAAAGGGAATAGTCAGGAGGGATCATGGGCACAACTTTAGATAGCATTCTTCTAGGCATAATCCAGGGATTGACCGAATTCCTTCCCATAAGCAGCACCGCTCATCTGGTTATTGTCCCTCATTTGTTCAATTGGAGCGCCCCTCTTCTAAAGAGCCTCACATTTGACCTCGCGCTTCACCTGGGAACACTCACAGCTTTAGTAGGTTATTTTCTGAAAGATACAATTCAGCTGGTAACCGGCTTTCTTCGCGGTTTATTCAAACTGAACTTCGAGATCGACAAAGAGACCCGACTTTCGAAATTGGTTTTCTTAGGAACAGTCCCCGCCGGTGTTCTTGGATCTCTTTTTGAAAAGCTGGTGGAGACAAGATTCAGAACTCCGGCTATTCTTGCCACAAGTATGGTAGTCGTTGGAGCATTCATGTGGTACGCGGAGAGCGTTGCGAAAAAGAAAAAAGGGGCCGACAGCATGTCAATAAAAGATGGCTTTATCATCGGAATCGCTCAGGCTCTCGCTCTGATCCCCGGGACCTCTCGTTCTGGAATTACAATTTCATCCGGATTATTGTTAGGGTACAAGCGCGAAGACTCGGCTCGGTTTTCGTTCCTTCTTTCAATTCCAATTATTGCAGGTGCCGCCTTCTTGAAGCTGCGGACTTTCATCCACGGCATTTCCGCTGATGAGGTTGCACCCCTGGTTTGGGGCACTCTATTCTCTGGAATTTTCGGTTTCCTGGCAATAAAATACTTTATGAACTACCTTCAACGACACACGTTGAAAGTTTTTGTGTGGTATCGGCTTTTGTTTGCAGCAGTCATAATAATTTTCATTTACATTATCTGAGGAGAATATGAAAGAAGTAGTCTTACTTTTGCTCGCATCGGCAACGGTTGCAGGATGTGCACCCAAGAAACAGCAGGAAGTCGTGTTGAAAACGAACTATGGAACGATAGTAATACAACTTTTCGATAAGGCAGCACCGGTTACCTGTGCAAACTTCATAAAGCTTGTCAATAAAGGTTTCTACGACAGTTTGCAGTTCCACCGGGTAATTCCAGGCTTTGTTATACAAGGGGGCGATCCGAATACGAGAACCGGAAATAAGGCGACTTACGGTCAGGGCGGACCGGGTTACACCCTCCCCGCGGAAATAAGCAAGCCTAATTTACTGGGGTCGGTCGCCATGGCTCGACTCCCCGACCAGATAAATCCGCAGAAGAGATCCAACGGCAGCCAATTCTACATTTGCCTAGCACCCCAGCCGCAGCTTGACGGCCAATATACAGTTTTCGGTCAAGTGATCAAGGGAATGGATGTTGCTGAGAAGATCGGCTCGGTAGCGTGCGATAACCGCGACATCCCGCTTAAGCCTGTCTACATCCTCAAAGCGTCCGTGGAAAAATGAGCGAACTCTCCAAGTTCGAATCTACTGTCAAGAAAAAGCGGCTTCCGCAAATACTGTTCATTCACGGGAACGAGGACTATTTTCTTTCCAAAGCGATCGACCTTCTAATCAAGAATGTCATTCCCGCCCCCGAACGCGCGTTCAATCTTGACATAATCGATGGGAGCGACTCGGATTCAGAAACAATCCTCTCATCGATGCTAAGCTTTCCATTTGTAGGCGAAAGAAGACTTACCGTCGTCAGGAGATTCGACAAACTGGAAAGAAAGCACCGCCTCGACATCGCAGGGCATCTTCACAATTTGCCGGAGACGACCATTCTTGCGATGGCGGCCGGTGAAATCAAGTTGACGGACGAGCCGTACAAGACGATCGTTGGTGAGGGAGAACGATTCTCCTTCAACAAGCTGAAAGGTGCAGAGTTGACGGGCTTCCTCGTTGAATCCGCGGACGCCCTTGGCAAGAAACTCGGAAAGAATGCCGCGGATCTACTGGTCGAGCTATCAGGAGATTCTGCCGGCGACCTGGCATCCGAGGTGGAGAAGTTGTCGATCTATGTGGGGGAAAGAGAGGAGATCAACTCCGATGATGTTATCTCCGGAGTTGGCAGGTCCAGATCGTTCAATATATTTGAGTTGCAGCGCGCCATTGGGCAGCGGAACGTAAGCAAAGCACAGGAAATTGCAACAAAGATGCTTGAGTCCGGCGAGAAAGCGATCTTCATAAACTATATGTTGACACGTTACTTCCTTCACCTGCTGCAAACAAAGCATCTTCTGGAGAAAAGAGTCAACACGAACGACATTTCAACTAAAGTTTTCGGCAGGTGGAATCCTTTCGTCAATGAGTATGTCAATGCGGCGAAAGGGGTTTCTATCGCGACCATCAAACGGGCACTGCAGGTTTTGCTCGATACCGATGCGAAGCTAAAGAATGGAGGTTACCAAGAGGATAATGCGGTCACGATACTTGTGACTGAGGTAGCCGGGAGTGATCAACGCAGTTGAAGAGAACCGTCTTAATGTCCACCATCGACTGCGGTCACCTCTTCAACACTGCGAGGGTCAGCCTGCTTATGCAAACGAGCCGCTGACCTTCATCTTCAATCCTTATCTCCCACACCTGGCTCGTCCTGCCGACATGAATCGGTGTTGCCGTTCCGTAAACGAATCCGCTCCTGATGCTTCGTATGTGGTTCGCATTTATTTCCATTCCCACACAATACTCTTTTGCCGGATCAAGGGTCATCGTCCCTGCAATGCTGCCCAGGGTTTCTGCAAGAGCGGCAGATGCACCACCATGTAGAATCCCATACGGCTGAACGGTACGCTTGTCGACCGGCATGCGTCCTTTGAGATAGTTGTCGCCTATCTCGGTTATTTCTATCCCGATTTGTTCGGCCATCGTGTTCTTGCTTAGCCCGTTCACGAAATCGAGAGTTGTCTCTCTGAAAATTGACATCGTGGCATCCTTACTTGCAGGAGACAGAATAGAAGTCAGCAGATGGATTTGCGGGGACGCGAACAAGATGACGATGACGGGAATAGAAAAGCAGGGCTGCTGAGGACCGTTCGATTGGACTCAACACGATCCTTCCTGCGCCGCTCGCAAACCGTTGTACTATCCTTCTAATAAAGCCTCACTTGTTCAATGGGAACTTGGCGGCCAGCTCCGACCTTATCTTCTTCTTATCGATTTTTCCAACACTGGTCTTCGGGATCGCAGTTGTAAAGATGATCTGGTCCGGCACGCTCCAGGAATTGATGACACCTCTCTCCACATAACTCTTAATAAAAGCTTGGAGAGCCGGTTCATCCACCTCCCCTTCATATCCCGTCTTGAGCACAACTAAAGCGAACGGGCGCTCGCCCCACTTCTCACTCGGAATGCCAACCACTGCTGATTCTGAAACCGCCTCGTGTTGACTCAACAGGTTTTCCACCTCAAGCGATGAGATCCATTCACCACCGGTTTTGATCATATCTTTCAAGCGATCAGTGATCTGAACATATCCAGCACGGTCTACCGTTGCCATGTCACCTGTGTGTAACCACCCATCGCGCCAGAGATGGCGGGTTAACGTTTCGTCCTTATAATACCCGGCGGTTAGCCACGGCGCGCGGACTATGATTTCACCTACCGCCTTCCCATCGTGTGAGAGCGTGTTGCCCTCTCCGTCGACTATCTCCAGGTCGACCAACGGAATCGGAATACCGGTCTTTACGCGGTAATCAACCTGAGACTCTGCATCGCTCTCCAGCATTTCTTTTGTCAGGTAGGTTATTGTTAAAACAGGGCAGGTTTCTGACATTCCGTATCCCGAATACACATCTATTCCAAGCTTTAATGCCGCAAGTGCGAGACCCTTTGGCAGTGCGGCGCCGCCAATTATCACCTTCCATTTCGACAAATCGATCGACTTAGAAGCTGCTCCCGAGACAAGCATATGCAAGATTGTCGGGACGCAGTGAGATAGTGTTACGCCTTCACCCTTTATAAGTCTGATCAGCATTTCCGGCTCATACTTACCAGGATATACTTGTTTCACACCGAGCAGCGTCGCCAGATATGGCAACCCCCAAGCATGAACGTGGAACATCGGAGTAAGGGGCATGTAGACATCGTTGGACCTGAACCTCCCTTGCGTCTCGTAGGCTCCGATTGAACCTGCGATGGCGAGCGTATGGAGCACCAGTTGTCGGTGAGAGAAGTAAACACCTTTTGGCTCACCTGTTGTGCCCGTCGTGTAGAAAATCGTCGCCACGCTGTTTTCATCAAAATCGGGAAAGTCAAAAGTATTCCCACTCTTCGACAAAAGGTTTTCGTATTCTCCGGAGAAGTCCAGGTGACTCTCCATCTCGCTGCCACTGTCTGATAAAAGGACGTAGTGCTTTACGGAAGGGAGCTTATCGCGGAATGATTGCAGCGCCGGCGCAAATTCGGAATTGACAAGGACTACCTTATCTTCTGCATGGTTCATGGTGTACAGAAGTTGGGCCGGAGATAGTCTAACATTGACAGTGTGGAGGATAGCCCCCATCATAGGCACTGCAAAGTATGCCTCAAGATATCTATGACTATCCCAATCCAATACTGCCACGGTATCACCAGGTCCTACCCCCAGACCGGCCAGTGTATTGGCAAGCCGGGAGATTCTCTCTATCATAGTCGGATAGTCATATCGTATGATATCCCTATAAACGATCTCCCTGCGGGGTTCGAATCGTTGTCCAGCTTCTAGTATATGTTTGATGAGAAGTTGGTAGCGTGGAGCATCACCGATGTCCTGGATTAGCCTGGTATTTACCATGGTACCTCCATTCGACACGTCATCTTTCGATCCAAGATTTGAGCTTCAGGGAAAAATCGGGTGCGGAAATTGTCATTCCGTTGTCGTATGCCTGTGCGTTGACGAGTTTCTCGACCTGATCGTACCCGGGAGGGAGAATCCCGTTTGCTGCTTTCCATGTGCCGTCTGTTTGTAGAGTATCCGATCCTATCAATGCCAGTATGTTGCAGCCTGCTGATCCAAACCTGTTGTAGTTGGCGCACTGAACGAGGAAGGTATTGGTTCCCTGGCGCAGATATTTCTTGATGTTGAACCATTGCACCCGCTTCATCTCAACATCCAACGTCAGTGTTCGTCTTGCCTTGACATCGCCGACGTAATTGCCGTTTACGAATAATCTGCAATACGTGTCACCGATGAGCTGAAGCTCAGCGGACTCGGGAATTCTATTGATATCGACTTTTTTGACGAATGTAGCAGAGTCGACTTTGCTTCCACCTTGCGAATACGGACGGCTACCCGGATAATAGATGAACTGTGTCTGCAGCTTCTGATTGAAAGCCGAGTTGCCTGCCAACATTTGTTGGGTTCCCGCAACAATCCCTTTTTCCTGGTCCGCAAATCTTGCTTCAAGCAGTTGAAGCATAGGATACCGGTTAGTCCGAAGGTAGAGTTTCGTATATTCATCCTTAATAGATTTAATGGAGTTCAGCAACTTCTGCTCAATAAGAGTTATCGCTTTCTCCTTTTCTGTCGCGCTTAGTGTGGGGTTGGCTGCAAGAGCCCTCATATCTCTTACCCCAAGCACCCGATCTGCCCAGTATTGGTCCATTCTGGCGACGTTTTCATATATGTCTAGAATCTCCGCATTCTTATGGACGACTCTACGCGCTTGTTGAATAAGCGAAAGAATTTCCGGGATATTCGACTCGATGCTAGACGACTTGGTTGAGGCTCCCCGGTCCTGCATATTCAGAAACGGCGTCCTCCAGAATTCGGTCCAAGTTATCTGATTATTGAGCGAACTGAGAAGCTCATAAATTATGCGGGGAACATCAGAAGTCGTTTCGAAGTAATGGTGAAAGAACGCACCCTCAAATGTTGCAATGGAAGCGCCATCAGGATCCCAAGCGCAGTCGGCTCCCCAGGCGTAGCCAGGGTAGTTTAATTCACGCAGTTCCGCCCCTCCATTGTCGTTCCAGGTGGAGACCAAAACGCCAACCGCACCACTGTCATAACCTTCCTGCGTAAAATATTTTATGTTCGCATAGCTGTTGTAAAAATTCGGGAATGGGCCGACGAAGTTCCAGACTGCAGGCGAGGCTATGAAAGCGAATCCTGAATCCTTGAAAGTCTGCACGCTCGGGTAGTCAAATGCCGCACCATAATGCCAGTCTATGATAATGGCGTCTTTAGGGATTCCCGCGAGTATTTCAGGATGAGCAAGGGGAATGTCTCCGTACATCATCACCCTTTTGCCAAGAGACTCCAGGTATTCATAGACTTTTGTATAGTACTCTGCTTCAGCCTTTGCAAGACCCAACGAATCGACGAGGGCCTTGCTTGCACCGAGTCCTACATCGAATGTCTCATCCCCCGCCATGTTGAAGTACTTGCTCGAAAATGCCGGGACAATCTCCGAAAGAAGTGATTTCACAAAAGCCAATGCAGAGTCACTGGAAATATCCACGCAAGTTGCCCCCGGAAATTCCGCATACTTCTGAAACTCATCCTTGTATAGCGCATCTTCCATGTGACCCAGCGTCTCAAATGCAGGTATTATCTGGACATGGTACAGCGCGGCATATTTGTCAAGTTCAGCAACCTGCGCCGGTGTCAGAGGATCCCTACCCTTACTGAAGTCAGGATAGGCACTGAACTGAAAAAGATTCTCTATGTAAGGCATATAGACATTCATCTTGTAAAGAGCAATGAACCGTATGATCTTCTCGAAATTTTCAGTGGTCGAGATTTGTCCACGGCTTATATCATCGCTTATCCCGCGGAATCTCATTGATGGATAATCGGCAATCTTCACATCAGGCAGGACATACCCGGATTTCTCCTTTTTCAAGATCTGAAAGAGCGTTGCAAATCCATAGAAGATTCCCGTGGTGGTTTTCGAACGGATTTCGATCTTGCGGCCAGAGACGATGAGTGTATAACCTCCTTCTACAGAAAGGACACTGTCAGCCGTTGAACTCGGGAACCCTCCGAGATCGTGTACGTTGTTAGCAAGTTTTGCTTCAAGGACAGCATCATTACGTCCCACCTCCCGCGACGTGAGCAAGTTCGATCCAAAGTAGTCCGCAAGCTCAATTTCTGAAGCTTTGTCTTTCGCTGACGCGTCGAAATGAACAGAAAGGTGAGAAAACCTGATCTCGCCAGCTTGTTGCTCTACTAGCTTTGGCGATGGGAGTACGTTAATCTGAGCCATGGCGTTCTTTAGGTTTGAAGTCATAAAAATAAGTAGCAGTGCGATAAATGTGGTACCAAAAGTATTTTTCATCAAAGCAACCTTAATTTAAGATGAACGAAATAACTATAGAAATGCGAATACGGAACCAGGCCAGGTAGTCATCCGAAATCAACCTACCTCTTTCCCTAACCACAGTCTGCCTACCGGCTGGTGGACTCACTCTCTCTTGCGGCGAGCGAGAGAGAGCTGGGGGAACGCGTGTGGGATTAGTTCGCAAACGTAGCAACTTTAATTGTGTGTTTGCGGGACTCTCTTCCTCTTTCAGGCGTGATCGAGAACCTCCCTCGCAATTACAAGTCGTTGGATTTCGGAAGTTCCCTCATAGATTTCAGTTATCTTTGCGTCCCTGAGGTACCGTTCAACAGGAAAATCCTTAAGGTAACCATATCCGCCGTGGATCTGGATTGCATCAAGGGCAGCGTCTACCGCTACCTTGGAGGCGAAGAGCTTAGCCATAGCTGCTTCCTTTGTGAAGCGTTCCCCTCTGTCCTTCCGCAGTCCGGCATTGAGAGTGAGAAGATGGGCAGCCTCAATATTCGTATGCATATCGGCGAGCTTGAATTGAATGGCCTGGAATTCGTAAAGCAACTTGTCGAACGCTTTTCGCTCCTTAACATATTTCATCGAAGCGTCGATGGCGGCATTTGCAATTCCAATCGCCTGTGCCGCGATACCGATGCGGCCCCCGTCAAGAGTCATCATTGCGAATCTGAAACCGAATCCTTCATCACCGATGCGGTTCCCTTCCGGAACTTTGCAGTCCTGAAATGTAATCTGAGCAGTGTCGGAGCTCCTTATTCCCAGTTTGTGTTCCTTTCGCGAGACCACAACCCCAGGGAATTTTTTCTCGACAATAAAGGCGCTGACTCCACGGGGACCTTTCGCTTTGTCGGTTGTGGCCATGACAATCAGCACATCTGCATTTGCCCCGTTCGTAATGAAATTCTTTGTACCGTTGAGCACATATGTACCATCTGATTTGACGGCGGTAGTTCTCTGGTTTGCAGCATCACTTCCGGCTTCGGGTTCAGACAGGCAAAATGCGCCGAGCATCTTTCCGGATGCAAGCGGCTTCAGGTACTTATCTTTCTGGAAGTCCGACCCGAACTTTTCGAGTCCCCAGCAAACCAGGGAATTGTTAACGCTCATGATGACTCCGGCGGAGGCGTCAACCCTGCTGATTTCCTCGAGTGCAAGAATGTAGCTGATCGTGTCCAGCCCGGCCCCGCCTTGCTCTGCCGGCACCATCATGCCCATGAAACCAAGTTCCGCCATTTTCTTGATTTCCTCATGCGGGAAGAGTTCTTTCTCGTCACGCCCCGCGGCACCCTTTGCAAGTTCTTTCTCTGCAAATTCTCGCGCGGCTTGTTTGATCATTAATTGTTCTTCAGTGAAATCAAAATTGACCATCACACGACTCCTGTTTTGAGTATGTGTAACTGCAGTTGTTTTTCAGGAAGGTTTCGAGTCGTAGGTGTAGAAGCCCCTTCCGACTTTCCTGCCAAGATAGCCTGCCGCCACCATCTTTTTGAGAAGTGGACAGGGCCTGTATTTTGAATCTCCGGTACCGTGGAACAGTACATTCATTATATCGAGGCACACATCGAGCCCAATCAGATCCGCGAGCGCAAGCGGCCCCATGGGATGGTTCATTCCAAGTTTCATTATGGTGTCTACCGATTCCGCCGATGCTACACCTTCCATGACGCAAAAAACTGCCTCGTTGATCATCGGCATTAATATACGGTTGGACACAAACCCCGGATAGTCCTGCACCTCGACCGGGACTTTGTCAAGCTTGTATGCCACGTTCCGAACTGCTTCGTAGGTCTCGGCTGATGTCGCTATACCCTTTACTATTTCAATCAGCTTCATGACTGGAACGGGGTTAAAGAAATGCATCCCGATCACCTTATCGGGTCGAGAAGTTGAAGCTGCCAAATCTGTAATTGAAATCGAGGATGTGTTGCTTGCAAGTATCGCCGACGGCTTTGTCACGTCGCTTAAAGTGTGAAAAAGATCCCTCTTCACCTTCAGATTTTCAGTTGCCGCTTCTATTATGAAATCGGCGTCCCGAACTCCACTTTCGAGGGACGTCGACTGAGAAATCCTTGCGAGCGCTTCGCTCTTCTGTGCTTCCGTTATTATTCCTCTGTTCAATTGCCGGTCCATGTTGTGGCGAATGTACCCCATTCCTCTTTCGACCGCGTCCCTCCTCACATCGATAAGACCGACGTTGAACTTTGCCAGTGCCAGCACATGGGCGATTCCGTTCCCCATCGTGCCGGCACCAATTACCGCCAAGCTATTGATTTCCATTTTCTACCTTTCGATTATTACTCCGGCAGCTTCACCTCCACCGATACAAATCGCGGCAAGGCCGCGTTGGACATTTCTCAATCGCATGGCGTAGATGAGTGTCGTGAGGATTCTCGCACCACTCGCTCCGATTGGATGCCCGAGCGCAACTGCGCCGCCGTGTATGTCTACTTTGTTGATGTCAAGGTCAAGTAATTGCGTAACAGCCAGAGATACAACCGAGAAGGCCTCATTGATTTCGAAGAGATCAATGTCAGACTTGGTGAGCCCCGATTTTGAGAACAGTTTGCGAATGACGGCTACGGGCGCAGTCGTGAACCACTCAGGTGCCTGTGCGGCTGAGGCTTGCGCGATGATTTTCGCGAGCGGCTTTATTCCCAACTCCCTAAGCTTTTCCTCAGACACCAGGACGAGTGCAGATGCACCGTCATTCAACTTGCTCGCATTCGCGGCCGTTACCGTACCGTCGGGTTCGAATGCAGGTTTGAGCAAAGGGACCTTTTCAAATCTTACTTTGCGGGGTTCCTCGTCCTCGGCAACCAGTGTAGTCTTTCCATCTTTCCCGGTTACGGGGACCGGGATAATTTCATCCGTGAAATATCCCTTATCCATTGCTTCGAGCGCACGATGATAGCTCATCATGGCAAACTCGTCCTGGGCAGCTCGCGGGATATGGCACTCCCGCGAACAAAGCTCCGCCGCACTTCCCATATGGTAGTCGTGATATACGTCCCAGAGTCCATCGTGCACCATGGAATCTACAATCTTGCCGTCACCCATCCTGTATCCGGTACGCGCTTTCTGTAAGAGATAAGGTGAGTTCGACATGCTCTCCATCCCGCCTGCGACCACGATATCCGCTTCACCTGTCATGACCGTTAGCGCACCGAGCATTACAGATTTGAGCCCTGAGCCGCAAACCTTATTGATTGTCGTACAGGGAACACTGTCCGGTATCCCCGCGAATATCGCCGCCTGTCTGGCAGGGGCTTGCCCCACACCCGCCGTCAAAACACAGCCCATAAGAACTTCTTCGACCTGTCCAGGAGCAATGCCGGCACGCTTCACCGCTTCTGCGATTGCGATCGCTCCAAGTCTCGGTGCCGTTAAGCTTGCCAAAGCCCCCTGAAAAGAACCGATTGGAGTTCGACAGGCGCCCGCTATATACACCTGTCTCATCTGGATCTCCTTTTTTAACTGTTCATTGCTTTCAGAAATTCTTTATTGTTCTTTGTTCCTCTCATCTTGTCTAGTAGAAAGTCCATCGCGTCTACAGGTGAATAGTCACTCAATATCTTTCTTAAAACCCAGATCCTATTCAATTCATCCGGTGCCAGAAGGAGCTCTTCATGTCTCGTTCCGCTACGATTCACATCTATTGCCGGGAAAATTCTCTTGTCGGCAAGTTCGCGAGTCAGCACTACTTCCATGTTGCCCGTTCCTTTGAACTCCTCAAATATAACTTCGTCCATCCTGCTGCCGGTTTCAATCAGAGCGGTCGCGATGATCGTCAGGCTCCCTCCCTCTTCTATGTTTCTGGCAGCTCCAAAAAACCTCTTGGGTTTGATTAGCGCGTTGGAATCGATACCACCAGAAAGAATCTTTCCGCTATGAGGGACAGTGGCGTTGTATGCTCGCGCGAGTCTGGTAATGCTGTCGAGGAGTATTACGACATCGTTCTTTGCCTCAACGAGCCTTTTTGCTTTTTCAAGTACCATCTCGGCTACTTGCGTATGCCTTTGAGGCTCCTCGTCAAAAGTGGAGCTAACCACCTCGGCATTGACCGAACGTTCCATGTCAGTAACCTCTTCAGGACGTTCATCAATGAGCAGCACGATTAGACGTACATCGGGATGATTCCGCGTTATGCTGTTTGCAATTTTTTGAAGCAGTATGGTCTTGCCTGCTTTCGGAGGCGAGACGATCATTCCGCGCTGCCCCATACCAACCGGGGCCAGAAGATCAATTATACGCATCGAGTATTCGCCGGGAACACTTTCCAAGTGAACTTTTTGATTTGGATACAGTGGCGTAAGATTGTCGAACATCACTCGTTCGCGAGTGAACTCGGGGTCGCGGAAATTGACTCTCTCGACTCTTAGAAGGGCAAAGAATTTTTCGCCTTCCTTCGGCGGCCTTATCTGTCCGCTGACAGTATCACCGGTCATAAGCCCAAATTTCTTGATCTGCGACGGCGATACATATATGTCGTCTGGCGACGAGAGATAGTTGTACTTCGGTGAACGGAGAAAGCCGTATCCGTCGCTGTGAACATCCAGCACTCCTGCGCTGACAGATATGCCAGGAGATTCTGGCGGAGCCTGAACTTCAGCCTGTACCACAGTTTCCCTTTCTTTCGCAGCCGGAATAGGTTTTGAGCTTTGCTTCTCCATTATTTTGAAAATGACCTCTTCCTTCCTCAGGCCGCTGAAGCCTGGGATCTCGAGTTCCCTTGCTAACTTATGTAGCTCGGTCACTTTCATTCCTTGCAACTCTGCAAGATCTACAGTCATTGAAAACTACCTCCAAAGAGATTTACTTACTTTAAACAAAACATTTGATTATAAACCTGAAGCTGGCAACTCGAACTTCACGAGGAAATTTGACTTAGCTGGTAATTTTACCCTTCGTCTGACATAATTCGGTTGGAAATCATAAAGAACGGTGTGAAAAGATCATGGGTCCTCGGGGTGCATTGCAACCTTCTCCAGAATCGGTAGAACCTCTCCTGCAAGGTAATGCGATCCAGTGATTAATATGAATTCATCAGTATCGGTTTGGTTCAGTGCAGACCTAAGCGCTTCAGCGGAATTGTCAAAAACCTGCGAAGACAATTTAATATCATCTGTCAACTTCTTCAACTCTTTTTCATCCAGAGATCGCCCGATCCGAAGCTGGGTTAAAATAACTCTCCCGAATCTTTGTCGCAAGTGTTCAAGCATTGTTCTGGAATCCTTATCACGCATGGCACCGAACAACAACGTCCCTTTCTTACCGGACAGAAGATCCAGTGAGTCAAGCAAGGCGTCTATACCGTCCGGGTTATGCGCCACATCAAGTATAACGAGCGGGTCGCGGGATAAAACTTCGAGTCTGCCTCTGTGGCCCGTGTTTTCGCTTATGTTTCCAAATCCGCGGTACACTGCCTCCTCCGCAATCGATTCACCTGATTTCATCATCATCTGTACGGTAGCAAGCGCGGTCATCCCGTTTTCCATTTGGTGCCTGCCACCGAGACCGATCTTCAATGAAGGATATTTAGTCCCGAACGCCTCCGCATCCAGCACCGAGCTTTCTAGTTCCATAAGAGTATTAGAATGGCTGGTCACTTCATCGACAAAGAACAACGGGCTTGATCTTTCCCTGCTCACATTTCGGAATACATCCATCACCGAATTGTTTTTAGAGTTGACGATCGAAGGACGCCGCGGTTTAATAATACCAGCCTTCTCGAACGCTATCTTCTCGACCGTGTTTCCCAGGATTTCGGTGTGATCGAGACCTATCCCCGTAATGACCGAAACGATAGGGTCCACGATATTTGTGGCATCAAGCCTCCCGCCCATCCCGGTTTCTACAACAGCTACGTCTATATGGCTATCGGCAAAATATTTGAACATGATTGCAGTAGTAGCTTCAAAGAACGTCGCTTTCAGTCTTTCGATTTCCGTGACAAAAAACTCGGTCAGCGATGCTACGTCTTCACCCGATATCTGCCTCCCGTTGATCTTGATTCTTTCGGTGAAGCTCTCAATGTGAGGCGAAGTGTACAAGCCAACATCTTTCCCCGCGGCAAAGAGCACACTTGCAATTGCAGCACACGTGCTCCCCTTTCCATTTGTCCCTGCCACATGTACCACCCGCAAACGCTTCTCCGGGTGACCGGCAAAATCCATGAGACCCCCGATATTATCGAGGTCCATCTTGATCCCCATTTTTTCAAGGGAGTAAAGAAATTTTGTAGCTTCCGCGAAAGACAATTTTGTATCCAGAGCTTCTAACAAAAAGGTCAACTGGTTAGTTCATGAAAGATCCACAGACATCGGCTTATCCAGCAACATCACTTATGCGGCATGCGGTCTAGATTGGCCTTTAAGCTACCGATCAATTCCCTCAAGCTCTCCAGTCCCTCCCGAACCATATAGCTTTGAATGCCATCTAAAATTCCTGTGGAAGCGTCCGGGATACGGAAGAGCACTGTGCCAAGCTCGACCGCAGTCGCACCGGCAATAAGGTACTCGACAGCGTCTTGCCAACCGAATACTCCCCCACTAGCTATCACCGGGATCTTGACAGCATTGTGAACTTCAAAAACCTTCGCCATGGTCAGAGGTTTAATTGCCGGCCCGGAAAATCCGCCAGTAATGGAGCGGATCTTCGGGGTTCGCCGGTAAATATCCACTGCCATACCGACATAAGTGTTTGCGACAGTCACACCGTTTGCTCCTGCCCCTTCCGCTGCTTTCGCAAATTCACCGATGCGTGCCACGTTGGGTGTAAGCTTAACAATAAGTACCTCTGGATACACCCGCCTTACAAGATCGGTTATCCGCCCCAGGGCAGCGATGTCGCTTCCAAATTCCAACCCGCCCTCTTTGACGTTTGGGCATGAAAGGTTCAGTTCGAGACCTTTGACTTCCGGAAGTCCTGCTACGATTTCAGCCAGGCTAACGTAATCATCCGCTCGCTTAGCGGCTATGTTCACGATCACCTCTGCACCAAGTCGCTTGAGAACAGGCAATTTGTCAGAGATGAATCGCTGAACCCCTATGTTTGCCAATCCTATCGAATTCAGCATTCCACAGGAAACTTCTGTTATCCTGGGCGGCTCGTTTCCCTTCTTGGGTTTGAGAGTGAGTGATTTAGATACGATCGCACCTAGCCTCGAGATTGGAAAATAGTCTTCCAGCTCATCCCCGTACCCGCAAGTCCCTGATGCGGTCATTAACGGGTTCTTCAGATGCAGGCTTCCAATTTCAACAGTCAAGTCGCTATTCATTCTGAATCCCCACCCATTCCAAAGTCGATCTCATCAGATCGGAAAACGGGACCATCCTTGCAAGCCAGATAATATCCCTCGCCTCCTGCTATTCTTATAGGACATCCCTGGCAGAATCCCATCCCACATGCCATCGGTGCCTCAACGGACAAGTAAGTTGGTACGGTTCCACCGAATTCGCTCTGGACCGCTTCGAGCATTCGAGTTGGGCCACAGGCGAACAGCTTGTCAGGCTTGTCTTTCTGGAACGATTCCTTTATCAAGTCTACAACCGTACCATGATAGCCTTTAGATCCGTCGTCTGTGGCGTCCCTGGTAGAAATCCCGTCGAAGTGCACGAGATGTGATTCCGTCCTTGCGCCGCTAAAGATCTCAAATTTCGCATCGCGGCGGTTCAGTCTTCTTGCCAGGAGGGGGACCACTGCCATGCCAGAACCTCCAACGACTATCCAAACCATCTTGCCTGCAGAAACATCAGGGAATCCTCTACCAAGAGGTCCATTCATGGTGACCATATCGCCAGCCCGGAGCTCGGACATCATCCTGGTCCCCTTTCCAATCGCTGCATAGAAAAGGAAAACATCCTCACCCGAGACATCGCACACCGAAAAGGCACGTGGAAGCAACGGATCGAGCACACCTTCAAAGGACACCATCACGAATTGCCCGGGTAAAACTGCGAATGCAATATTAGGGGAACGGAACCTGGTAATGAATAGGTTGCCGCCAAGACTTCTAGTGCCCAGCACTTGTGACAACTCCATGAACCGCTCGACTGGCGATCTCACCTGCAGCGACCGGTTCCTGGTAACATAGCTGGTGGGTACACCCTTGCAGTAACAATCGTCATTTCTTCATAAGCCGCTTCTTGGACTCGGATGTATCTGCCGGAAGGGTTTGTATTTTTGTTGCAGTAGAGTCTGGTTTTTCCAGCACTTTCCCCTGTTTCAATAATGGTTCTAAAGGTCCTTTCGTCAACGTTGGTTTGTTGGCCGAAGTCTTCAGAGAATCACGGACCTTCATTTCCGCTTTTACGCTGTCTTGGCGTGCATCCTCATAACCTGTCAGAGCTAGTGTAACACTTTCGCTGAGTTTACTTGACGGATAAAATTTCACCAGTCTGTGGTAGTAAACATATGCCGAATCCGGGCGCTCCAGCTTATTTTCATAAATCCAACCCAAAGTGTAGAGCGTCTGTGGCAATATTGAAGACCTTGTATCGCTAAGGAGTAAATTTAGACATGCCACCGCTGAGTCATCGCTATCCCCGTCTATGTATTTAATTGCTTTATCGTAAACCATCTGTGAAGAATCGACTACCACCCTGATGGGCTTATCGAGCAGCGAACCGGCTGAAGTGGCATAAATCGATGCCGGATATCGTTCGATCAATTCATCGAGGTATTTGTCACCGGCAACGGTATCCCCGCTTGAATAGAAGTACTCGCCCAAAGTATAAAGCGCCGAGGGACACACCCGCGACTTTGGAAAATCGTTCACAACGATCTTGTATGAGCGAACTGCCGAATCGGGGATTTCCAATTTGAACAAAAAGAACCCGGCAAGTTGGTGACGTGCTTCCGCAGCATGTTCATAAAGAGTGTCGACCACAGCTGCTGGCGTCCGTTTGGCAGTATCTGCGCTATCAGATGATCGCAGTGCGGCAAAGTAAAGACTGTCCGAAAGCGCCAATTTGTAAGACGCGATGAAATATTCCTGAAGTGCAGACGCCATCTTTTGTGCTTTGGCGCTCATACCTTGGACTGCAGGGTGAGAAGCACATTTCTGGAAAAACTTCAAAGCCGTTTGGTAGTCCCCGACACCGTAAAGATAGATTTTCCCGAGTTGATATGTGCTTCTCGTGGATGCTTCGCTGCTCGCGGCGACCGTGTCAATTTTCTGAAATTCTGCGACCGCTGTGGAAACAATCCCCGAGTCGTTCAATACCTCCGCATGTTGATAGTCAACCAGCGGAAAATAAGTGAAATACTTATCGTCTCCCCTGAGCTTCTTCAGATTGTCAAGAGCGAGATAATATCGGTGTTCATCTCGAAGAGCTCGCGCGAGGTAATACCTTGAGTAAAACCGAAGGCGAATATCCCTGGCTTTTTCCCAGGCTATTTGATATGCATGAATTGCTGAATCATTCCGGCCAACCGCCGACAACAAATTGCCCTCAAGGCAGTAGTACATCGCTGCATCATCCCCATCAGATGTCACTCCAGCGGAATCCAGATACGAAGCGGCTGTAAGACTATCTCCTCGACCAAGATAATATGCCGATAGAATGTCCGCAGACATCGAAAGGACTTTCCTGTCCTTCTGTTTTCTGGCCAAAACCCTGGACTGAGACAAGCTGCTCAACCCCTGCTGAACCTGTTGACCATTTATTTGAAGCGCACCCTTATACATTTCCGCTTGGTCAATTCTTTTGCTCTTCGGGAAAGCAGCCTCAGCCTCGGTGAATTTCCTTTCTCCACCCATCGTGTTTCCTTCGTAGTAATAGCTAATGCCGATGAGATAAAGACAATCTTCGGTGAATTCGGAGTTGGGGTAGAACTGCAGGACCTTCGAAGCTTCTTGGATCGCAAGATCAAAATTCTGCCTGTCGGCGGCAGCAATAGCGAACACCGGCGGTGATGCGCCAGATATCACGCTAATTTCATACTCTTTCTTACTCTTCAACACATCCTTCAGGCCTGCTTCATAAGCTACAGATGCATTATAGTATGTGTTGAAGTATGCGGAGAAATCCCTATAACCGTCTTTCACATAATTCCACATAAAACAGCCTGCAAGCAGGAAGGACGTCAATCCGACAACGATAACGCGTAAATATATTCTTGTTCGCACTGTCTACTTTAGGAAAAATGTCTAGGGGCTTATTTAAAATCAAGGGGCGTAAGTGACAACACCTCCACAATTGCCCTCTTCCCGACAGGAGTGAAAAGTATCGCCTGGACAGAATCCGCTAATAGCACGGTGTTGAAAGTCCTGGTGTACAGTACCGGACAACATGAAACACGCTGGGATATCACTCACTTGTGCGTGCTAGCGAAGCACACGGAGCCCATGATAGCTCCTCACTCCAGGGTCAGACTCTCACTTCCCCTTTTGTTGGTTGAGGGTCATAGTTCAGTCATCGGAACAAGAATACCGAATCGGCATGAAAAGAGGAGGTCCGATCTCACTGAATCGGCTTGTCGGGTTCAACTTCAGCAAGAGGAACTTGAGGGTTCACGCTTGCTCTTGCTTTACGTTTAGAAACCCGTCGTTTCCGCTCTCGCATTATCACGGGTGCCTTTCTCAGGAACCGTGCATCGACTTCAGTCTGGATCGGTCCGGTCTCACCTTTCTTCTCGTCATATTCGAATACTTCGTACTTATAATTTCGAAGGACGATCTTTTCATCATCATGGTACAGCACGTATTGTGGCAAGATCGGGATCTTTCCGCCGCCGCCGGGTGCATCGATTACAAAATATGGCACCGCAAGGCCGGAGGTATGACCGCGAAGTTTGTCCATAATTTCAAGCCCAACTCGGATGGGAGTACGGAAATGATTTGTGCTCTTCACCATATCAGCCTGATAGATGTAATACGGCCTTACTCTCATGACCAGGAGTTTTCGATTGAGGTCTTTCACAACATCGGGGTCATCGTTTACACCCTTCATGAGCACCATCTGATTTCCGAGTGGAAATCCTCCGTCAGCCAGCAAATCGCATGCGTGCTTGGCTTCCGGGGTACACTCCCATGGATGGTTGAAATGAACGTTTACATAGATGGGATGGTACTTCTTCATCATCTCGATAAGCTGAGGAGTTATTCGCTGAGGAAGTACGGCAGGCATTTTTGTATGGACCCGAATGATCTCCACGTGAGGGATCTCTCGCAGTCCTTTCAGGACTTTCTCCAACATAATGTCCGTGAGCATCAAGGGATCACCCCCGGAGACGATTACGTCCCTTACCTCGGTGTGCGCCCTGATGTAGTCGAGTCCGTCTTGTATGAACTTCATGCTGATCTTTGTCGAGTCGCTCACTTTCCTTTTCCTCGTGCAAAAACGACAGTACATAGAACATTGACTGGTCACCAGGAAAAGGACTCTGTCGGGATATCGGTGGGTAATACTTGGAACCGGACTATCACCGTCCTCGTTCAGCGGATCTTCCGGGAGCCCGTCATCTTCAAGCTCAACCGCGTTCGGCATGCTCTGAAGCCAGATCGGATCTCCTGGATAACGAATGAGACTCAAATAGTACGGGTTAATCCTGATGTGGAAGAGGCTGTTTAGCCTCTCGGCAGTCTCCTTATCGAAGTTGAACCTTCTGACAAGATCATCAGCGCTGTCAATACTCTGCCTCAGCATCTGCTGCCACAGTTCCATAAATTAGTCCTCCGAAATTAGTTTGACATATATTACAAGGTCATCTCCCGGCCGGTAGTAATCACGAATGCGTGCACCTTCCAGGTAACCTTGTCTTAGATAGAAATTCCTTGTCGAGCCGTACATCTCTTGCGAACTCGTGGAGATCGTAATTAACCTTCCCTTGTGCGAGGCGATATCCCTTTCAGCAAACTTCACGAGTTCCGAGCCGATATGACGCCGTTGAAAGTCCGGATCAACGGCAATCCAGTAAATATCGTATGTGCCATCCGTCATAGGTGCCGGTCCGTAACAAATGTACCCCGCAACCTTGCCGTCAACTGCGGTATACGTCCAGTACCCGCTCTCGGTTGATTGCTCAAAATAAGAATTAAGAAGCTCGTCGGCGACATCCACTTCTTCAGCCGTAAAGTAGCCCGTCTTTTTCAAGATGGTAATGATCTGATCGTGATCTTCTCTTACCGTCTTCCTTATCGTCAAGTTAGCCAATGCTACTTTTCCCGTGCAACGACGCTGGCATGTTAAGCTATATGTCTCTTGAAAGCAGATTCGACTATGTTGTTGATCAGTTGACCGTACGTCCATCCAAAAGCATTCGCGCTCCTTGCGAAACCAGATCCGGAGGGCGACAGATCAGGGTTCGCGTTGACCTCGAGTACGAACACATTTCCATTCTTGTCAACTCTCATATCTACCCTGCCGTAATCGCGGCATCCCATCACTTCATAAGCTCTCATCGCCGTGCTCTGAAGTTTTTTCTGGAGTCTCTGACTGATCCTTGCGGGACATACCGGAACTGTATTCTTGTATTCGATACTCTCAGGTATCCACTTGGCCTCGTAAGAGACAATGTGGTTGTAACCATCCGGCATTGTACTAAAATCTATCTCCGACACCGGCAGAGCCAGCAGCTCTTCCGTTCCTACTATGGCCACATTGAATTCTCTTCCTTCGATGTACTCTTCAACCAGTATCGGCTGTGAAAATTTCTTCAGTAATTCAGCCAAGTGCCGCTGAAGCGTGTCCCGATCATGAAGGATCGATGAGTTTGATATTCCAATGCTTGCATCCTCGTGGATGGGCTTGGCGATAACCGGGAATCTGAGCTTCTTTCGGACGACTTCGTCCGGAGAGACAAAGACTCTGAATGGAGTTATACCGATCTTATGGAACGATAGGATTTGTTTGGTCCTGACTTTGTCAAGGCAGCTTCCAAGGGTCAATGGATTACTCCCCGTGTACCTGATATTGAGAAGCTCGTACAATCCGGCGACGTTCATCTCCTGGAATGAATTGCCCTCGATAGACTCACAAAAATTGAAAACAAGATCAGGTTTTTCGCTCTGGAGTTTGTCAGTCATCTGCTTGATGTCAGAACTGGTTATGACTGTCGAAACGCTGTAACCATACTCGATGAGTACTTCAGAAATAGTTTCGACTTGTTCTACAAGGCTAATGGTGGAAGTATCCTGCATTGCCTCCCTGACCTGGTCACTGATTTTTCCGTTCAAAGCGAGCTCAAGCTCTGAGGAGATGTCCAGCGACGCCTCATCGTAAACGATTACAACTTTCTTCTTCCTAGACATAAGCCCTGTCTACCTCTCCCTTCGTACTAAGTTCAACGAACATAAGTGCTCAAGACCTACGCAATTCCCAATCTTCTTGCAGCCACGTTAAGTACAGAATTGATCATTTGATCGTAGCTAAGACCCGCCGCCCTCGAAGCCATCGGAAAACAAGAATGTTCTTCCGGATCCGGGAGAATGCCCGGAAGAGGGTTGACTTCGAGAACGTTTGGTTGACCATTACCGTCGAGCCTAAGGTCAATCCTACACCAATCGCGACATCGGAGAACCTCAAAGGTCTTTCTGCAAATTTGGTCGATTCTTGCCCCGAGATCCTCTTGGACTTTAGCGGGACATCTAAAAATCTCAATCGGGGAATTCTTAGTATCCCATAACCATTTGGCCTCGTAAGAGTAAACCGGCAATGCTTCTGATGGCAGCGAACCGAAGTTAATTTCAACCGGCGGGAGGACCCGCAATTCGTTCCCATTACCAAGCAGTGCCACGGTGAACTCTTGACCGGGCAGGTATTCTTCCACAAGTGCAGGTTGCGCGTAGTTCTCCGTTATTCGTTGAACTTCCAGCCTGAGCTGTTCGGGGCCGGCTACATAAGACGAATTGAAAATTCCTTTACTTGAACCTTCATGAAGAGGTTTGACGAAGAGAGGGAATTTCAGGCCAGCTTCTACGGCTATTTCAAACGTATCAGCGACCACAAACTTCGAAGTCGGAACGCCGTGGTAAGCAAGTATCTCCTTTGTCCTGGCTTTGTCGAGACAAGTTGCCAGGGTGAGTGGGTCTGAGCCCGTGTAAGGCAAACCCAGGAACTCCAGTATCGCAGGCATGTGTGCCTCACGGCTCACTCCGTTGAGTCCCTCCGCAATGTTGAACGCGATGTCGAAGCCGCCGGTACGAAGCGTCTCAAAAGCTTTTACGTCTGCTTCAACGAGTGTAACATCGTGACTCATAGAGAGCGCACTCGCAACTGCGTCTATGGTATCAACAGTATCCCATTCCGCATACGTATCTTTCGCCAGTGAAGTTGTTGAGACACTTTGAGGATGGAGAGGAGAGGAAGGTGGTACAGCGTCGATGTCGGTGGTGCTCTCTCGTTTCACGTTGAACACAAGAGCAACCTTCATACGGGTTCCTGCTGCAAGTTCGACTTCGAGTATGTATGGGCAGCGCCCTTCATTTGCGTTCAATATAAGGGTTTATTTGTAATTGTCAAGCAAAGTGGTACAACTTTTCTACATCCGAGGAAGCTCTCTGATCGAGCTGCTCGATCACGCCGCAGGAGGATTACCGGGCAAGTCACGCGACGTTTGCAAAAAAAATCGAACCGACCGAAATAGATACGGAGGACGACCGACCATGCCGAGGACAAGATGTGTCCGCCGCGGATCAATAATAAGACTTACAACATAGGGTTGGACAGACAAGGAATTCGCGCCTCGCTTCTCATCGTACCCCGTCCGCCGCTTTGCAGATAACACTCCCGCCAAGTTGAAGATGGACAATGGTGATCTTAACTTATTCGAAACAACTGGAGACAACATGTCGGTCAAACCATCTGCGCCTGTTGACAAGGCGCCAAAAGACAGCATCGAGACGATAGCGTATGAGATTGCCGCAAAGTTCAGTCTGGGAGAACCTAATGGACCCGCAAGGCTTGGATATCATATATGGAGATACCTTACGGGAAGTTATCCGAGTCTCGACGAGTCGATAAGAGAAGTGGGAGGAGCAATGACTGAGGACGCAAGTCTGAAGGAAATGACAGAAAGAATTGCCGCCGAATTAAAAAGCAAGGGGTTCGAGGTCAAGCGCGAGGAGTAGCTGTCAGGGCTCGTCTCCAAACCAAGTATCCATTGATCATCTGACCAGGACAATCTTGTCACCTGACTTTGAATACTCCGCGCCACACTTTCGGCAAACCGCATTCTCATCTTCAAATTTCAGCTTCTCTCCGCATTCGCACATATACCCGATTACTCTGGCGGGATTCCCTACTACGACTGCGTAGTCGGGAACAGTCTTTGTCACAACTGCACCGGCACCGATGAAAGACGACTTGCCCACTTCGATCCCGCACAGGATTGTTGCGTTGGCTCCAATCGACGCACCCTCCCGGACTTTAGTGGGCACCCATTTTCCTCCCTTTGGGAAACCGGCGCGCGGATTTGTGTCATTTGTAAATACCGCTGACGGCCCTACAAACACATTATCTTCAAGTTCCACAAGGTCATAGATAGAGACATTGTTCTGAAGTTTTACGCCATTGCCAAGGACGGCTCTACTCCCGAGATAGCAATTCTGGGCCACCACGCAGCGCTCGCCGACTTTGGCACCTCCCATCACATGCGCGAAATGCCAGATCTTCGTTCCCTCCCCGATCCGCGCGCCTTCATCTACATATGCAGTGGGATGTACAAAATATTTCTTTTCTGAATCTACCTTCACATTTTCACCTTTTCGGTCGAGACTGTTTTGCGACATTATGAGTACCTTAAGAACTTTCAATCCTTCGTTCACATCAGTCTTTGGCGTTTCTCTGGAAGCCACGCAATCTACGAAATGTCTGAGCTCAGCTTTCAAGGGTTCGGCTCTAGCAATTTCCACCGGAACTCCCTTTGCCTTGATGGCCTGCGGAATTCCTCCATTCCACTCGACGCGGTGCGGATATACAATGAGCTTATCGGACGGCTGTGTGTCGTCAAAAACTGCCATGCCATCTTCACCCACCACGACAAGCTTTTGTTCTTTGAATGGATTGAACCAGCTTACATAGATATGACCACGGACTCCGCCGGCGAACGTAAGTGTGGTCAGTGTGACGTCTGCCCTTTTCTCATCGAGATAAGCTCCTCCGAACGCAGTGACGCTCTCGGGAAGTTTCCCCAACAAATACAATATGACGCTGATGTCATGAGGGGCAAAACTCCAGAGTATGTTTTCTTCAGTGCGAAGCTTCCCGAAGTTCAGTCGGTTTGAATAGACATAATTTATTTTTCCTATGTTGCCGCTATCGAGTATCTCCTTCAGCTTCTCGACGGCAGGATGATACCTGAGAATGTGGCCGACCATCACAATCCTGTTTCCTGCAACCGAGATAGACTTCAGTTCCTCCGCGTCGCGGATGTCCAGAGCCAGGGGTTTCTCGACGAACACATCCTTTCCGGCAAGGAGCGCTATCTTCGCTATCTCGAAATGAGTCCTGGCTGGAGTTGCGATAGCAACGCCGGACACATCGGACTCCATTACATCTCTCAAGTTTGCAGTAGTTCGGATTCCAGGATAGCGTGCCCTCACATCTTTAAGGACACGCTCTTCAGAATCGCAGATTACGGAAAGGACACCGAGTTCACTGAGGACCCTTAGCAAGTTGATTCCCCAGTAACCCGCACCGACAAGAGCAATCTTCATAATTGGATAGAAGTTACCTAAAGGACCCGCCTAGAGTCAAGGAGACAATTGCGTGATTCGTGCCGGACAAGTTTGTATATAAGGAGTCGGCTGAATTAACTTTCAGCCAAAGAAAGCGAAAGACAAAAATCGCAGGAGGTATTCTTTGCTGGAAAGTCTATCCGCAGATGAAATGGCTGAACTTGGTAAGCTGGGCGTCATGATTAACTTTCCACCGGGCGCGAGGATCATAGGTGAAGGCGATGTGATCGGAGATATCTATGTCGTGAGTTCCGGTTCTGTCCAGATTACAAAACATGTGGGAGGTGTCGAAGAGCCGATAGAGTTGTTGAAACCCGGCGATTTCTTCGGCGAGCTGATCGACGAACGAAATGAGAAATCTTTGGTTTCTGCCGTTGCACTTACCAGCACAAGTGTCCTTCGCACTGCAAGTAAGGACATGGCACAGTTCGCCTTTGGGCATCCGCAGATTGGACTTACCATCGCGAGATTACTTTCTGTAAGGGTCAGGTCCCTTGAGAATGTAACTGAACGGCGGCTGGAACAGCAGCGACAGACATGCGGCAAAGAAATCAATCATCTCAATTTAATCATTAAGGCAGCGCAGGCGGTCAACACGTCGCTCAAGCTTGAGAGAGTCCTGCAGTTGATACTTGACGAAGCTTTGCAGGCAACCGATGCGACGCGCGGGACGATATATCTTGTCGATGATCTCACTAGTGAAATCGTATCGCATATCATAGTCGGCGACGAGCTGACTGAAATACGGCAACCTATCGGGCAAGGGATCTCCGGTTACGTGGCCAAGACTGGAGAAACCGTGTGCATAGACGATGCCTACCAGGACTCAAGATTCAATCCTGAATTTGACAGGATGTCCGGCTTCAGAACAAAGAACATGCTATGCGTAGCGATGAGAAATAGAGCCGACAAGATCGTCGGTGTGTTCCAATTGATGAACAAGCGGGAGGAAAACTTCACCGCAGAGGATGAGATCTTTCTTAAAGGAATTTCCATTCACGCTTCCATCGCAATTGAGAACTCGCAGATGCTCCTTCAGATGGTCAAGGGCGAGAGACTGTCGGCTGTCGGCAGGATGGCAGGCGCGATAATCCACGATATCAAGAACCCTATGACTACCATCCGGCTGTATGCCCAGGTTCTGAAGAAGCAGGTGAACAACAAAGAGGCGGCGGATCTTGTCGATGAAATAACGAAGCAAATAGATCGGCTTGTTCGGATTGCACAGGAAGTGCTTGATTTCTCGCGGGACATCCCATCACTAAGAATTCAGAAGATAAGTCTCGATGAGTTTCTATCGGGAATAACCTTGTTTCTCAATAATGATTTTGAAAAGAGACAGATCAAACTGGTAAATGAAAGTTCTTATCATGGCGAGATCGAGGGAGATACCGACAGACTTAACCGGGTTATTATGAACATTGCCACGAATGCCGCAGATGCGATGCCGACCGGCGGTGAGTTCACTATCAGGGCCAGGGACGACAACGGCTGCCTGATAATGGAGCTGGCAGACAATGGACCTGGAATTCCCGAGCAAGTGATGAAGAGAATCTTCGAGCCTTTTGTCACATATGGGAAGGAACATGGCACAGGCCTCGGAATGGCGATCGTGAAAAGGATTGTAGATGAGCACAAGGGAGACGTTAAAATCATAAGCGAGTCCGGAAAGGGAACGCGAGTAGTTATCAAATTACCCTTGAATCAGAAAAGATGAAACTGAGCATCGAAGCGGACGGAAAGATTATTGAGGTCGTTGAAGGCGATATAACGGAATCCGAGACGGATGCCATAGTCAACGCTGCTAACAACCACTTCTGGATGGGAGGAGGCGTCGCCGGTGCGATTAAGCGTCGTGGCGGCTCCGAGATAGAGAGCGAGGCCATGGCGAATGGAGCAAAACCGGTAGGAGGAGCGGTCTTAACCAAAGCGGGCTCGCTCAAGGCAAGATTTGTGATTCACGCAGCCGTGATGGGACAGGACCTCCAGACCGATGCAGACAAGATCCGGCGTGCGACAAGATCTTCACTGGAACTAGCAGAGAACAGCGGTATCCCCTCAATATCGTTTCCTGCCCTCGGAACGGGCGTCGGCGGCTTCCCTTTCTCTGATGCCGCGACGATAATGGTACACGAGGCAAAGGAATTTCTAAGTACATCGAAGAGCGTCAAATACATTTCCTTCGTTCTTTTCGACAAAGACGGATATGACGCATTCGCAAAGGAACTAAACAAAACGCTCCGTTGAACCGCTGCAGCAACTACATCTGTCATTATCGCCTGGACGCAGAAAACTTCGACTACTTCGACATCCAAGACCGCGCTGAAGACGCATACGAAATCCTCTTCCATAAGTTCACCGCGAAATTAGCGGGATCACAGAATACCATCATCGACATCGGAAGCGGAAATGGTTGGACCAGGATTGTTCCTCATGACAGGATATACTTCGTTGATCTATCACTCAAGAACCTCGTGTCTTTGAAATCGGACACTTCATCACCGGTAGTGACGGACGCAAACTATCTGCCGTTCAAAGACGGCTCATCCGATTTCATAATTGCATCCGAGATTCTCGAACACTTGAATGATCCCGCCCTGGCAGCGAGAGAAATATGGAGAGTTCTGAAGCCGGGTGGAAAAGCTATAGTGTCTACCCCGTACAAAGAAAGAATCAAGTACTCACTTTGCATTCACTGCAACAAAGTGACACCGCTGAATGCTCACCTTCACAGTTTCGATACACAAGGACTTTCGTCGATGTTTCCAATGGCGACGATACAGTCATACCTTTTTGGGAGCAAAGTGTTAGTTATGCTGCGCATTCCGACTCTACTTAGAAGATTTCCCTTGTGGGTTTGGAGAACACTCGACCGCATATTCATTCGCTTAACCGACAAGGCCCAGCACATAGTTTTGGTGCTGAAGAAATAGTTCACGGCGCCAGAAGTCGCGCGAAAAGTCGCTCCATTTCATCCGCGTCTTCAGAAGACTTCGAGTAGTAGACCGCCCCATGCTTCTCGACCATGGCTTTTAAAGTATCATACGGGTCCCCGGTGCAAAAAACGGTAGGGGATGAAATGTTAAGTCCGGCCTTCCTCATAAGCTGCAGGATTGCAATCCCCGGCAAATGACCACGGAGCAGCTCGTCCTTGAATTCGTTATCGAGTATGATGAGATCGTATTTCTGATGTTCGAGCACTCTTCTAGTTTCTACGCTGTTTATTGTCTCGACGACATCAAGCTCAGCTTGAATTCTCTGTGCAGCCTGCGTCAGCAAAATCTTTTGAAGATTCCTGTGTGCTTCATCATCATCAGCAATCAGGATCTTATACTTTTTCATCTCACTCAACGATTCTCGAAATTATCCCGCCGGCGATAACGTCATTCCCTTCATATATGACAACGCTCTGTCCGGGGGTTACCGCCCTGCGAGGAGAAAGGAATCGAACCTCTATCCGATCGTCGCCGAGATTCTTCACCCGGCAGCCTGCACCCGGGTCTTTGTACCGAATCTTCCCGCTGAAAATTTTATCTTCAGGAACGCGCTCATACTTTACGAAATTGACACGCTCGGCAAGCAGTACTGTGGAGTACAAGGTCTCATCAGTATCGACCTCTACAACATTTCGCAGCGGGTCAATCCACTTCACGTAGAGCGGAGTTTGATAACTTATTCCGAGACCCTTCCTTTGCCCTATCGTATAAAAAGCATAACCATCGTGCTTGCCCACGACTTTGCCTTTAAACACTATGTCTCCATTCGAAATCTTTGTATCAAGTCCGGGAACGGCATCTCTCAAAAACCTGGCATAGTTATTATCTGCGACGAAACAAATCTCGTAGCTTTCCGGTTTGACAGAACTGGCAAGTCGATATTTCGCCGATAGCTCCCGAACTTCCTTCTTAGTCATTCCCGAAAGGGGAAATTCGGTCATGCTTAGACTCTCCTGTGTCAGCCCGTAGAGTGCATATGATTGATCCTTGCCATCATCCTTCCCCTTCGACAAAACGTATCTTCCTGTCGAAGGTTCGAATCTAACACCTGCATAATGCCCGGTACAAACGTGATCCGCGCCTAAGCTCTTGGCTTTTTCCAAGAGATGTTCCCACTTTATTTTTCGATTGCAAATCACGCACGGGTTCGGTGTTCGTCCGGCAAGGTATTCCGACACAAATCCATCGATGACCTCTGACTTGAATGTCATCGTGAAATCGAAAACATAGTGTGGAAATTTGAATTGAGCCGCGATGCTTCTCGCCAGATTAATTCCATCAAGCGAGCAACAGCTCGAATCACGGCCGTCGTTACCGCCCACGTCTTCATAATCGTATGTCTTGATGGTAATCCCAATTACGTCAAAGCCTGCCTCCACCATCAATACCGCTGCGAGCGACGAATCTACTCCGCCGCTCATTGCAACGACGACTCTTTTCTTCTCGTTTAGATCACTCATAGTCTGCATGACAATTTACAAAACGGGTCCTGGAGAAAGAAGGTGGCACGGATGATTCTTGGAACTGCTCGGCTGCAGTTGCGTCAACACCATAACTCATCCCTCCCTCTCCGCTGTCCTCTACCGCCGGCGACATAGGCAAGATGATGGATCAAATCCTTTGATGGAATTCTGCAAAACTCCCGAAGTAAGTCAGTTCCCTTTCCATACTGGCTTGCGTTTTTCGAGGAATGCGGATGTACCTTCTTTTTGGTCGGCTGTCCCACAACACAACGAAAAGAGCTGTGCTTCGACTTTCATCCCCTCGTCCTGAGGAAGCTGCACAGATGCATCTATCGCTTGGAGAGCGAGCCGCACTGCGAAGGGAGCTCGCTTGTGGACCTGTTCAACTAATTTGAGCGACTCACTTATGAGTTCACTCTGTTCAACAACTTTATTCACCAGCCCCAAATCACGAGCGGTGTTCGCATCAAATTGCTCGCCTGTGACTATAATCTGTGTCGCGAAGCCGCGTCCTGCCAGTCGAGTGAGCCTCTGCGTGCCACCGTAACCGGGTATCAACCCCAATCCCACTTCGGGTTGACCGAATTTAGCTGCGCTGCAGGCAATTCTCATATGACATGCCCATGCCAGCTCGCTGCCTCCTCCCAGCGCATACCCGTTGACGGCCGCAATTACCGGCTTACCGAACTTTTCTATTCTGTTGAAGATCGACTGTCCACGTTCAGCAAAAACTCTGGCGGTAAGGACATCGAGTTTACTAAGCTCAGAGATATCTGCTCCTGCGACGAAGGCTTTTTCTCCCGATCCTGTAATCACCACACCAGCGATATCAGCGTCCGATTCCGCCATGTCAAGTGCTTTGCCAAGCTCGTCAAGGACGGCGATGCTAAGAGCATTCAGTCGGTCTGGCTTGTTGATCGTAATAATCGACGCATGCTCCCTTTTTTCGTATATCACATTTTGAAAATCCATTTGCACTCCCTTTCTCAGTCAGGCAACCTCAACGCGGCTTTGGTCGCCTATCATGAAACGCTGGACGCGAGGTTTACCGTCAGCCCGAACGATTTCAACATCATTTCCAAGAAGGCTCCCTTCAATCCTCATCCCCGCGTCTATGATCTTACAACCCTTCAGTATAATACTGTATTCAACTTCACTGTTTGCAACGTAACTACCAGCCCCGATGGAGGTAAAGGGACCTATATAACCGTTTTCTATGGTAGATCCTTCACCGATAATCGCAGGCCCCCTGACTTTGCTATTTCTGATTTTGCAGCTCTTTTGTAACACTACTCTTCCCGCAATATCGCTTCCAGCATCGATCTCTACACCTGACTCAATCAGCGGATCCGTATTTTCAAGAACGAGCCTGTTCGCCTCAAGGAGATCTGTCGGCTTACCGGTGTCTTTCCACCATCCTGTAATCTCTGAAAACCCTATTTTGTATTTATGGTCGATCAGGTACTGATGGGCATCAGAGATTTCCAACTCACCTCTGCCGCTCGGCTTTATGTCATTCACGGCCTTGAAAATACTGCTGTCATAGATGTAAATGCCGGCAACCGCGTACCTACTCCTGGGAGTTTTCGGTTTCTCCTCCACACGCACGATCATGCCGTCTTTTATTTCTGGCACACCAAACCTTTCAGGGTCCTTGACTTTAGCGAGAGTCAGGAAGCAATTGGCACCACTCTTGCTGAATGCGTCCAGGTATTTATTAAGCCCGCCCACGACCATGTTGTCACCGAGATAGAAGACGAAGTTGTCGCCACCTATGTAATCCTCTGCGATTTTGACAACGTGCGCCAGGCCGAGCGGAGCCTCCTGCAAAATGTAAGTGATTCTCACTCCCCACTTAGAACCATCACCAATAGCTCGCGGTACTTCATCGCTGTCGGCATTTGTGACTATTCCGACATCTTTTATCCCAGCTGCCGAAGCAGCTTCAATAGCATAGTGCAGGATCGGTTTGTTGGCGATGGGAATCAGGTGTTTGTTCTGTGTGTGAGTAATTGGCCTCAGTCGGGTTCCTTTTCCCCCGCTGGCGATGAGAGCCTTCCATTTCATTTCCCCTCCAGAATTTTTCTGATGCTATTTAGTTTAGAGGCTTGAGTTCTTTTGATTCTTGTCTTCAGGAGCGATTCGATCCCAAGTAATGCCGCTGACTTGTAAAACTGCAAAAGGATCGGCTCATTTTCAAGCACTTTGAGGTGCTTCTTTATTACCTCGGCATCTCCCCGCACCAGTGGCCCCGTAAGCGCGCCGATGCCTTCTGTGGAGTTTATGTTCCTCACCGTGTTAGCCAATAAGTCTTTTGTCAACAATCTTGAAGACCCCGTGCCTACGACTTCTTTGATCAACTGTTCTGCGGCAACTGACGCAATGACAGTAAAGTTCGACAACAAGACACTTGCGGTGTGAAGAGTCGTTCGGTCCTTCTCCGATTTCAACACAACGACTTTTGAATGAAGCTTATGGACGATAGTGTTAGCTAACTCAAGTGCCTTCTTATCTCCCATAAAATCATAGAAGATTTCACGCGCCATTTTCGGTGCAAACTTACAGGCAAAGGGAGACAATGGATGAAGCGACCCTATGCTCGCACCTTTTGACCTGAGCTTCGATAATGCCTCGACCTCAATCACGCCGCTTGTCTGAAGGGCTACCTTACCGTGCCAGTCTATGCTTGCAATGCGCACGAGATCTCCTACAGTCTTTCTAATCTCGTCATCCCTGACTGTCAAGAGAATGAAATCAAAGTCATCACGTATTTGTCTGACAGAAACAACTTGTTGAACGGCAGGAAAGTGGAGTCTCAACCCTTTTGCGTGCAACTTGCGATGTGAAACGAGAGTCACACACTTGAACCCGACACTCCCCAAGGCAAGGCAAAGGCTTGTCCCAACTCTTCCGGGGCCTACCACTACAAATCTGCGCGCCATCAACCTCACGAGATCAATGCAGATAAGTATCCAACCACTGCTGATTTATCTCCAGTAGTGTCTCCAGAATTACAGTGATACAGACTCTCGCCATGTCTGAAACCCAATGCTTTCGCAGCTGCCAGCGAAGACGCAATTGGACCACCGCCACACGCCTCGCATCGCCCCAGATGGATGTCATCCAACAGCTTATCGCTATCGAGCGCTTTGAAGTGCTCAATACAGATCCCGTCCATCTCGTTTGCTGTATCGTAGTCATGGTAATGAGAAAGGTCAGAACTTGCCACAACCAAAATGTTCTGATCTCTGACAATTCTTGCGAGTCCATCTCCTAATGCACGACAGTATTCAGGCTTCTGGTCTCCCATTACAATAGGCAAGAGCGTGAAGTTTTTCAATTGAACCTGCAAAAACGGGAGTTGTACCTCTAATGCATGTTCTGATCTGTGTCCGAGGATAGATTCAGTGAGCAATCCCGGGGGAACTGTACTCAGCAGAGTCTCACGGAGGTCACGATCAACTTCCACTTCTCCCAGAGGCGTGGAGTACGCCACGCCTGGATACACTGATACCCCGTCAAAATACTCACGATGGCTTGGTGATATTATTATCACACACTTGAACTGACCTTCATGCAAGAGTGAGTAACCATGGGCTGCGGTAAACCCGCTATAAGGATAGCCTGCGTGAGGAGATACTATGCCGAACACCTTTCCCGCTGAAAACCCAGCGACATACTCACCAGCGCGACTGAGGAGATCCCTACAGAGTCTTTCCAGCTCCAACTTGTCAGATGGATAAAACATACCTGCAACCGCTGGTGGTCGCACTTCAGAGCGATTCTTCACCAATCCCGGCATCTGGAATCAGCCCGCATTCTTTCTCACTAAATACCTCCGCTGAGAAAATGCTTATGCGAGTCCCAGCATCTTTGTAGCATCCGCCGTCGAGACCGGCCTTCATGCATGAATATTTCAGAAATTCATCTCTGCTCCAACCGTTCTCAGTTGCAACTTGTGGGAGGAGCAGACCCCGGTAGAACCCGCGCTCGACCATGACTCCGTGTTTGCCAATAATTATCTCCTCAAGGTCAGTTACCCTCTTCAATGGCGAAAGCACGGAAATTTCCAACTCGATTTGTTCAAGTTCGGATGGGGTCACTGCATCGAACCGTGGATCGCTCGCAGCAGCTTTGGCCGCGGTTTCGGCAACGGCTTCACAGACAGGCAACCGCGCGTCTATAAATCCGATACAACCGCGCAGTTCTCCTTTTTCATGCAGCGTGACAAAGGCTCCCGCCTTTTCATTAAGAGCCTGGCTCCCCGAATGACTCGCAGAATACTTCCGCCCAGACACTATTGCAACAACGGACTCGCGCGCGATCCTAAGGAGCTCGCGCTTATCATCCGCGCTCAGTCCAGTTTCTAGTGCCATATTCCCGGAATCGCTTCTCGGCACCTTGGACAATTTCCGTCGACGATCAGGTTCCTATAAACTCTGAAGCCTTCTCGCTCAACGAGCGGCGCAGAGCAACGCGGACAATAAGTGTTTTCAAGCTTCCCCACTCTCCCGGGCAAGTTACCTGCGTAGACAAATTTAAGACCCGCTTCCCTGCCGATGCGTGCGGCAGATGTGATCGCTCCGGCATTCGTGCCCGACCTGTCCATCATCTTGTAGTCCTGGTGAAATGCCGTAACGTGCCAGGGTATCTCTGGTGAAACTGATGCGATAAACTCTGCAAGGCATTGCAGCTCCCTTTCACTGTCATTGAAACCGGGGACAATCAAAGTGACTATCTCAACCCACAGACCTTTCTGTTTCAATAAACGAATCGTATCTAGCACGACTTCGAGACGGCCTCCCAATTGCCTGTACTTCTTTGCATCAAAACCTTTCAGGTCTACTTTGTAGAGGCTAACATAGGGAGCAATGTAATCGATGACTTCCGGTGTTGCATTGCCGTTAGAAACATAAGCTCCGCGAATGCCATAGGGCTTTCCTAGTTTCAGCACTTCCACTGCCCATTCACTCGTTATCAGAGGCTCGTTGTAGGTAGAGACAAGGACAGGGGACTTGTAAACAAGCGCGATCTCCACAATCTTCTCAGGCTCGATGAACTCGGGTTGGCCGAGCGCTGCAGGGTCTCTTATTGACTGGCTCGTTATCCAATTCTGACAGTAGCTGCAATGGTAGTCGCATCCAAGCATGCCGAAACTCAAAGCGTTCGAACCTGGTAATGCGTGAAAGAAAGGCTTCTTCTCAATCGGATCGAGCTGTATTCCCGCCGCATACCCGTACGGAACTAAAAGCTTACCCCCCTGGTTGTATCTCACCTTACAGATGCCCTCACGTCCAGGTTTTATCTTACATCTATGTCCGCAGGCGTTGCACAACACCCAGTCGTTATCAAGTCTTTCATAAAGCTCACCCTCAATAGTGTGCTCCTGCAGAAGACTCTTGAGAGTTAAAGTCTCAGCCATTGCTTCCTCCGACTGATAAAAGTTTAGCTCATACATTGGAGAAAGTCAAATACAGCCCCTTCCGGGAAGTGCTCTAATTTGAATCTCACTTCAGAGAAGAAAAGTAAACGAACCGCAATGATCGCAAGGAGCGCGAAGCTCTGTATCGCTAAAAGATCTCTAACGCACCTTAGCGATCTCCGCGGTTTGGGCAAAACATAAATTGAGACACCACTTCCTTGCGCTCGATAGTGACCTCCCAGACCCGAAGCTTACTTCCGATTATTTCTTGAGCCAGTTCTCAACGATCGTGAAGATTTCCGATTCGCTCAACCTGTGGGATTCCGGTCTTCCCTCGATTATCCTCTGCCGCAGTCCTTCGAAGAGGGTCACCGCACACGCTACAGACACATTCAGACTTTGGATCATTCCCCGCATCGGAATCTTGAACCGTAAGTCGGATTGCTTCGCGGCATCTTCCGAGACCCCGCGATGCTCATTTCCGAACACAACCGCTGTTTTCCGAGTAAAATCGACATCAAAAATGGAAACAGAATCCTCCGAAAGGACGCTAGCGGCAATGGTAAAACCGTCGTCATGTAAATTGCCGTAGCAGTCCTGGACTGATTTGAACTTCTCTCTTTCGACCCATTTCGTGGCGCTCGCAGAACTCTGTCTTCCAATCTTCGGAAATATTTCTGACGTGTAAATGAGGCATACTTTTCTCACTCCAACGGCATCACAACTTCTAAGGATAGCACTCACGTTATGAGGATCGTGAATATTCTCAAGAACAACCTTCAGGTCAGGTTGAGATTCCTTCACCACCTTTAATATCTTTTCTGTTCGTCGCTCCGATCTCATTCTCGCTTTAACTCCAGGAGTATTACTGCGGAAATTATTAGTAAGCCGCCGGCAACCTGCAAGATGCGCAGTCGCTCTCCGAGGAACAAATACGCAGTGGAGATGGCAACTACCGGCTCAAGATTCGAGACAATTACAGCCGTAGACGGGAGAAGATACTTCAGGCCGACAAAAAAGAAGTAATACGGGACCAGCACTGAAGTTAGCGAGAAAATTGTGAGAGCACCTAACTCACCGGGTCCGCTGATTGAGAATTCAGACCTGGTCAGAAAATTAAACAGGATCCAGAAGACGGCCGCTGTCGTAAAGGTAAAAGTCAATCCGGTCCAAACCGAATATTTCTTAAGTGCGGTCTTCGCATACACATTGAAGAATGCAAAACAAATAGCTGAGAGCATCCCAAGTACTGCACCGGTAAATCGTATGTGGACATGCGAATCGAACAAGCCGAGCATTATACTGCATCCTGTAAGTGCAAGTATAATCGCGACCGTTTTCGCAACGCTTATCCGCTCTACTCTGGTTATCAGCACGTAAATTGCGACAAGTACAGGAGCAGTATATTGCATGAGGATGGCAATCGCCACATCGGTTTTCTGAATTGCCATATAGTAGGTAAAGTTTGCACCCGCTACTCCTATTATACCCAGGAGCGCGAACCCACCAAGATCGCGCAAGTCCAACCTAAGCATTTTTCGATTTCGCACCGAGAAATAAATAAGAAGAATCGCTGCGGCAACTATCACTCTGGATTCGATCACCAATAGTGGAGTCACATCATGTTGGAAAAGGAACTTCGCCGCTGTGGCGGAGGATCCCCAGAAAGAAGCCGCAACAAATATACTTAGATAACCCTTCAGCCTGTCACTCAACTGACGCCTGCTGCCTCCAGCGAATGTAGATTGACGAATAAGAAAAGGCACGCAGCGTGTGGCACCACAACTTCATTTCTCATGCACGCCGTGTGCGCCGTTGGCAGACCTACCCTTAGATACCACTTGAATCAAGAAGTCATTTCCCGGTTTGCTCGTCCGTATTAGATGGCCCCCATTTAAGTACCTGAATTCTGACGCGCGCGATCCCCGATTGTATCATTCCAATATCTCTGCCGGCAGCTTCGGACAAATCTATGATTCTTGATTTATCAACAGGCCCCCGATCATTCACGACTACTTCCACGCTTTTCCCATTTGACAAATTCGTGACGCGCAGAATAGTACCGAAAGGAAATTCACGATTCGCCGCGGTCAGCGCATCTTTATTAAAAACTTGCCCGCTTGCGGTTAGATTCCCATTGAAGCCTTCGGAATAATATGATGCGACTCCAACGATAGTAAGAAGAGGATGTCCCGCGGGGCCAGGGGGAGAATAGGTCGGAGGGCTTTCGGGACCAGACGTCGATGAGGTGAAACGCACGGCCGAAGAGCAGCTTGCCAGATACACAACAGAGGCAGCACATAAGAAGTATAGTGAGCGATGAGAACACCTGATCCGGCGGTTATTGTACATTTGAAGTTCTATCCGCTTCGATATCCGGCAAATCACAACCCGCAGCGCCAGAGACCATCACACTCAGACCAAATCCTGTCGGCCTCTTTTTCGCAGGATGCCAACTATCTCTTTGACCCGCTGAGATTTTTCACGGCTGCAGATTAAGACTGCGTCTTTCGTTTCGACAACTATCATATCGTTTACACCCACCAGCGCGAAAAGCTTTTCCTCGCACCAAACATAGTTATTGTTGCTCTCCACACCGACAATATCACCCTTGAAACAATTACCTGCTGAATCTCTATCACTTAGTCTATACGTCTCGTCCCAGGAACCTACGTCGCTCCAAACGAAGTTGCTTGGTATGGTAAGGACATTCTTTGCCCGCTCCATGACCGCGTAGTCCACGGATATAGACTCCACCCGAAGGTAGAACTCCTTCAACGTCTCGTTGAAAACTCTGGTCTTAAATGATTCCTTCAGAGGTACAAAAAAGTCCGAAAAGTGAGTCAGGTTCTTCTTCAATTCATCAAGGATAACATCTACGCGCCAAATGAACATGCCGCTGTTCCAAAGATAATCTCCACTCTCCAAATACCTGGCGGCTGTAACCTGATCGGGTTTTTCCTTGAATTCCAGGACTCGTCGTCCTCCGTGAGTGCTTATCTCCGGATCTGTGTTGCTACTATCACAGTGGATGTAGCCGAATCCGGTTTCCGGATGCGTCGGCTTGATTCCCAAAGTGACGAGTGCGTGTTCCTTGTCGGCGAGCCTGATTGCTTCCTTAAGTTGACTGATGTAGTTCTCTTCATCGGATATCAAATGGTCCGATGGGAGCACAACCATTACAGCGTCTTCGGTAGTTGCGGAAATGGCGGATGCAGCGACTGCAATGCACGGTGCCGTATTTCGTCCAAGCGGTTCGGCTATGACGTTCTCTCCAAGAATCCCAGGAAGCTGATTAACTGCTATATCGCGCTGAACATCGTTAGTGACAACAATGACATTTTCGGGTGAAACTATTCTAAGGATCCTCTGATATGTGCGCTGGTACAGAGACTTATCGCCGAAGAACTCCTGGAATTGCTTGGGCATTGTTTCCCGGCTTTTCGGCCAAAAACGAGATCCGACTCCGCCCGCCATTATCACAGCATAGACACGCATTGTGGTTCCTAGTCTGTTATGGAAGAATCAGTATTGAGATACACTCGCGGTACACGGCCGCTTATCATGCATAGAATCTCATAGGGTATAGTTCCAATTTGTGACGCGAGATCCCACGCAGAGATTTCCAGGTCGCCGTTTCGACCCAAGAGAGTGACTTCGTCTCCCACTTGAATCTCAAAATCGTCCGCCAGACCAACCATAATATGGTCCATCGTAACGGTCCCCACCACCGGAAACTTCCTTCCTCTTATGAGAACAGACGTTCTACCTGTCAGCAGCCTTGTGTATCCGTCCGCGTAGCCTATTGGAACAACAGCGATGCGTTCCGATTTCTTCGTGAAATACTTTCTGCCGTAGCTCACGCTCGTCCCCGGCTGGAATGTCTTCACCTGGACGATGTTAGATCTCAAAGCAAAGGCAGGTCTCACCTGTACCGATTGAGATGTTTCAAGGGAAGGATAGTAGCCATACGTCATGATCCCCGGCCTGACCATGTCAAAGTACGAACCGGGCAAGTCCAAGATTGCTCCGCTATTTGCCATGTGGAAGATCGGCGAGCCTGCCGCATTTTCGTTCTGCCCCTCAACAGGTCCCATCGCCCCAAGGTCCTTCATAGCTGCGACCACATTCTTAAAAGAGCCCAGTTGGCGCTTAGCGAATTCCTTGTTTGACTCATCTGAGGTCGCGAAGTGGGAGTAAACACCAACCAGAGTGACTGCCTTTAGATTGCGGATAGCTCTAAAGGCTTCGACAGCATTTCGAGGAAAAAAACCCAGCCTTCCCATGCCGGTATCCACCTTTAATTGAACTCGCGCTTTTTTCCCCACGCCGCTGGCAAAAGCGTCCAGCGCATACACCGTTTCCATCGAATTAATAGTTGCATCAAGATCAAATCTGACATACGATTCCAGGTTCTCATCGGTGGGAGGAGAAAACACAAGAATCGGCAAATCCACGTACTGGCGAAGAGCAACTCCTTCTTCGGCGAGGGCAACACCAAAATAGGTTGCTCCTGACTTTATCAGCGTCTTCGCTACTTGAACCAACCCATGCCCGTAGGCATTTGCTTTCACGACACCCAATACCCTGACTTTCTGCCCTACCTTAGAAATAACTTGCTTTGTATTAGTATAAATCGCGGATAGGTCTACTTCTGCGCGAGTCGCTCTCATTTTAAAAATATAATTGTGGCTAATAGATTTTCAAAAGTTGTTCTTGTCCAACTGGCGAAGGCAGGGACAATCTCCTCCGCATTTTCCACTAAGGAAGTCGCCCGGGTATGGAGTCCAGACCATCATGAGCCGGCGCGCACAGGTCGTGCATCCCGTTTGCACACGCGTTCACTTCACCTCTTTGAGCGCAGCCCTGACTAATTCTTCTACCGTTCTGATCACACCAGCGTCTCTCTTCAGAGCCTCGCGAAGCGCTTTTTCACTCTGGAGACGCGAATACCCCAGCGCAAGGAGTGCGTCAATCGCCGAGAATCTGGTATCTTCTCTCCCTTGGAGTTCGTCTGCAGCAACGGCGATCTCGACCTTCTCCAATTTATCACGAAGTTCCAACACGACCCTTTCAGCCGTCTTCCTGCCGATCCCGGGCATCGACATGAGTCCCTGGGAATTCCCGCTGGAAATAAATCCACACAAGTCGGCCACAGATGCTGACGAGAGCAATCCGACAGCTGTCTTTGGACCTATCCCGTTCACGCTCGTAAGGAGCTTGAAGAGCCTTCTTTCATCTCGCGTGGAGAAACCGTACAGCTGCATGTCGTCCTCCCTGACTACGAGAACAGTGTAAAGGTAAACTTCCTGATTTACGGCACCAATCGCATCATAAGTGGACAACGGAACACTTACCTCGTATGAAACACCGCCGACGTCCACGACCAATGTTGTGGGATTCTTCTCTGCCAGCCGTCCTTTGAGCGCATAGATCACAAACCAACCCCTAACCGGATACCCTGGAAGGGAGACGGTTCTTTACAACCAGGTGTCGATTCCTTGCAACGAAGTCTTTCCAATTCCTATATGTGGGGCCAGTCAATCCTGAACTCTGCAAATGGCATATAGCAACCGCGCACGCATCAGCCTCATCCTCCCTGAGAGCAGCGGAGTCATCGGCATGTAATATGGACTTCACCATGTATTTGACTTGCGACTTTGATGCGTTTCCGTCGCCGGTAACCGCTTGCTTTACTTTTCGCGGAGAGTATTCCACCACTTGAATATTCTCGAGTGCCGCGCTGAGAACTGCAGCACTTCGTGCATATCCAAGCTTATAGGCACTCTGTGCGTTTTTCCCGTAGAATCCAGCCTCCACGGCAACCGACTCCACCACGAACTTGCCCAGGATAAATCTAACCCCTTCGAAGATACGCACCAATTTATCAGGCATCGAATTGAGATCTGTCAACGCTATCGTCCCGTAATCCAAAAGCGTTTTCTCGAACTTCTCAGCCCTGATGACGGCGTATCCTGTCTTTCGAGAACCCGGGTCGATTCCAAGGACGATCATGCGAGATCACTGGTTCAGGGAAGTCAGAACGCTGTCGTCGATGTCAAAATTTGCGTAAACGTTTTGAACATCGTCATGATCCTCGAGGGCTTCCATGAGTCTCAGAACTTGCTCTGCCTCTTTACCTTCGACGCGAACTGTATTCTGTGGAAGTAGCTGAAGCGAGGCATTTGAGATCGCGACACTTTTTTCTTCAATTGCCTTCTTCACTGCCTCGAACGTCTCAGCAGACGTCGTTACATCGAAATAATCGTCTTCGGCTCGCATATCATCGGCGCCGGCATCCAGTATTATCGACATAAGATCGTCTTCGTTGACGCCCGACTTGGGAACTTCAATGGATCCTTTCTTTTGAAACATCCATGCCACAGAACCGGTTTCTGCCAGCTTCCCGTTATTGCGATCCAGTATATGACGGATTTCAGCAACAGTTCTGTTCTTGTTATCGGTGACAAGCTCCACCATCAGTGCAACGCCGCCGGGACCATAACCTTCGTAAGTCAGCTCTTCATAAACGGCACCTGGAAGCTCTCCCGTACCGCGCTGAAGCGCTCGTTTAATGTTATCCGCTGGCATGTTTGCTCCCTTGGCAGTTTGAATCGCAAGGCGAAGCCTCGGATTGCCGTTGGGATCGCCTCCCCCGTTTCTTGCGGCAATGGTTATTTCTTTGATCAGACGGCTGAAGAGCTTTCCGCGTTGTGCGTCAGTCCCTGCCTTCTTGTGTTTGATTTTTGCCCATTTGTTATGACCAGACATGTCTAATTCTCCTAGACTTTCTTCTTCAAAACCGCTTCAATTTGGGCGATAACTCGAAGAAGAGTTTCTAAAATCTTTTAACTGCAATTGATAATATACATTACCTGCATAGTGATTTTCATCCACCGAGTACACAATGTCCAGCATCGTTCCCGGTTTTACTGTACTGTCACCATTTCTAAATTTTATCGCATCAAATGTTACTCCGTTGACTTTCAGTTTCATCTTAAGGTGTGAGCTGCCCACAATCCGTGACTCCATCAAAAACACATTAGAAGTCCGGAAAACCGGTTTCGAGTTGTGAGGTCCAAATGGCTCAAACATCTTCAGCATCTTCATGAAACCCGCATCAACATCTTTGAGATCAAGGTCTGCATCGATTCCTATGAACGGTGTTTTCATATCGTCTGTGATCGTTCTAGTCACCACTTGTTCAAACAGATCGACAAAACGATCAAGGTTTTCAGGGAGAAGGGCCAGGCCTGCAGCAACCTTGTGGCCGCCGAATTGAAGCAGGACATCCGAACATTCTTTGATCGCATTGAAGATATCATACCCGACAACGCTTCGTGCGCTTCCCCGCGTGATGCCATCTACCGTTGCAAGCATGATAGTAGGTTTGTAGAAAGTCTCCACAATCCTAGAGGCGACGATTCCAATGACGCCCGGGTGCCAAGATTCGCTATGCAAGACCAACGAGTTGCGCATCCCTACGGCCATGATGGAATCAGCCAAATCCTTCGCCTCGTTGTACGTTCTTTCGTCGAGCAATCGACGGTGCGCGTTCTCATTCTCAAGTACCTGCGCAAACTCAGTAGCAACCTCTTCGTTATCCGTTATCAGCAATTCCACAGCACGCTTCGCGTCTCCGAGCCGTCCGACCGAGTTGATCCTCGGAGCAATATTGAAGGAGACCTGTCCGGTGGTCAAACGCACCGGGTCGATTCGCGAGCTCTGGAGCAATGCCTTCACTCCCGCTCGTGGTCGACGCGCGATAGCGTTGAAGCCTCCCTGGACAAAGATACGGTTTTCACCCACAAGTGGGACAACATCGGCAGCTGCGGCAATTGCAACAAGATCCATGTACTCATCAGGCAACTCCTGTTTCCCAAGCCGAATGGAGATCGCCTTCGCAAACTTGTAAGCAACTCCGCATCCTGATAGGTACTTGAAAGGATAGTTGCAGCCGGGCTTGATTGGATCAAGGACAGCGACAGCGTCGGGACACGCTTCTACTTCGTGGTGGTCACAGATTATCGTATCTATACCTCTGGATGTCGCATACGCGACCTCTTTGCCGGCAGCGACTCCGCAATCCACGCTTATCATGAGTGAGTAGCCCCCCGCAGCAGCAAAGTCGACACCAGTCGTACTAATCCCGTACCCCTCTTTCAACCGATCGGGAATATAGTATTCAACATCGGCACCCAACTTTCTAAAGAACATATACATCAAAGCGGCTCCGGTAGTACCGTCGACATCATAGTCGCCGTAGACGAGCATCTTCTCATTCCTCTCAAGGGCCGAGAAGACTCTGCGGACCGCACTCTCCATTCCATCCATCAGGAAAGGATCATGCTGATCCTCAAGGGTGGAATAGAAAAACTGATTCGCTTTTTCGCGAGATTCAAGTCCACGTTGTACCAGAAGTCGTGCGACCACCGGGATAATTCCGAGTTGACCAGCCAGGAGTAAAACGTTTTTCTCATCTGGAGTATTGTTCAGTTTCCAAGTGTAATTCATTAGTTGTGCAGATCTTTCTCAAGTCATCATCAAAATGGAGTGAGCCGATAAGCCGAATTCTGTCTTTCCGCACGAGGCGGAGAGGCAGCCATTTATCTAAGCGACCTACCCGGGAGTTTCAACAATTCTTGACCGGCACGAAGCCTGTCAAGAAAGTTACTGACGAATCTGGCCGACTCGTTCTCCACAGGATGAAAGCATCCTATCGAGATCCTCCCCTATTTGGTCTTGCTCCACAGGGGGTTTGCCATGCGTCCCAGTGTCACCACCAGGACCGGTGGGCTCTTGCCCCGCCTTTTCACCCTTACCCCGTGAGACAATTCAAATTCAAGATTAGTCACTCTTAACATAGAGATATATCTCACGGGGCGGTTTATTTTCTGTTGCACTTTCCGTCGGGTCGCCCCGCCTCCAGCGATCTTCATGACCGCCGGAGCCTGTTGCCATACGGAGTTCGGACTTTCCTTCCCGACCGCACTGAAAATGCGGCCGGAACGGCTGCCTGGCTCGCTCCAAAACGATGCCGCTCGAAACTGCTTCCGAAAACAGTCCGTCCACTCATCAAATTCGCAAAAAAGGTCTTCTTCTCCAAATGCCCGACGTAAGCCATTCACCATTGAGAAGTCACCTCGAAAGAAAGCATTGCGGAAATAACACAATCGCCTCCGGACGGGTATCGCACCCTGCCTCATTAAGCCAACCACTTCAACTTCTCGGGGGTCGCCCCCCAAAAATCCATTAGCTGTCGTGAGAGGTTTCCTCGACAATCTCGTTGGGGACTAATATCCTTCCACAGTGATCACAGATGAATATCTTCTCCATCTGCCGAAGGTCAAGGAGCCTTTGGGGCGGCAGCACATTGTAGCAACCTCCACAAGCATTACGGCGAACTACTGGAACGATCGCCTTTCCTTTGGTAGCTTTTCTTATCATCTCGTACCTGGAAAGCGTCTGCTTGTCAATCTTCTGAGCGGATTTTTCCCTCTCTTTGATGTACCGCTTTTCTTCGTCGTGTGTGAGGGAAACGAGTTCTTCAAGTTCAACTTTCTTGGAGGAGTAAGTCTCACTCTCCTGCTCAAGTTCTTGGCGGAGTTTCTCTAAATCTCTTGCCGACACACTCTCCTTTGCTTGAATTCCCTCAAGCTCCTTGTGAAGGTCCTGCAACTTTTCTTTCGCGTTGTCGATTTGTTTACTGAGGGCATCATATTCACGGTTGGTTTTGACTTTAATGCGCATCTCGGTATACTTGTCGATCCGCTTTCTTACATCGTCCAGTTCCTTGTCAATTTCTTTCTTCCTAACGACTGCCTTTTTCAGGTAATCATCGTTTTCTTTGATCTGATCTTTAAGCACCGCTATCTTCTTTTCGAGCTCGTTAACTTCAGCGGGTAGATCTCCTCTTTCTTCAAGCAGGCCATCGAGTTTAAGATCGACCTGCTGAAGCTGGTACAGAGTTTTAAGTTTATCCTTTACAACCACCGCATTCTCCTAATCATTATCAAAAAACCAGTGCATTCTCAAGTCGTTGTTCGCTTGACTCCACTTCCGCCTTACCTTCAAATATTTTACCTATGAGCCGGTGCATCAGCTCCTGTACAAACCTTTCAGTTCCCTGATGTGTCGCATCCACAAGGACAGTAGAATGCAGTTGTGCTTCCCTGAAATCGTGGTGCTTGATGTCACCCGTTATAAATACGTCGGCGCGAGCTTTGACGGCATCGCTATAATAGGCGTAACCTGCACCGGCGCAAAGAGCAATTGTAGTCACTTTGTCATTCGGAAAGCGGGACAATTTCACAAAATCAAGTTGAAGCCTGTTCTTTAAACGGGTTAGAAACTCTCTAATGCCTTCCGGCTTCTCCAGCTCCCCCACCACCCCAAATCCAAGATTTGAAGAAAGGTTTCCGACTTGATAGATATCGTACGCAACCTCTTCATAAGGATGTGCATCAAGCATCGCGTTCAAAACAGCATTCAGCAAATGCTTCTCCACAACGAATTCGATTCTGGTTTCGTTAACAAATTCCAATTTCCCCATTTCACCAACAAACGGTGATGTAGCTTCGCCTGCCAGAAAAGTCCCACCGCCGTCAACGCTGAAAGAGCAATTGGAATAGTTACCAATTCTCCCTGCACCAGCAGCCGACATTTCTTGTCTGACTAATTCAGCATGAGATTCGGGGACAAAAACAACAACTTTGAACAGCGTATCTCTCAGGGGAGAAAGAAATCGCAGTCTCTTAAGATTGAGTCGCTCAGCCAAGTCGAAATTAAGACCGCCTTTAACGACGTCAAGCGCGGTATGGATCGCGAAGACACTTAATTTTGAGCGAACGGCTTCAAGTAACGAATTCGGGTGGGAGATAGATGTTGTCAGGGACTTCACCGCTCTATATATAGGAGTGTGGTAAGTAACCAGGAGGTCTACTTGATTCCTGACGGCTTCGTTGATGACTTCCCGGTTTAATTCATAAGTCACGCTGATTCTTCCGCATTCGTCGTCGTAATTACCGGCAATCAATCCGACATTGTCCTTGTCCGCCATCAATTCGATCGGGAGACTGGAGCCAATAAGACTGACTGCGTCACCGATTGTCATCTGACAATAACCGATTCACCGTCATTCACGGACACCGCCAGGTAGAAAAAAAAAGTGTTCCGTTTAAATCCGGAACACTTCATATATTCTTGCCCGCTAGCGAATTTCTGATTAAGAATTTCGTTGTTGGTAGTTCGTCTCTTAATATTGGCATCTTTTAAAAATTACGCTCGAAATATATCCAAGCGGCGCAACAATAGCAAGTGAGCTATTTTGTCAAATACTCCAGCCAAGTGAGATATTCCAAATTGTCGGAAGTTGATAGACCACCTGCCCTGTAATATTGTTAATGTAAAAGACGTTCTTGACATCGTAGAGATTGATGATGGTACCCGTCGCTGTAAGAGGCACGCCGAGAGCTTCGAATCTGTAAGATGCACTCAGATCAAGGCTTTGATACCCCGGGAGTCGGGCAGTGTTTAGCTGACCAAACGCAACCTGTTTTGTCGGCGGCTGATTGGAATAATAAGGAAGGTCGTAAGGATCAAGCAGCAAGATTCCGTAGTATGCATCCACCGGTGTATACGGCAGCCCGCTTGTCAATTTCCACCTGGCTCTGATCCAAACTCTGTCAGCGGGTTGCCAACCGGCAGAAACGCTGACCTGATTTCGCAGATCATATCGTGGATAGTAGGTTATGCCGTCGAATGTGCGCTTTGTGATGCCGTAAGAGTAGCTCCCTTCGATGTAATATTTCTCGACGTCATATTTTGCGCTAAGATCCAATCCGTAAGCATTGCCGTCACCTGTTATGTAATCAGGTTCATAAGAATAGATTTTGTCGCGGTTTATGCCGAGCAAGCGAGAGAAATCTTTATAATAAGCCTCCACCTTGATAGAAGTGAGGATGTTTGGAGAGACCCTAACTCCAATGATGTAGTGTGTCGCGGATTCGTCTCCATATGCTTCCGGGATTGGAGCAATCAGGTTGAAGGGCGAGAAGACCAAGTTTTCATCATTAAGATCCATAACCCCTTGATGATACACTCCGAATGCGCCATAGACTGATAAATCCGAGGTAATGTTGAAGGACCCGGAAAGTCGCGGCTCAGCAAGATATCCAATTCCGGATCCCGTAATCGCAGCGAACGTTCTCACGAGGTCAAACCTGAGACCTGTCTCGAGATGAAGCTGGCTGCCGATCTTGAAGAGGTAAGTGACCCACGCATCGGGTTCCACTTGATTTTCGGACTCCTGAACTATGCTGCCGTAGGTATTTGTGAAAGTGTACGAGTATGTCGGGAAACTAAATCTAAAGCCAAGCTGGAGCTCGTTGCGTGCCATCGTATAGGAAACGAGGTTCACATAAATCGCAGGTGTCTCTATTTCCGAAAGCTGGTGGTAGAATCCCAGTGCCCCGTTCGGCAACTGCTCGCTCTTGTAAGCTGTGTACATTGCGGCGAACTGCATGTTGTATTGATCACCGAAAAGATAGTTTCCGGAAACTTCACCACAATTATCCATCCATCTGAAACTTGGTGAGCCGTAGAAGCCACCCGAGGAAGTAATATTATCCGCACTGGTTAGATACTCAGCGCTGATGTGTCCGGTGCCGTTGAAGTCTCCTGTCAATTTTGCAAAACCGTCATAGAAATTGAACGGCAGGTCGAGAGAATAAAACCTATTGAGAGCATTTTGATAAAGCGGTCGCCTGAAGAAAGCAATAAAGCTGCTGTTGCCTTTTGAGAGCGGCCCTGTAACTTCAATATCGGAGGCAAGTGGATCGAACGTTCCGCGTACGTTGTAATTACGATTGTTTCCGTCGATGGTTTGAATGTCAAAAACGGAAGAGAGTCTCCCACCATACTCTGCTTGAAATCCGCCGGCACTGAACTTAGCCGCCTTCACTATAAGCGGATCAACGAAACTAAAAAGGCCAAAGGCATGCGAAAGGTTGTAGACGGGCATATCGTCGACCAGGACCTCATTTTGATCCGCACCGCCTCCTCTGACAAAGTACTGGCTCGATACTCCCGTTTCGGTAACAACTCCCGGAAGCTGAGTAACGTACTGGACGACATCATTCTTGAAGATGCCGACATTCTTCTGCATCGTGCCAGGCGTAATTACTGTCGTGCTTACCATCCCGGCCGGTCCGGCTGCTCTTTGTCCGGTAACGGTGACACCGGGAAGCGTTTTCGGAGCTTCATGAATTTCAAGTTGCAGAGTGATCCCGGGCCCGGTGATTTTTCTTATCCAGAATTCCTTCGTTTCATATCCCACTGCACTGACTCGCAGCGAGAGCCCGCTGGCTTCCACATTTCTCAACACAAAGTAGCCGTTGATATCTGCCATCGTGCCAAAAGAAGTACCCACGACCAGTATAGTGGCATAAGGCACAGTCTCCCCGTTGGAACTGTCGACGACGGCTCCCTGGACGGTGACACGCCTACCCTGGGCCAGAATCTTCGGCGATAATATTGCAATAAGAACAACTATTTTGAAGAAAGTTTTCAATATAGAAATATCCTGGTGGTATCGACAGCAGCCCCGCCAACAATTCCCTCTCCGTTGATTACGTTGCTGTAGATAGGTCTATCGGTTCTCATAGCCAGCGGGTTGTACCATCTTCCCGATGTTATGTAAAATCTGTAGAGCGGATCGTCCAACTGGGTTACTACTACATCCACATAGAAATGCACTTCCGTCAGATTGCCGGCCACCCGTCTCACCTCGTCGAACTGAGAAGAATAAACGAATCGATCTACGGTATATTGTACTCCGTACTGCATTGATTGGATGAATGGATCCGTTGGTGTACTGCCGGAAGCATTTATGAAACCCGAGTGGAAAGCGCCGGTGCTGTCGAAGCCACGATACTCGATGAAGATCTGTGGAAAGTACGCGACAGAGCCCCCGAGGTTGATCCAGAAATAGGGGTTATAGTCTACACTATCCGGAAAGCGGAGAGCAGCGTAAGACTTTGAATCCGGAATTGTTACGAAGCTATATGGTACAGTAGCAAACGCGCAAACGGGAGGGTAACCGGATTTCTCGGCCACAATTCCGTAGAATCCGGCAGAAGAGATCATCATAGGTGAGTAATAATAGTAGGATGTATCTCGATACGAAACGCTGTCTAATTCCTCTGTCCAGACAGTGTCGTAACCCGCGGTGTCGTAGGTTACAGTCTTCATAAGTAATCCAACTTCCGCACCGTGAACGCGGTTGTTTACACTTCCATCTATTGAGCCGGTAGTCGAAAAAAGTCTGACATACACGCCTTGCTTATTGGCGAAAAGTATAGAGTACATCGCAAGCTGAGGTTTGTAGTTTACGATAGGCTGGAAAGGCTGGTTGCAGCTTGTTAAGAAAACCGAACCGAAGACCAAAATGCCGAAAGCAAGAAAAAGGGTGATAGATTGCCGCGGAATCAGCCACCCGTTGGCTTCCGACTTTTCACTTTTGGTTTTTGATCTCAACCTCTTCGTCTCCGGACTCACTTGATCAATGCCATCTTTCTGGTAATAACATTGGGTCCGGATTCCAGCCGGTAGAAATACACACCGCTCGGAAATTTAGTTCCGTCGAACTCAATGGAATAGTCACCCGGATTCTGGAATTGATTCACGAGCGTGGCAACTTTTCTGCCGAGGACATCAAAGACAGACAGCTCTACATACTGCTTACTGCTTAAGGCATATTCTATTTTGGTTGTCGGGTTAAACGGATTGGGATAGTTTTGACTCAAGGAGAAACTTCGTGGTGGTTCTTGAAGAGGGGTTGAAACAGCAGTGACAGGCCCAACGGTCCGAAATATACCACTGTCGGTGGCAGCATATAAGATGCCCTGTTGGTCCATCGCCAGTGAAGAGACGTTCAAACTCAAAAGCCCATTATTCATGGTCCCCAACGTCTGTCCCTCGTCAGTTGAGACAAACACTCCTCCATCATGGGTCGCCACGAACATCGGGCTGATCTTTTGATTCTGATACGGGTATAATGATGGGGTCTCAGGTAAGAAGTAGAATGAGCCAATACTTGAAACTGTAATTCCTGCAACGTGTGTCCAATCATCACTGGAAATATCCGTTGTAAGAAAGACACCTGACGAGTCAGTGCCGGCGTAAATCGGCCCGCTGAAACTCGTATACACGGTGCTGTCCGTCTTGAATATCAGAGTCCTCTGAGCGAGCGCTCTCACCGAGTGGAACATTAAAGGTGAAGATATACCTGTTTGGGTCCAGAAGCTTCCGCCGTCAGTGGTCAAGAAAACCCCGTTGTTTGAAGTCCCGGCAAAAACTTGCGAATACCGAGCGAACACGCTGTATACTGTGCTTATAGGAAACCCTATGTTCGCAAGGTGACTCCAGTTGTATCCCCCATCAGTGGAGACCAAAACTCCCGACGAAGTTCCGGCATAAAGCGTACCGGCGTATCCTTGCGTTATGTCATAAGTCCACCATTGACTTCTCTCGAGCCAGGAAGTCCCGCTGTCACCTGAATAGAAGATACCCCCAGAAGTCGCAGCCAGCATACCCGATGAACCATTAAGTGTGTCGACACTGTAGACCTTTCCACCACTAAGGCCATCGCTTTCCATTTTCCAGAAGCCGGTATTTGATACTGGCAGGTAAATCCCGTCTTCTGTTCCGGCCAACAGAGTTCCGGATAGTCCGAAATTCACGGAGCTAACACTCGCCTGCGAAACGCCGCACTGCACCCAACCTTTTTTCGGATCAGTCATTTCGAATAGACCCTGCCTCGTTGTACCGACATAGCTTACACCTTCCGGGTCGTAGTGAATGCTTGTTATCGTAGATGAGGATAATCCGCTCCCGAGAACCACGTCCCACGCACCGGAATTCTCATCGTAGACATAAGCGCTACCACCGATAGTACAAACCACGTCACCGTTCGATGAATTGGTGAGCGTGCCGATTTCTGAGTGGGGTAGTCCGACAATATTGATCACCCAATTCGAGTCTCCCGCCGCGGACGAATAGACTGCGCCTGGTGTAGCAATGAAGACATTGTTACGAGTCCCGACCGCAATGCCTTTCACGCTGTCCAGCGCCATCCCGAAGTAACTCCACGATTTCCCGAAGTCAGAAGAAATGTATACGCCACCTCCGTAAGGAGTTGCGTTCCTCGGCTTGACAACCTGCAGTCCCGCGTACAGGTTTCCATTATGGTCTTCTGCAAGTGAAATGACTGCAATGTTCCATGGAGAGACGTTTGAGGATCGCCAGCTTTGTCCCTTGTCTGAGGAGATCGATACCGTGTTGAATCCGCCAAAGCAGATACTGTTATCCCGAAGGACCATGCCCGTAATCGCCCCCGAGGTCAACGAGCTCTTTGTCCAGGTCGCCCCGTTATTGCCAGATTCGAAAAGGCCATTCCATACTGAAGCGGCATATAGGTAGTCTGAAGAGTCAACAACCAGGCTTGAAACGGTCGACCAAATAACACCCGAGCCGACATTAGCCCAATTTGACCCGTCGTCGGTCGAGCGGTAAATGCCCGAGAAAGGATCAGCGGCGAAGCATACTCCACGAGAGTTGACCGCAACAGAGGAGATCACGCCTGTGTATGGGCCCCGAACGGGAACCCAGCTCGTCTGAGCATTCACTATATTGCCGGGGAAAAAAACAGCCGTAAACATAACTGCTATCCAGAAATATGAGGAAACGGACAGCATCACCTACTAGTCCATTCAGATCGCTTACCCGACATCTTAATGATTGATTATAAAGAATACCTAATCGACCTACAAGTCATCTTAGTATTTCCACTGATTGGGAAATAAAATAAATTGATATATGAAGTTGATACCCACAGACATTCTGCTCCGAGGCTACGCAATGGGATATTTTCCCATGGCAGACAGTGACGGCAGCATATCATGGTACTCTCCTGATCCGAGAACCGTTATCCCAATCTCAGAGCGCAACATCCCGCGCTCCACGAAGCAATTGCTGAAGAAAGATAGATTCAGGATTGGGATCGATTACCGATTCGAGGAAGTAATAAGAGGATGTGCAAGCAGAGATGAAACCTGGATTAGCGAAGAAATAATTCAGAGCTATCTAGAACTGCACAAGCTGGGGTATGCGCACAGCGTAGAGACATTAAACTCCGGCTCACTCGTCGGTGGGTTGTACGGAGTCGCTCTTGGCTCAGCATTCTTTGGTGAATCGATGTTCAGCAGAGAAAGCGGGGCTTCAAAGGTCGCCCTTGCATATTTAATAATGCATCTCGCGTCGAAGAATTTTACTCTCCTTGACACTCAGTACATCACTCCGCATCTCCGGATGTTCGGAGCGGCTGAGATACCTAAAGACCAGTACCTGGCTCTTCTGAGTGACGCACTGATTCAGAAGGCGACCTTCGGCTAGTGACTCTCGAAGAGCGTCTACCGATTACGCGCATCCAGTTGATCGTTCCATCAAACCTGACACACTGTGGCCGGGCACCTGTCTTTCACACTATTTCAACTTGTCGGAAAGGTAGAATCTTTCTCCGTTGATTATGCCTACCGCAGCTCCTCTAAACCTCCATCCTTTGAAACCCGTATTTCTGCTCTTGGATTTGAACTCGTTGAGGTTTACCGACCATTCGACGTCGGGATCAATGATGGTCAGCTCCGCTTTGGATCCCGGTGCAAATGTCGGAAGATGTATTCCGAGTATCATCCTTGGATTTACCGATAGCAATTCCGCAAGCCTGCGAATCGCGATTCCGCCTTCATGGTAGAGTTTAGTCATCACTGCACCGACGGTCGTTTCAAGTCCGATCATCCCAAAGGGGGCGACATCAAACTCGACTTCCTTCTCATGCGGTGCGTGTGGAGCATGGTCGCTCGCAATTGCATCGATTACGCCATTTCTAATGCCGTCCACCAATGCTACACAATCCCTCTTCGTTCTCAAAGGCGGATTCACTTTGTAATCCGAATCGTAATTTGAGAGCATGCTGTCATCCAAAAACAAATGATGCGGAGTTACCTCGCAGGTAAGCGATACGCCGCGCCTTTTTGCATCGGAAATAATTGTTACAGAACCGAGGGTTGACACGTGAGCGGCGTGGTATTTTCCGCCGAAAGCCTCCAGGAGTTTAATGTCCCTGCTGAGGGTCAGCTCTTCGGCTAGTCTGTGCTGAGTTTTATACCCAAATCGAATTGTATCCGGACTTTCGTTCACGGCACCAGACTTCGTGAGATCGTGGTCCTCACAATGTTGTATGATAGGCTTGTTCAACATGGAGGAGTACTCTAGCGCAAGCCTCATCACCTGAGAGTTTGCCACTGCAGAGCCGTCGTCACTGAATGCTACGGCACCGGCCTCGGCGAGATCTTTCATTTCGGAGAGACGTTCACCTTTTCGCCCTTCAGTGATCGCGGCGATCTGAAAAACATTCACAAGGCCCAAGTTTCTTGCACGATCCAAAACATACTTCACCACGTCGGCCGAGTCGACAACCGGATCGGTGTTAGGCATTGCCGCGATGCCCGTGAAACCGCCGTTTGCTGCGGAAGCAACACCGGAGGCTATGTCTTCCTTATATTCCTGTCCAGGCTCCCTCAGATGAGTATGCATGTCGAAGAGTCCCGGCAGAACAAACTTTCCATTCAAGTCTATTTCGTAGTTGACCGGGTTACCGCCAAGCGAGCTTCCGATTTCCTGGATCATCCCATCCACTATGAGCATATTGAAGACTCCGTCCAGCTCCTCTGCCGGATTTACAACTCTCGCATTCTTCAAAAACAATTTCATGACGATTTTGCTCCTGTTAAGAATAGAACCGCCATTCTGACGGCGACTCCGTTTGTAACCTGATCAAGAATCAGCGACGTATTTCCATCCGCCACGTCGGCATCGAGTTCGACGCCTCGGTTGATCGGCCCTGGATGCATTATTACAAGAGGGCGCTTCGCCCTCTCCAACCTATGGATGTTTATTCCCCAATAGAGGCGGTATTCTCGTATCGATGGGAAATTTCCTCCTGCTTCCCTTTCAAGCTGGATGCGCAACACATTCAAGACGTCGGCCCAACCGATCGCCTCATCGATATCGAAAAATGTCTTTACACCGAACTGATCGAGATAATCGGGTATTAAAGTCTTCGGTCCGCACACTGCGACATTGGCACCCAGTTTCGTGAGGCCGAAAATATTGGATCGCGCGACCCTGCTGTGGACGATATCACCTACAATGCAGACGTTGAGTCCCTTCAGCTCCCCGAATTTCTCGCGCATTGTGTACATGTCGAGCAGGCCCTGCGTGGGATGTTCATTTATCCCATCGCCTGCGTTGATCACAGGCGACTTGAGTAACCTGGACAAAAAATGCGGTGCACCCGTCGACGAGTGGCGTATCACAACCACATCCGTTTTCATCGCCTCGATGTTTCTCGCCGTGTCCTTGAGTGTCTCTCCTTTGGAGACGCTGCTGCCGCTTGCCGCGAAACTTACCACGTCCGCGCTCAGCCTCCTTTCCGCGAGCTCAAATGAAATCCTGGTCCTTGTGGAGCTTTCAAAAAACAGGTTTACTACGGTTGTTCCCTGCAGAGTCGGTACCTTTTTTATCGGCCGTTCCAGGACTTCACGGAAGCTTCGTGCCGTATCCAGCACTTCCACTATCGACTCCGGGGACATTTCCCTCAGACCGAGAAGATTGTTCATTCCTTGTGTCATCGCCGCCCTTTCAAGCTTCTTCCGTTACAAGAAGTATTTCGTCTACACCATCAACTTCAGCCACATGGACAATTATCGATTCGTTAACTGCAGTGGGCTGGTTTTTTCCGACGTAGTCGGCGCTAATCGGTAATTCTCTGTGCCCACGGTCGACCATGACCGCAAGCTGGATGGTGTTCGGTCTTCCAATGTCTATCAGTGCATCGAGCGCAGACCGGATTGTTCTCCCGGTGAAAAGAACGTCATCAACCAGGACCACGTTCAAATCCGTGATATCGAAAGGTACCTCAGTTCTTTTCAGCTCCGGCAATTTGAGCTTTTGTCTGACATCGTCCCGGTACAGAGTAATATCCAGGGTGCCCAGCGGAACTTTGAAATTTTCAATTTCAGAAACCTTCTCGGCAATGCGCTTTGCGAGAAAGTCTCCACGCGTCTTTATTCCGATTACACAAAGATTCTTCGCACCCTTGTTGTGTTCAATTATTTCATGTGAAAGCCTCACGAGCGAGCGAGACATCTGCTGCTGGTCAGCAATCTTTGATTTTACTTTCATATTCCTCCTGCTCAATCTTCTTGGTGAACATCAAGAAAAAAGCTGAATCTAGAGCCATAAGTTTTGAAGAAATCCAGTTCCAAAATCTCAAAGCAATGGTCCGCATGTTAACCGCGTGTTTTGAGGTTCAATTTTAAACTATAATCTTTCCCGAAGGCATCTACGCGGGAGAGATTCGAACATATTCCTTCTACCTTTTTGATCCACGTGTGAGGCGATGTAGCAGAGGCAGGACCTTATCCACCTCACCGGATGGACTTAAAGGTTGACTCCAAGATAAACCAGTTCTACGAGATATCCAATTGTTTATGCAAGTGGGTAGCGAGCTACTTTTGCCGGTGGAATGACTCGATGAGACTATCCGTATCACACAGAACTCGGTAAGGAAGATGATGCTCATGCGAGCGCACAATCTCGTTCTCGAAACAACCACACGTCGGCAGCATCCGCTTTCCGTAAAGTTCGGGGGTGATCGGATGGGCATTTACTTGATTTTAGCCCCCCCCAGGTTTATATTTGACCGAGTTTTCTTCAAGGAGCAATGGAAACCAGATGTTGAAGGCTGTGATCATGGCCGGCGGGTTTGGCACGCGACTTCGCCCGCTCACGAGCAGGATTCCAAAACCGATGGTACCGATCATGAATAAGCCCATGATCGAACATATTGTCAGACTATTGGTCAAACACGGTATTACTGACATAGTGGTTCTTGTCTTCTACCATCCAAATGTCATAAAGAATTTTCTTGGCGACGGCACCCAGTTCGGCGCAAATATCCAATATGTGAAAGCTGATGCCGACTATGGAACTGCGGGAAGCGTGAGAAATGCGTACGATCTCCTCAAAGGGTCGAGGATCCTAGTCATAAGCGGCGATGTCCTGACAGACTTTGACCTCAGCAAGATCGTTGAATATCATGTTGCGCAAAAATCCAAAGCGACGCTGGTGCTTACTCACGTTCCCGACCCGCTGCAATTTGGACTCGTCATAACAAGCGACGACGGCAGGATCGTGCGGTTCCTTGAGAAGCCCACCTGGGGTGAAGTCTTTAGTGACGCTGTGAATACCGGCATATATGTGCTGGAATCGGACGTTCTTGAAATGGTGCCCTTCCGGGAAGAGTATGATTTCAGCAAAGAACTTTTCCCACGAATGTTGGAAGAACACATGCCCCTGTTCGGCTACACTGCCGAGGGTTATTGGCGCGACGTCGGAAATCTAAACGAATACATCGAAGCACAACTCGATTGCCTTTATAACAAAGTCAGCGTTGCAATCAACGGACGGAAGCTACAATACAAAGGCTGTAACGTTTTTGCTCCCGCGGGATTCCAACCGCCGGAGAATATCAGGCTCAAAGGTACTGTCATAATCGGCGAGAACGTGAGCATAGGCGATAACGTCGAGCTGAGCGACACCGTCGTCGGCGACAACTGTTCTATAGAATCATACTCTTCCGTCAACAGAAGCGTGTTATGGAACAACGTGATGGTCGGATCAAGATCCACGATAACCGGAGATGTCATCGGGAGCGGCACAATAATCGGAGAGCGGGTAATAATCGAAGAGAATGCTTTTATCAGCGATGAATGCATTGTCGGAAAGAGAGCGCACATCAGGCCTAATGTTAAGCTATGGCCAAAAAAAGTTGTAGACGCTGGAGCAACTCTTTCACGAAGTCTCGTTTGGGAGGATAAGTGGCTCTCGACTCTTTTCACGGATGCCCGCGTAACCGGGACTTCAAACATCGAGATGAATCCGGAGTTCGCGGCAAAACTTGGAGCAGCATTTGGCTCACTGATCGGAAGCGGAAAGTACGCAATCTGCAGCCGGGACTCCGACACCGTAAGCCGTATGATAAACAGGTCGCTAATAGTCGGGTTCATGTCGGCTGGAGCTAATGTGTACGATCTAAGGAACGAGCCCATCCCTATCGTGAGACACGAGTTGAGGAGCGGTAAAGCGGCAGGCGGAATCCATGTCCGCAAGAGTCCGCTGGATCCGGACTTGACGGACATTATTTTCCTCGGGAGTGACGGCAGGGACCTGGCACCATCCAGGGTCAGGGGCATCGAGAGATTGTTTTTCGGTGAGGAGATCGGCCGCGCACAACATGACGCGGTGGGAGACATCTATTTCCCCGAAAGAACGAATGAAAGTTATCGTGAGGACTTCATAAAGGCGCTGGACATCGACGGCATCCGCAAGAAGAAATTCAACATCGTCATTGATTATTCTCATGGAGTAGCATCAACTCTCTTCCCCACCATTGTCGGATCGTTGAATGCCAGTGTAGTTGCTCTTAACGCTTATCTTGATCCGAAGAAGCTTACGCGCACGCAGTTGAAGCTGGCAGATGATTTGAAACAGCTTCAGGATATCGTTAAATCCCTCAACTACGACTTCGGTTTCATGTTCGATGCCGGTGCAGAAAAAGTCTTCGTCGTAAACGAGAAGGGAGAATTTATCAACGAAGATCGCCTCCTCTCCCTTGTTACAAAACTGGTTCTCGTATCACACCCCGAGACAAAACGCATCGCCGTGCCATTCTCAGCCTCACGCGAAGTAGACCTCGTCGGGACAGAACACAATGTCGAGATTGTTAGAACCAAGGCGACCCACCAGGCATTAATGAACGCTGCTTACGAAGGCGATTTCGATTTTGTCGGAGGTACGAAGGGAGGATTCATTTTCCCGAAGTTCCTATTCGCAAGCGATGCAATGTTTTCGGTGGCCAAGATACTCGAAATGACAGCAAGGACCGGTCTCACCTTCTCTGAGCTGGATGGGATAGTGCCCAAACTTCACATGGTAAAGAAAAACATCGATTGCCCGTGGAGTGAAAAAGGGAGTATAATGAGGAAACTGATCAGGCTCACCGAACATGAAAAACGGGAAACGGTGGACGGGATAAAGGTAAATTATGACGACGGCACGTGGGCACTACTGCTGCCGGACAAAGAGCGTGCACTCTTTCATATAAACGCAGAGTCGGTGGAGAAACCGGAGGCACAAAAGATTGCGGACCACTTCGAGGGCAAGATAGTCTCATGGTTAAACGAATGGGCGGCTGGCGACCGGCAATAAATAATGTGAGTGCCGACTAACTCCAGCCGGTTGAAAAACCTCCAGGCAACCTGCCCGGCAGTCCTCAGGCATCTCAGCAAGAGTTTCTTGAACAAAACGGAGAAAATCTGATTATGAAAATTAGCGACATACTTCAAGAAGAATTTGTTTCTACCAAGTTACCCGGCAAGACAAAAGACGAAGTCCTGAATTCAATTATCGAGTTGTTAGGGAATTCCAAGAAAATAAAAGACTTAGAAAAAGTAAGAGACGCAATATTTGAACGTGAGAAGATCATGTCGACTGGGGTCGGGAAAGGTTTCGCAATCCCTCACGGGAAAACAGATGCAGTTGCCGACATCGTTGCAGCATTTGCTGTTACAAGCGAACCTGTGGATTTTCAGTCTCTGGACGGAGAGCCGGTGCGGCTCCTGTTCCTCCTTGTCGGAAGGGATAACATGGTCGGTCCGCACATAAAGCTTCTCAGCAGGATTTCAAGACTCATGAACAAAGACGAGTTCCGGAAAAAGCTCCTGACTGCCAAGAGTCCGTCAGAAGTCGTGCAGTTCTTTAAGGAAGAAGAGATAAGCTACTTCGATATCTAAGATCAATGGCTAAAAGACGACCTCCGAAAATACAGCGCGGCGATTCATCAGTTGAATTCAAGCTCCTCGTGGAGCCATTTGAAGACACACTCACGAAACGCTCCGGTATCGCTTTTCATTTCAGGACGGCGGAGGAGTTTCAAAATTTCCCCTATGAACTGGTCGTGGAGATCAAACAGGACGGTAAGAAACTGTTTTTCGACATCGCGGGCCTTAGAACGCCGATGTCCGGCTTTCCACGCTCAGGACCCGCCATGTGCAGTTGCGAAATTGAAAATATGGAAAACGGCAACTACACGATTATTGTGGATCGACGCGGAAAGCAAGTCAACCAATTCAAGATATCCATAAATAATGGAATAAGATTGCTCCGGTCGATCAACCAGCGGAAGTTTATCGACCTTTTCACCGACCGTAGCAAGTGGGCAATTCTAGAAGGTTAGCCTGTTGCTCAGTAGGTTACTAAGCGATACAGTGATGCCGGTACTCTTCAAGATCGGTCCTTTCAATGTCTACAGTTATGGGCTCATGATGGGAATCGGTTTTCTCGTCGCAAACTACTTCGCGGTGAAAGAATTCAAGCGGAGGGGACTCGGGGTGGACTTCGCGAATCAGGTCACCATGCTTGCCGTCATTTTCGGAATTGGGGGCTCTAAGATTCTGTCACTGATGGAATACTGGGGAGATTTCCTGAAAGATCCAATAGGTATGGCGTTTTCTCCAGGCGGATTAACATGGTACGGAGGCTTCCTCCTCGCAACCGCAGCAATCGCGTGGGCTGCCAAGCGCAAAGGTTTTAGATTCCTGACAGTTGCAGATGCACTCGTGCCCGCACTTGCCATCGGATACGGTGTGGCCCGTCTGGGCTGCCATTTCTCGGGAGACGGCGATTACGGAATGCCTACGAAGCTCCCGTGGGGTGTCAATTACTCTAGTGGAATTGTACCACCTTCAATCGCATTCAGGGATTTCCCGGCGATTGCGGGCAGCTATCCCGGTGGGATCGTTCCAATCGATACTCTGCTTCACCCCACCCCAATCTATGAATTTTTGGCGGGCGTATTCGTCTTCTGGATCCTTTGGAGAATGCGAACCAAGCTCAAGACAGCCGGTACGCTCTCTATGCTTTATCTCGTGCTTGCCGGTACCGAAAGGTTCCTGGTGGAATTTATCAGGCTGAACCCAAGGCTGCTCTTTGGACTGAGTGAGGCACAACTAGTTTCTGTTCCGCTCATCGTGATCGGATTTGTCGGCTATAATTATTTCACACAAAAGACGGAAGCACTCAGCACATGATAAAGGTTTTGATATATAGAAAAGAGGGCTGCTCGCTTTGCGATGAGGCGGAGATCATACTCGAACGCCTGAAGCGAGACAAGAAGTTTTTCCTGGAAAAGATTACACTTGAACCGAACACGGACCTTTTCGAAAGGTTCGGGGACAAGGTGCCGGTAGTGTTTATTAACGAGAAGCTTCTGTTTGAGTTTAAACTGGATGAGAAGTCTTTTCTCAGGAAGCTCGCAGAGACGGAGTAACCAATTGACTGAAGAACGCATTATCGGGAGAAACGCGGTTGCCGAGGCGCTGAGGACGGGAGCTGACATCTCCAAAATTTATGTGTACCATTCTGCCCGGGGCGGCAGCCTCAATGAAATTTATACCCTTGCTAAGCGCCAGGGAGTTCCGATCGCGCGCGTCGATTCAAAGCAGTTCTCCGACATGACAATCGGACTGCAACGAAGTGAATCTGCTCAAGGGATCGTCGCAATAATTAGTAAGGTGAAGTTCCAGACTTTAGACACAATACTCCAATCTGCATCCAGTAAGGACTATCCTCTGCTTCTCATGCTTGACCGCATCCAGGATCCCCAAAATTTCGGTGCAATCCTGCGAAGCGCGGCATTCTTTCATGCTGATGGTGTGATCATTTCGAAAGAAAATCAGGCACCGGTAACCGAAACCGTAATAAAAGCATCTGCCGGAGGGGCATTTCATATAATGATAGCAAGAGAAACAAATCTTCACCAGGTGCTGGTCCAGTTGAAGGAGAAGGGTTACTGGATAGCTACCAGCTCCGCCAACTCTCCGCTTGAAATAACGAATGTCGATTTCAAAATCCCACTAGCGGTGATTGTCGGAAACGAAGGAAGCGGCGTTAAGAGGATCCTTCGAGAGAAATCGGACATCACTTTCTCCGTGCCACGACTCGGTAAGATAGACTCACTTAACGTCTCAGTAGCAACAGGAATCATCTGTTACGAAATACAACGCCAGCGCTCAAGGTACGGAGTCATCGGTGCCCCTGAGAGTCCCTCGCCTTCGGCGGGGACCGCAGACAGGAGCGAAATCAAGGGAGATCCCTTATGAAAAGACTTTCGGTGAACATAGATCATGTCGCGACCATGAGACAGGCTCGCGGTGATAGAGAGCCGGACCCCGTGGCAGCAGCACTCCTTGCAGAAATTGCAGGGGCAAACGGAATCGTGGCACACCTCCGCGAGGACCGAAGGCACATCCAGGACAACGACATATTTTTGCTCAGAAAACTCCTGAAGACAAAACTCGATCTGGAGATGGCGGCGACAGATGAGATCATCTCGATCGCACTCGAAGTGGTCCCGGAACTTGTAACACTTGTCCCCGAGAAGAGACAGGAGTTGACTACCGAAGGAGGCATCGACGTCGTCTCACAGAGGGCGCGCCTGACTAAGGTCGTCGGCAAGTTCCACGAAAAGAAGATTCTGGTCAGCTTGTTCGTTGCACCAAATGAAGATCAAATCCGTGCCTCCAAGGATACCGGCGCCGACTTCGTCGAGCTCCACACAGGGGAATACGCAAATGCCGTCGGGAAGGACATCGGAGTTCAGCTCTCGAGGTTACAACTTGCTGCGAAGTTTGCAGCCGAATCAGGCTTGAAGATCAATGCCGGCCACGGGCTGACTTACAAAAATCTCGTTCCGGTTGCAATCATCCCGGAGATCGAGGAGTTTAGCATCGGCCATGCGCTGATTGCACACGCTATTTTCGTCGGAATTGACAGGGCAGTCAAAGAGATGATTGAACTTCTCAGGGAGGTAAAATAGTGACGATCGCAAAGTCCACTCGCGCGATACATGGTAGGAAGGACAAGCTCTATCGTGGCGCCAATTTCCCCATTTACGCCAGCACAACGTTCGGCGTGGAGAAGAGCGACGATTACGATCGATATATCGCCGGTGACGACGATGAGTTCTATTTGTACACCAGGTACTCCAACCCCACGATCAGGAACGTTGAGGAGAAACTGGCCGCACTAGAGAACGCCGAAGATGCGCTCCTTTTTTCAAGCGGGATGGCGGCAATCACTACCACCATTCTCGCATTCATGCAGGAAGGAGATATCATCGTTGCACAGCGACAGCTCTACGGGATGGCATACCGGTTTCTCCGCGATTTCGTTCCGAGGCTGGGTATGGAGACTCAGTTTGTCGATGAGGACGAGCTGTACCAACTTCACAAGAAATTCCCGCGGGTGAAAGCGGTTTATTTCGAGACTCCGATAAATCCAACGACTGATTGTGTATCGATAGAAAAAGTCGTGAAGTCGGCATCAAAGGCAGGAGCTCTGACGATTGTCGACAACACTTTTGCGTCGCCGATTAATCAGAATCCGCTGACCCTGGGGGTCGATGTGGTGGTTCACAGCGCCACGAAATATATCGGCGGCCACAGCGATATCATGGCAGGCGCTGCCATTTCTTCAAAGAAGAACATCAAACAGATTCGCGAAGCGATGAAGGCGTTCGGAGGCTGCATAAATCCGATCGATGCGCATCTCCTTGATAGAAGTTTGAAAACACTCCAAGTACGGGTGGAGCGGCAAAATCAGACTGCACAGCGGCTTGCCGAATTCTTTTTGAGGCAGAGAAAAGTGACAAGAGTGTTTTATCCCGGAATACCTTCGTCCAGAAATTATAGAATTGCGAAGAAGCAGATGACAGGTTTCGGCGGCATGATCTGCATCGAGATGAAGGATCTCAAATCGGCCAAAGAACTCTGTGACAATCTTAAGGTCGCACTAAATGCAACCAGTCTTGGCGGAGTCGAAACGCTCGTGAGCATCCCCGTCCTTACAAGTCACATAAAGATGAGCGAAGACGAGTTGAAATCAGCGAATGTTACAGGAGGAATGGTAAGAATCTCAGTCGGCCTCGAAGATCCCGACGATCTTATTACCGATTTTAGGGATGCTCTGGAGGGAATTTAGTGATGAGTAGCGGCCCTAGATCCAGAATGGTCAGGGTTTACTCCACTTCCAACAAGACTGATATTTTAGCGGCAAAGATGGCACTGGAAAGCAGAGATATCGAGTATAGAACCACCGGCGAGTACCTAAGCGGCGTCTATCCGATAAGCGGCTTTGCCGATGTCGTCTTTTACGTGAACATGTCAGATGCGACAGAAGCGAGAAGGGCTCTCGCAGACCTTATACGGGGAAAAGACAAATAGTCACACCCAATTCAATCGGCGGTCAAATAGAAAGTGTTCAAGAACCAGTAGCAGAACTTAGTTAAGCAAAGCCGGCGGAACAATATTACTCCCATCTGGAACGTAGTCCGACATCATCCGTTCAATCCCCGCTCCATACTGAGATGTAGTCTGACCGCGCGAGCGTAGTTAGCTACAAATATCCCCAGCTTCGCTGTAGAACCAGCAAACGCATTAAGTGTTCTCGTGGCGCTTTTAAAATATTCTTTATTGTCGGTTAACAGGTACAACCTATCGAAGAGTAATGCCGCTGCGGAATTCCCCGACGGAGTTGGAGAATCTTCAATCGGTTTCCGCTTACTTGTAAGAAGCCCTGCCCCACTTTCTCCGAAAGGTCGGTCCAAAAATCCCCCCGTTTCTTTATCCTCGAACTTCTGGATGAGCGTGCTCGCGATGCGCTCGCACGTGTCGATGTACCTGTCGTTCCTCGTCAACTCGAAGAGATCAATCAGCGCCAAACCAAGATAAGAATGATCATCAAGAAGACCGATATGAAAATCGGATCCTGAATTGAACGAGTGCGCAACTCTTCCCTTTTTGCCTACCATTTCATCGAGGACGAACCGAGCAGATCTTTTCGCGCTTTCAAGGTATTGAGGAGATTTCAGTGAGAGCGATGCCGCCACCAAACCGCTGATAGCCAGGGCGTTCCGATCCGCAAAGTAGGTCTTGTCAACAAACGGCATCTTTCGATTCTTCTGGGCTTGAAGGAGCTTGATTTTAGCGGAATCAATCAGATCTCGACAATGCTCCCTAGAAATCCCGGCCACCTTGCCAGACTTGAGATCATCCATTGCAACTCTAAGCACATTGCGGTCGGCCAGCTCGGGCGTATCTCCCGGGACCTCGCGCAAGTCGAAAACATTTTCCGCGACCGCAAATTCCTCCGGAGTGAGAAGAGATACGACTTCCGATTTCGTCCACGTCCAATAACTCCCATCGTCCTTCGGACCGACATCCGCATCCTGGTGAGCAAAAAAGCCGCCTGCTTCTGACTGCATCTCGCTCGTCATCCAATCTGCTATTCCGGAGGCTGTTTTGCGAAACGTTACGTCCAGGGTCTCGTCATAGAAATCTGCGTAGACTTTGAGCATCATGGCATTGTCGTAAAGCATCTTCTCGAAGTGAGGCACGTGCCAATACCGATCCACAGAGTACCTATGAAGCCCACCCCCCAATTGATCAAACACTCCGCCCATAGATATTGATCGCAACGTAACATCGACCATCCCCTTGATTGTTGGGTCTACGCGGTGCTTATTCTCCTCAATCAGCAATTGGAGCAAACAGGGGTTGAAGAACTTTGGGCCGCTACCGAAGCCGCCGAATTTATCATCGAACCTTCTTCTTGCATCTTCGATTACATTTTCAACTATCTCCTCCTCTATTCTGCCGGCACGAATAATCGCCGATTCATATTCACTCACACGCTCGAACAATTCATCGGCGCTTCTGTACACTTCAGCACGGTCTTTCGAGTACACCTCCGCAATGCGCGGCAACAAACTCAGCATCCCATGTCGTCCGCTTACGTCATGTTTTGGAAAGTACGTGCCGCCATAGAACACCTTCCCTTCCGAGGTAAGAAACCCTGTGAGCGGCCATCCCCCGGCCCCCGTGAGAGATCCAATCGAAGCCTGGTACCTCGAATCGACATCAGGCATTTGGTCACGATCCACTTTCACCGGCACGAAAAGCCTGTTTATGATACCTGCGACTTCTTGGTCACTATAAGACTCTTCGTCCATTACGTGGCACCAGTGACACCACACTGCACCGATGTCAAGTAAGATCGGTCTGTCCATTTGAGCCGCCATCTTGAATACTTCCTCGGAAAAAGACTGCCAGCGAACAGGCTGATCCGCAGCTTCTTCCAGATACGGACTTCCCGCATTCCTAAGATTGTTTTTCAATTCCATCAGATTAACTAACAATTCTTGATGTCATAAAATCCCAAAGAAGGCACTATACTGGAAAGTAACCTCCGAATGCCCCAGGATGGCATCGGCTCGTAATGCACAAACGATCAAGCGGGGCACGTGCGCAAATCCATATCGAAAGTGCCCCATCACTTAACGCCAGGAGAATTTGATACTATATATTCAGTGATTTGAACTTGTGCGGCATTTTTTTCAGCCGGAAGCCGGAGCTTTCGATTTCTCAAAGCTCTCCCAACTAACTCGAAACGATCCAGCCTCCGAGAGAGCAATCAAGACGCAACTGCCGATCGCATTCGTTTCCTGGTAGAATTCCAGAAGATGAGCACGCCAACCAAAACGAAAACAATGGAGCCGCCCAGAGTTTTCACGAAGAACAACATCGGATTACCGCCGGCTTCGGGAGGGAAAAGCGCCAGCACAATTGCCGCGACCGTTGTGAACTCTCCGACAACCGCCGCGGATATTTTCAGCCTTTGTCGTCCTTTCCCTTCCTCTTTCGACTCTCGAATAAATGCGCGTGTGGCAGCCAGGAAGATGTAGACATACGGGATGAAGTACACGATAATCGTGGCATCGACCAATACCAGATAAGCTTGCTCGGCTGTCGCACCTACAAAGCTCATTATAAGAAACAGTGTGGCGATGAGTCCCTGGAAGATGATGGCGACGTGAGGAGTCTTCCATTTCGGGTGAATCTTGCCGAAGCTCTTTGGAAGGTAATTATCAATTCCGGTAACAAAAAGAATCCTGGCACTACCCGCTAGCCACGCTCCGGCCCCCCCGATCCCGGCAAGTGTTATCAGAAACGCACTAACATTTGCCAATCCACCGACGCCTACTTTAGCCTGAAGCTCTTGAATCGACTGGACAAGTCCTGTAACAAGGTTGACATCCTTCGAAGAAAGTCCGACCAAAAGCGATACCGTCCCTATCAAATATACCAGTACTATTCCAATTCCCGATATATATGCTGCCCTGGAAATAGTCCTTCCCGAATCAACTATCTCATCTGACATCACCGCTGCAAGCTCAAAGCCTGCAAGCGCAAAGCACATAGATGACCAGAATGAAAGCGTGCCATAATCGACCCTGGACGGGAGAATATTAGCTAGTGTGAAATGAGTCTCAGACCTCCCGAGAAAAAGAATCACTCCAGCTAAACCCGCAATCAGGAGTATCGGGATAAATGTACCGATTGCACCTACGTTCTGGACCCACTTTCCTACTTTTACCCCGACAACATTGAAGCCAATCGCAATCCAGAGGACTACTAGACTGATTGATCCGATAAATAATTTATTCGACGCAAGCCCACTCGTTCCAGGCAAAATGAACGCGGCAATAGCAGCGACTGAGATCAGCAGCGAAGGGTAGTATACCAGATTGTTTGCCCAATAACACCAACCCGCCACAAACCCGTGAAAGTCTCCGAACTCTATCTTCGCCCACTCATACACCCCTCCTTCAACAGGATATTTCCGGCTCAAATATATTACCGCTATCGCCTGTGGTATAAAAAAGAGAACAAGCGCAAGGATCCAAAGTGAAATGGAACTCGGACCCGTCGCAGCCGCGAGCGATATCCATCGGATACCGACTATCGCAACGATATTGAAAAGGACTATGTCGCTTACTTTAAGTGCACGGACGAGGTCTTTCATATCGTTGTTTCCTTATTCGAGTACAATTTCATAATCGGGCTCACCAGGGTTGTTTTGGAAATCGAGTCCCGGTCGAGGATAGCGGTAACTCGATCTTGAAGGAGATTGGCTAATAAGAGATCTATTGACGAAGGTTAGCTCAACCACGGAAGGAAAATCGTTTGTCCTGTCATATGCCGCACCGTTATTGCCATGGATGTGAATGAGGTAGAAAAACTCGGAGAATCCCTGCATGCACTGATTGAAATCCTCGGTCCGCGTATCCAAATCATGAAATTCACCGACCAGGCAGTTTATGCGATTTTCATTTTTCACAATGTCTTCCCAGATTTCATACTCTGCACCTTCAATATCCATTTCTAGAAATACATCATGCAAGTAACCTGTGGAGGAAAGAGACTCCAGTATTCTTGAGATGCTGATATCGACTTTCTCACTTCCGGCAGAGACTCTACGCTCCAAGTGAACGTGCTCTCCTTTAAAGAATGAAAAATAACTGGTGGAATTCTTCAGCTTGCGGTAGTACTTTCTGCGTTTCTGTCGGTTGATAATGACCGAGTACAAAATGAATTTCCACGTATACTTCAGTACTCTGCGAAAGAACCAAAGAGGATTTACCGTATGATCGACGCCGATTATCCTGGCAGTCGGATTCAGCTGCGCAAAATCCTTTTCGAATTCCCAGTTGTCCGACATTCCAAGGGATAGCAACACCCTCGTCCTTTTAATCTGGTCGGCAGGGACTATATATCCGCCATCTCCATCAGACCCGAGCCGCGTCAGGTCTTCGTACTTGAAAGGTCGAAGGATTTCCTTATTCAGCCTGATGAGCACCTCTCCTTTTGCTTTCAAACGTATCCGGGCGAGTTTGCCCGGTTAGCGCTTCAACCGCGGCATCATAAACGATCTGTGGAAACAACTGCTCCATGCAATAGACCGGGCGGATATTTTTGCAAATTTCCCACTGATCAGGAACCGGTGTTCTGTGTACGCAGCCTATACAAGGCAGATCGACTCGTACAAACTTAGATCGACCGGTGCAATCGAACGGCCCTGTATCGATAGGATCAGTCCGTCCAAACAGCATCACGACCGGCGTCCCGACGGCGTTCGCAAGATGCATTGTTCCGGTGTCCGGTCCTATCACAAGTCGGCATGCCTTCAATACTCCCAATACCTGGCGCAGATTTGTTTTGCCTGCCAGGGTTACCGCAGGAAATTTCATTTTGGACCTAATTGTGTCGATCATTTCTCGTTCAGATCCAATCCCTTCAAAAATTATATCGACCTTAAGATCGCGAATAAGCAAATCTGCCACCTCGGCAAAATACTCAACCTTCCAATCTTTGTCGGAATTTGGACTGCTGCATGCCGGGTGAATGCAAACAAGATTAGCGAAACTCTCGATTCCGGACGAAGCAAGTATGTCCCGGCCCAGCATCATCTCCTCGTTGCTGACAGCGAGCTCAGTCGCAGGAGGAGTCATCTGCGTTGTCCACCCATTCACCGTCTCAAGTTCCGCGAGAGCAGCGTGCACACCGTGCGGTCGCGGGACAAAATAATCCAGCAAAAATCCGAGACTGTTCTGAAAACCGACCAGAAATTTCCCTCCCGTCAGCGTAGCCATGGCCGCGTAGTGAGAATTTACTTCCTGTATTACCACCACATCGTATCTTCGTTTCCGCAGTCCGAGGAAAAATCTCGAATGCGAAGCCACTGAATAATCGGCCGGAATTGGAAAGACATCATCGACAAGAGGAACGTCTTTCATAAGAGGTACACTTTTATTGCTGGCGGCAAAGTCCAGGACGGCATCCGGAAAATTATCCCGCAATCTTCTCAGTACGGGTGTGACAAAGACGGTATCGCCCACCAATCCATTCCTCACGATGAGGATTTTGCGGACGTTCTGATGATCCCGCACAAAATGAAGAAATTTGTTCTTTCGAGCCTGTGACAAGTTTGGCAGAATTCTCAATCGCTGAATTGCATTTCGTAAAGCCTCTTGTAGATTCCACCCTTCTGACGGACGAGTTCCTGGTGTTTCCCCCGTTGGACTATTTGGCCACCTTCCACGACAATTATCTTGTCGGCATTCTTAATCGTGGAGAGTCGGTGCGCTATCACGATAGAAGTTCTGTTCTGCATCAGCCTTTCTATCGCTTCCTGCACGAGTAGTTCTGATTCTGAGTCGAGGGCAGAAGTCGCTTCATCAAAGATCATTACTGGTGGGTTCTTCAGAAGTGCACGCGCAATCGAAATCCTCTGGCGCTGCCCGCCTGACAATTTTGTACCGCGCTCTCCGATCGCCGTATCGTACCCCTGCGGCAATTGCATGATAAACTCATGGGCGTTTGCGGCCCGCGCAGCCTCAATTATTCGGTCTGCCGGGTAATCCGCTAGTCCGTAAGCAATGTTGTTCCTGACAGTGTCGTTGAAGAGAATAGTCTCCTGTGAAACTATCCCGATTTGGTTTCTCAGGGTGCTGATAGAAACGTTCCGCAGGTTCACACCATCTATAAATATATTTCCTTCTGTCGGATCGTAGAATCGTGGTATCAAGTCTATGATTGTCGTTTTGCCTCCGCCAGACGGTCCGACTATCGCGAGGATCTCACCCTTGGCTGCCGAAAAATTGACTCCCCTTAGGACGGTTGCTCCGTCTGTTCTCGACGACCTGCCGATCCTGGATGATGGATATTTGAACCATACGTTCTCGAACTTTATCTCCTGCTTGAAATCACTTACTAAAGCAGCACCCGGAATCTCGGGTATACTTCCCTTCTCATCAAGAAGCTCGAAGACTCTCTTGCCTGCGGCCGACGACTCATAAATCCGAGTACTGACCGTCGTCAGCTCTTTAATGGCAGGCATCATTTGAAAAATCGCAAATAGAAAGGTTATGAACTCCGCCGGCTTCAATGCTTGCGATTGAAGTACCTGCATGCCTCCGAAGTATATGATGACTCCGGCAGTGAGGATTGAAAGAAACTCTGTGATCGGGTTTGAGAGATTTCTTATCCGCGTCATCTTCAGCATCGACTTGAAATAATTGTGAGTCTTGCTTTCGAACTTGTCAATCTCGTATTTCTCCATGCCGAACGAGTGTACCACCTTGATACCGCTTATCGTCTCCTGCAAGAGCGAGGTCAGGTCGGCAATGAGTCTCTGGGAAAGATCCCCCTGCCTGTGAAGGCGCATTCCCAGCCGGCTTATCGCTATCAGCATGAATGGAGCAACCAGGAACGAGAGCAGCGTGAGCTTCCAGCTCAGGATCAATGCAATTGTGAGGTAGACCGCGATAAGAAGTGGTTCCCTAATGAGTGTAACGAAGCTGGCAGTCACACCCCCGTTTATTACGAATACGTCGTTCGTAATTCTGGATATAAGCGAGCCGGTTCTTTCGCTGGTAAAATACCCGATGGACAAATCTTGAATCTTTCGGTATAAGCTGTTCCGGATATCGCGCATCGACCCCTGCTCCACGAAAGCCATGAAGTAGGATTGGGCATAGCCAAAAAGGTTGCGCAGCAGGAAGGCTGCCACTATTACGATGCAAATTCGTATTAACGCCTCGGATTTCGTTCCGCTGAAAATGAATTCGTTCATGAAGTCCGATGCAATGATTCGTGCCCTGTCCAGAAACCCAGCGGAGCCTGGCAAAGAAGCGGCATGTGGAGCGCCCTGGCTAAAAAATGTGTTCAGCAGGGGCACAATCAGGTAGATCGAGACCCCAGAAAATAGCGAGTAAAAAACTGTGGCCAGAACCGACTCACCGAGCGGGCGTTTGTAAGGTCTGACGTATCGCAGGAGTCTCAGATAAATTCTAAACGGTTTCTCTTTTGTCCCTGACATTCTGTATTTCCCAGATCTTCATATATACTTGTGCTTTGGTCATCGCATGAATAACTGAAACCATCAACCCGTGTACACCGTCGGTGAAACCGCGGCGCACAACGAAGTGGTGAAAGAATTCCCAGACCGGCTTGAAAAACACTTTCATGCCGGTCATTCTTTTTCTTGTGGCTTTCTCCTCGGCCTCGAGTGTGGAATATTCTTCGATCTTCTTAAGGGTATCTGTAATCGTTCGGTGCGTATAGTGGATGAGCTCCGAGCTAAGATGAGCCGTCTTTCCATCCACTTCAAACCCCTCATGGATCATTCTCGCGGTGAGCCTGGCATTTGATTTCCTGAAAAGCCTCATCTGATAGTCCGGAGACCACCCGCAGCTCCTTATTACTTTGCCGAGAAAGTAGTTTCGACGCGGAATATAGAACCCATCCACGATGGAAAAATCCAGGTTCGAGATCTCCTGATGAAGCTCAGGTGAGACTCGCTCGTCGGCGTCAATGCTCAACACCCACTCGTTCCTTGCTTCATCCATTGAAAACTTCTTTTGCGCGGCGTAACCTTCCCATTTTTTTGTAACTACCCTATCGGTAAACTTCCTGGCAATCTCCACCGTCCGGTCCTTGCTTTCGGAGTTTACAACGACTATCTCATCGGCCCACTTCACACTTTCCAGGCACTCGGCGATATTTGCCTCTTCTTCACCGGCGATAATAACGACGGAGATCTTTTCCATGCTTCACTCTCCTATACATAGCAGAACCGGCAACTGCCCCAATTCAGTGATCGATGTTGTGCAGCCGTCAATCCCGAAAAGACCTTCATAGTTGCCGGCCCGGATCACTTCACGACGAAGTTTACGAGTCTGTTCCTGACCACCACTGCCTTGACAATCTGTTTCCCATCAAGGTATTTCTTAACGTTAGGCTCTTCTGCCGCCAGTGATTTGACTCGCTGCTCATCCGAATCAACCGGGACGACCAGTTTTGACCTAATCTTACCGTTGACCTGGATGACGACCGTGGCAGTGTCTTCGACAATGGCATCGACATCGAACTGAACCCAACGCTTGTTCCTGAAAATCGACGGCTTTCCACCAATCATTACGTTCAGTTCCTCTGAAATATGCGGAGCAAATGGGGAAAGAAGGATGTTGAAACTTCTCAGGACAAAATTCTTCACAGAGCCGTCTATTTTCGCCTGACTTTCCATGGGGCCCGCACTTCCAGCAGATGAGACAACTTGTTCCCCGGCGAGAGTATCGGTGTAATAATTCAGAAACTCCATCATAGCCGCTATTGCAGTATTGAATCGGAAATTCTCTGTATCTTCCGTTACCTTCTTCATCAATTGGTTTATTTTGCGATAAACATCCTGTTCCGCCCTGTTGAAATCCTTGATGGAAAGGTGCTCTGTCTCCGATTTTTCCACTCGTCCCGCTTCCGCCTCGTACAACTCAAAGACTCTGTTCAAGAATCGGAAGACGCCCGTAATTCCTTTGTCGCTCCAATCGCCACCTTCGTTGTACGGTCCCATGAACATTAGAAACATCCGAAAAGTATCGCCGCCGTACTTCTGAACGAATTGGTCGGGGTTGACCACGTTTCCGCGGGACTTAGACATCTTCGCGCCCTGATTCGTGATCGTGCCCTGGTGCACCAGGCTCTGGAACGGCTCATCGAAATTGAGATAGCCGCCGTCCTTAAGAGCTTTGATGATAAAGCGTGCATAAAGCAGGTGCATAGTCGCATGCTCGGCTCCTCCGACATACTTATCTACGGGCAGCCATTGGGAAACCAAATCCTTGTCGAAAGGAGCAGAGTCGAGATGTGGCGTCATGTACCTCAAAAAGTACCAGGAGGAATCAACAAATGTATCCATAGTGTCGACGTCGCGCTTCGCCGGCTTTCCACATCTCGGGCAATGAACGTTGACGAACTTTTCCGACCTTGCGAGAGGGGACTCGCCTGTCGGCTTAAACTCCACGTCGTACGGTAGCAGCACGGGTAAATCTTTTTCATCTACCGGGACTTCTCCGCAAGACTCGCAATGAATAATCGGAATCGGAGCACCCCAATATCTTTGACGGGAAAGAAGCCAGTCACGTATCCGATAATTTACTTTCCGTCGCCCCAAGCCTTTCTTTTCAAGCTCGTTCGCGATTCCATCCCAGACCTTAGTGCTCTCCATGCCGGTGAATGGTCCGCTGCTCACACCTAATCCTTCATCGACAAAAGCAGCTTCGAGTGGCTCCTTCAATTTACCATCTCGCGGCTGTACCACCACGCGTATAGGAAGACTGTACTTCACGGCAAACTCAAAATCGCGCTCATCGTGCGCAGGCACTGCCATTACCGCTCCCGTACCATAAGTACCGAGCACATAATCGGCGATCCAAATTGGAATCTTTTCGCCGTTGATTGGATTCACTGCGAAAGCGCCGGTAGGTACACCTGTCTTCTCTTTTGTGGTAGAGGTTCGTTCTATTTCATTTTCATGCGCGACAAAATCGACGTATTCGTTGACCTTTGCCTTGCACTCGTCTGTAGTAACTTCCCGGACAAGTGGATGTTCGGGGGCCAAAACGACATAGGTTGCACCGAATAGTGTATCGGGCCTTGTGGTGAAGACCGAAATTCGAGAATCGCTGTCGGCAATTCTAAATTCTATCTCAACGCCCTCACTCCTGCCGATCCAATTTTTCTGCATCAGTTTTGTTCGTTCCGGCCAGTCGATCCGGTCAAGTCCCTCCAGAAGAGCATCTGCATAGGCTGTAATCCTGAAAAACCACTGAGTCATCGCTTTTCTGACAACCGGTGTGCCACATCGCTCGCATATCCCGTCGACGACCTGTTCGTTTGCGAGCACGGTCTGATCCTTGGGGCACCAATTCACCGGTGCGTTGGCCCGGTAGGCGAGACCTTTTTTGTAAAGCTGGAGAAAGACCCACTGTGTCCATCTGTAGTATTCGGGTTTCGATGTGTCGACTTCATGATCAAAATCATACATCGCGCCCATCGTCTTAAGTTGCTCTCTGATATCGGCTATATTCTTGTCGGTGCTGTCCTGAGGATGAACTCCCGTTTTGATGGCATAATTTTCTGCTGGAAGACCGAAAGCATCGTACCCCATCGGTTCAAACACATTGAAACCATTCAGAAGCTTGAACCTTGCCCACGTGTCCGTCGGACCAAAGTTATACCAGTGGCCGATGTGCAGTTTATCGGCGCTGGGATAAAGAAACATCACGAGGCAATAGAGCTTGTTCTCTAACAGCGTCATATCGACGCGGTATGTTTTGTTATCTTCCCAGAACTTTTGCCATTTCTTTTCGATTGCAGTGAAGTCGTATTTCATCTTATTCCGGCGATAGCTTTCGAGTTTGTTATGATTTTCTTGAATGGGACATTGCTCTTGAAACGCATAAACTCTCTTATCTCTTCGAGAGTCCTCCCCTGGTTCATCAATTTCACGGCGCAGTAGGTACGGAGTGAATCAAGCCGCAATCTCTTCTCTGCACCCAATCTCAGGTGTTTTTGCATCGCTGCACGAACGCCGCGAAGCGATAAACGAACCGTCGTCACCTTCCCTGCTCTAACCGTTCCGAACAGCGGGTGATCACCCAAGACAGGTCCCCTTGCATTCACGTATTCTGAGAGCACCTGGCTTGCTTGTCGCGTCAGGGTAATTACCTCGAATCTCCCCCTTGCGGCTTTCGGTCTCACCCACAACTCGACCTTCTTATTGTTTGACTTCAGATCTCCGATATCGGCATTGATGAGCTCCGAAATTGTCGCACCACTTTCCAGAATCAGCGTTAGAAATGCGTGGTCGCGTTTACCGATGATCGTCGAGCGATCGATACCGGATACTGCTCGCATGATCTCTGAAAGCTTTGCACCAAACACTTTGTATGTCTGTGCCGTCCCGTGAAAACTCCAAGCAGGGTTCTTTGAAAGAACCTTAGACTCGACGAGAAACTCACAGAACCGACGCGAACCGGTCAGATAAGTATTCACGGTATTAGTCCGGAGCTTCTCCTGATTTAGCAGCCACAGCCTGAACTGACTGAAGTCACCCGGGGTGAAACTAAACGGGACCGAGTCTGCATATGCTATGAGGCGGTCGACAGCTTTCAGATAGACATGTTTGGTAGTTCCGCTGTCGAATTTCATGGACGTTCCGAACTCTTTCACCAAATTTCTGAGCCTGTCTTGTGGAATGTTAACCGGGAGAAAATCGTCCGCTGTCATTTTTCATTGAATTTAACGCGGATTCGAGTCATATCCAATGGCGGCAAGAAGCGGCGCGTAACGCCTCACTGGCAATGTTGTGTTTAGCTCCAATGGTTTATCCAAACGCCAAGATCGCCATCCTCGCAAAGGAAATTGGTAATAAGACGAGCACGTTGCGCACCTGGCAGGCATAGCGGTTAACACATGAGGTGGTGAGGTCCCTTCTGCCTTGCAGTTGTAGTTTCCTGTCTCGTGATGCTCGGTACCAAATCACTATGGGAAGGGAGGAATTCAGAGAACGCAATAAGAAATAATGATTCCAACCGCATGTCTCGCAGACATTCTCACTGTTTCTTAGTCGTTAAGACAGATTTATGCTTTCGCCGGAGAAAGTAAACTTCTAAGAGCACAATTATTGAAACAATAGCCCACCTTATGTATTTTGAAATATACTTCTTAAACACTTGAAGAGTGAAATGATAGATTTTACCAACCAGGCAATCTTAATCACCGGTGGATCAAGAGGCATTGGGGCTGCCACCGCCTTGCTGTTCGCCAAAGCAGGAGCGAGTGTAGCCATAACTTATCAAGGGAATGATGCCAAAGCCAAAGATCTTGTCAACGAAATCAAGAAACTGGGAACGAAGGTGATTGCCCTCAAAGGCGACAACGGTAAAAGTGAGATCGTCAGGAAGATGGTGCACGATGTGCAACAGGAATTCGGGCGGGTAGATGTGCTCGTCAATAACGCAGGCATATGGACCTACGGCGAGATTGATTCGATGAAGGAAAGTGTATGGGATGCGACCATGGAGACTAATTTGAAGAGCACTTTCCTGTTTTGTCACTTTGTCGTGCCGGTCATGAAGAAGCAGGGCGGCGGCTCAATTGTCAATATTTCTTCTACTGCCGGTCAGCGCGGAGAAGCTTTCCACTCGCACTATGCCGCATCCAAGGGAGCAATTATATCGTTCACGAAAAGCCTCTGCAGCGAGCTAGGGCCTTTCAATATTCGAGTGAATTGTGTTGCCCCCGGATGGGTTGACACAGATATGAGTGCTGAAGCGCTTAAAGACAAGAAGTACAAGGACGAAGTCATAATCGGAACCCCCTTAAGAAGGATCCCAACAGCAGAGGACATCGCAGGACCGATCGTGTTTCTTGCGTCGCCTCTCGCCAGGCACATATCAGGCGAAATACTGAACGTTAACGGCGGCTCGGTGCTCGTAGGCTGAGTTGTTTCCGAAGGACTATCATTGACAAAAGCTATCAGGCTTCACGAGCACGGCGGAGTTGACAAGGTCGTTATTGACGACGTTGCAGACCCGTCCCCGGGGTCCAACCAGGTGGTCGTAAGGATCGCTGCAACCTCGATCAACCATCTTGATATCTGGGTAAGAAACGGAATGAGGAACGTGTCACTTCCTCTCCCAATGACACTCGGGTCAGATGGCGCGGGAACGGTGTATGAGATAGGTAGCGAGATATCAGATCTAAAGGTAGGCGACAGAGTCATGATTTCTCCAGGAAAATCATGCGGACGGTGCGAAAAATGTTCGAGCGGGCGCGACAACCTGTGTAGAGATTATAAGATACTTGGAGAGCACTGCGATGGAACGGACGCAGAATATGTATGCGCCGACCGCAGCAACATTGTCAGGTTGCCGGACAACGTCACGTTCGAAGATGCGGCCGCGTCATCCCTGGTGTTCATCACCGCCTATCAAATGCTCGTAGAAAAGGCAAGAGTCCAACCCATCGAGACGGTGCTGGTGCTTGGTGCCGGCAGCGGAGTGGGCACTGCGGCCATTCAAATTGCGAAACTTTACGGCGCGCGCGTGATAGCTGTTGCAGGCTCGGATGAGAAGCTGGACAAAGCGAAGGCGCTTGGCGCAGATGAAGGTATAAATTACAATTCTGAAAAAATCTATGAAACGGTCAAGCGTTTGACTGACAGAAGAGGTGCTGACGTAGTATTTGAAAACACGGGCAGACTTACCTGGACGGACAGCATTCTGTCTGCTGCGTACGGAGGAAGAATTGTCGCCTGTGGAGCAACTACCGGCCATGACGCAGTAACCGACCTTCGGTATGTGTTCTATCGCCAGCTCACAATCTACGGGAGCACAATGGGCAGCAAAAGCTTGCTCTTCAATATGCTCGATCTCATGAGCAGGAATAAATTCAAGGCGGTCATTAACACCGTTCTGCCGTTTACTGACGTGCGAAAGGGACATGAAATCATCGAAACTCGACAACAATTCGGAAAGGTTCTGCTGAAATTCTGATATGAAATACACTGGTGTGATTGAGCGGTACAGGGAGTATATGCCATTGTCTAGAGACGTTATGCCGATAACTCTACTGGAGGGTAACACTCCGCTATTGGAAGCAGACAATTTGAAGAAAGAGCTTAAGGCTCCATGCAAAGTTTTCCTGAAGTTCGAAGGGACCAACCCGACCGGCTCATTCAAAGACCGGGGAATGACCGTCGCAATTACAAAATCTGTGGAAGACGGAGCCGAGGCCGTAATCTGTGCCTCTACTGGAAACACATCCGCATCGGCAGCGGCATATGCCGCGAAAGCGGGACTGAAGGCTTTCGTCATACTTCCGAAAGGCAAGATCGCAATCGGGAAGCTGGCACAGGCGCTGATCTATGGAGCGAAGGTAATCGAGATTGATGGCAACTTTGACGATGCATTGCGGATTGTCCGTGAGATAGGAGAGAAGACAAGAGTAGTGATCGTCAACTCGATCAACCCGTACAGAATCGAGGGCCAGAAGACGGCATCGTTCGAAATCGTAGAAACCCTCGGTAAAGCGCCGACCCATCATTCTCTTCCCGTCGGAAACGCGGGCAACATAACCGCCTATTGGAAGGGGTACAAAGAGTGGTCGACTAAACACGGCTCCTCCCTTCCAAAAATGCTCGGCTTCCAGGCCGAAGGAGCGGCGCCGATCGTCCTTGGCAGAGTGGTTGATCATCCGGAGACGGTAGCAACCGCAATACGAATCGGGAACCCGGCAAGTTGGAAACAGGCTGTGAACGCCCTGGACGAGTCAACGGGTCAGATCAACATCGTCCAAGATTCAGAAATCCTCTCTGCCCAGAAACTGATCGCCGGTGCGGAAGGAATTTTCTGCGAGCCTGCTTCCGCATCTTCCGTTGCCGGTTTGAGAAAACTCATCTCCCATGACTACTTCTCGGCAAAAGATGTAGTCGTTTGTACGCTTACGGGCAACGGGCTCAAGGATCCGGACACAGCTTCGCGAGACATAGCACCTCCGCTTACCTCAAAACCGGAATTGTCCGAAGTGCTGAAACTGATTCAAGATTAGAAATTCAAAATTTGGAAATCCGATAACATGCTAATCGTACAGAAGTTCGGCGGGACCTCCGTCGGGACAATAGATAGGATAAGAAATGTTGCTGAGCGGGTTGCCAGAGCAAAGTCGCAGGGACACGATGTCGTAGTAGTTGTTAGCGCGATGGCGGGCGAAACCAACAGGCTTCTCGATTTAGCTAAGGCCGCGGTAAGCGACCCGAATCCACGGGAGCTGGATGTTCTGGTTTCTACCGGGGAGCAGGTCTCAAGCGCACTCCTATCGATGACACTTCTTTCCAAGGGCTACAAAGCCAGGTCGCTTCAAAATCACCAGGTGCACCTTGTTACGGACTCTTCATTCACTAAAGCTCACATCAAGAGGATCGATGCACAGCAGCTACGCGGAGTTCTCAAGGAAGGTGCGATAGCCGTGGTAGCAGGCTTTCAGGGCATCGATGAGCAGGGCAACATCACGACGCTCGGACGCGGCGGATCAGACACGACCGCAGTCGCGATCGCCGCTTCACTCAAGCCCTTCGCCAAAAACAATCTAGTCTGTGAGATATACACGGATGTCGACGGTGTATACACCGCTGATCCAAACATCGTGAAAGACGCAAGGAAGCTCAAGCGAATAAGCTTTGAGGAAATGTTCGAACTTGCAAGCTCCGGCGCAAAAGTACTTCAGACCAGGAGCGTGCTCTTCGGAATGAAATTCGACATACCGATTCATGTTAGAAGCAGTTTCAACGACAGTGAGGGAACGATGGTAGTGAACGAGACGAACGACATGGAAAGTGTCGTCGTAACAGGAATTTCGTACGATAAGAATGAAGCGAAGATCACGGTGCTGCACGTGTCGGATCAACCGGGAATAGCTCAGAGCATATTCTCCCCGCTGGCGGACGCTGAGATCGTCGTCGACATGATAATTCAGACAGCCAGTAATGAAGGCTACACAGACATGAGCTTCACAGTTCCAAGAGCCGAATTCAGGCACGCGATGCAGATCCTGCAGGAGCTGGTAAAGCAAAAAAAAGCGACTTATGTTGTCGGGGACGAAAAAGTCGCAAAGGTGTCGATTGTCGGTGTAGGTATGAGGACCCATTCGGGAGTTGCCGCTAACATGTTCAAAGCGTTAGCCAAAGCGGGAATAAATATCCAAATGATCTCGACGAGTGAGATAAAGATATCCGTCATCATCAGCGAAGCCGACATGAAAAGAGCTGTCGAAGTGTTACATAAGGAGTTTGGTCTGCAGAATGAAGCGTAAATATCGGGCTGCCATATACGGCGTTTCTGGTTATGCCGGTTACGAACTTTACAGAATCTTGAAGCGACATCCTGAAGTGGAAATCGAATATGTCACGGCAGACTCATCTGCCGGGAAGAGACTGAGCGATATATACCCCACGTCTGACGAGACAACCATCTTGAGGAACGAACAAGTGGATGTGGAAGACGTAGACGCGGTTTTCCTTTCACTTCCTCACGGTGCGGCAAAGTCGGTTGTAGAGAAAATCTCCGCCGTTTCGACGACGGCGAAGATAATCGATCTCAGCGCGGACTACCGTTTCGACGAGGCAGAGGAATACGAAAAGTGGTACGGTCAGAAGCACACGAGTCCCGATTTCCTGGACGATTTCGTATATGGGCTGACTGAGCTGAATCGGGAGGCAATATACAAATCCAGATTTGTTGCTAACCCGGGCTGCTATCCGACTGCCACTATTCTCGGTGTATTTCCACTGCTAAAGACAAAATTGATAGATCTTACCTCCCCCGTAATCATTGACGCCAAATCCGGTGTAACCGGTGCGGGTAGAAAACCAGAAGTAAGGCTCCTCTTTGCAGAAGTGAATGAGAATCTCTCTCCGTACAATATCGGCTACATACATCGACACACAGGGGAAATTGAGCAGGAGCTGAACAAGGTCGCCGGGACCAACGTCAGTGTAATTTTCTCGCCTCACCTCGTCCCGATCACACGCGGGATGTTGAGCACTATCTACGTGAAAATTCCGGCAGTCCTATCGACAGAGGATCTCACCGAAATCTTCCAGAAAAGCTACCGCGATGAGCCCCTTGTAAAAGTGCTGAGAAACAATTCAATCGCTACTTTTCAGCATACGATAAACACCAATATGTGCGTAATGTCGGTTAAGAAAGTGGAGAATTCGCCTTATGCGATTGTCGTATCTTCCATCGACAACCTTGGCAAGGGTGCTGCAGGACAAGCCGTTCAGAATTTCAATGTCATGTTCGGAATCGAGGAAACGGAAGGATTGATTTGAAGATTGTCCTGAAGATCGGAGGAAATGAAATAGATGATCCTTCCTTCCTACAAGAATTGGCAGATCTGGTTGCACAAGCCAGGGCTGCAGGTCACGTGATGGTACTCGTACATGGAGGGGGAAAAGAAATCACAGGGTTGCTTGAGAAGCTTGGATTAGACATTAAGTTCGTCAGCGGAATGCGATACACGGACTCCCCTACCCTCGATGCAGTTGAAATGGTTTTGTCGGGACTCATCAACAAGAGGCTTGTGAAGGCGCTTCTGAGAAAAGGCATAGATTGCATTGGCTTAAGCGGCGTCGACGGGAGGATACTTATCGCAGAAAGAATTCTCCGCGATGGGAATGATATCGGACTGGTCGGCAAAGTTGTCGATGTCAATTTATCAGTATTGACTGCGATGGTTGAAAAATTTGCGGTTGTCCTTTCCCCGCTTGCCGTTGATGCAGCTTCAACGACATCGCTTAATGTGAATGCCGATTATGCAGCGGCTGCCGTCAGTTCGGCTCTTCGGTCCGATTTGATTATATTTCTTTCTAATGTACCAGGCGTGCTCAAGAACGGAACTGTCATCCATAGGATAGACGAATTGGAATTCATTGACTTGAGGAAGACCGGAGTTGTCAGCGGCGGGATGGTCCCGAAGATTGAGGCAGCTTTAGCCGCTTTGAAGGGTGGCACCACGAGAGCAATCGTGACCGATAACAAAGGAGCAATTAATGTCATCTCCGGGCTGCCGGGAGGTACGCAGATAGTAGCATGAGAGTTGAGACGAAGAGCTACCTTAGCCTGCTTGCGCTGGCAGCAGTGTGGGATCTCCTGTTTACTTTTCCACCGATCCTTATTCACTTCGGCATAAACGCCGACATCATCTACAAGTTTTTCAGTCCGGTCTGCGACCAGATCGACGCAAGAAGCTTCCACATCTTCGGCTACAAGCTCGCCGTCTGTTCGCGGTGTGCCTCTATCTATTACGGCTTCACTTTCGGATTGGTCATATATCCATTGTTTCGATCTATGAAGGAGGTCACCATACCGAACCTTCTTTACATTATGGTCCCGCTCGCAGCACTTGGTGCCGATTGGGCAGTTGACTATACAAGTTTGGCACGAAACACTTTTGTCACTCGTTCCATAACGGGTGGCGTTTTCGGAATTTCGATTGCTTTTTTTGTGCTTCCGGCAATTATTGAACTCATGAGAGAATTCTCTAATCAGAACAACGTTGGCGGATCCGGCACCATAGTCGGAATCCAGGATCGTGAAATCACTTTGAAAGTTGCTGAAGAATCGGAAAGGAGCCTGCGGCATGAGAGATAGCTCGGCATATTTTCGTCCTGCATTATTTGCAGGGCTGATACTGGCAATCATAAACTTCTCACCGGGTTTGAATCTCATAAACTGTTTTTGCTGCGCTGGCCTTTTTATTGGAGGAGTGCTGGCGGTAATTTTCTACAGGATGGACCTCCCCGAAGGTCACACCATCATGAATATCGATGGTTTCTACCTGGGATTGTGGACAGGCATTTTCGCTGCGGGCTTTGAGACAATCTTAGATATAACCATCGGTCCCTTCATAGCGAATATCAAATTGCGAATGATAAAGAATTTGATCCACGGTCTCTTCAGTGGGCTTCAATCCACTCCTTCCATGAACCAGCAGTTGTCGAACCTGATGGATCAACTGACACAGGCAATCGCAGCCGCGAAGCATCCGGGATTGATCGACACTCTGCTGAGCTTTTTCATGATAGTGGTGGTTTATTCTATTTTCACAATCTTCGGTGCGCTGCTGACGAGCGCCTTTCTGCAGAGACGGAACAGACCGTTGCCGCCGCCGACAAATCCCCAACCGCCTGCGAACATGTAGAAAGAGTAGTGTCCCCCTTAGTAGAGAACCCCAGCGAAGGTTAATGGTTGAAGGTTTTCTTCCGCGAGGATAACAATGTGGAGGAAACCTTCTTCACTGCCACTTTCGCAAAGTGCCCAGCCTACTTCAATAACAACAACTTCTTCACCAGCACATTGCCGCCGGCGTCGAGCCGGTAGAAATATACTCCGCTCGCTAGCCTCGATCCATCGAAGGTTGCATCGTGATGACTGGCCGGCTCCATGGCGTCGACCAGTGTCTCCACGTGCTGGCCAAGCATGTTGTATATTTCAAGTGCCACGTGTACCACTTTCGGCAAATCATACGTGATTGTAGTCGTCGGATTGAACGGATTCGGGTAATTCTGGTAAAAGGCAAAGACCTTTGGTACGGATGAGGCTCCGGCGCTGTTGACAATCGCCGTTGGTCTTCCGTAGTCGCCGACGCAATACGCAGGATCCATGACCCACTCGGAAGTGTTACCCGATTGATCCTCAACATCGATCTTCAAATCTATGGCAGCCGAATCAAGTTGAGAAGTGGGAGAGAGATCCCCGAAATAAGACAATTCGCCAGAGGTATCATGCCCGGATCTGGTCATTGGAATTGACAGCCAATTTGAGTCACCGTGTACTCTGTAAAAGACATCTATGGAATCGTTGGGTAGTGGAACAGTTTGGGACGCGAGAACGGTACTGCCACTAAGAAATTCGATAAAGGTAGCTATTCGATCGAACGACAAAATCAAAGATCCCTTTTCGTGCGGCGATAAAGAATCGACACAAAGACTCTTGCTGTTGAGAATCTGGATTACGGGAAGTCTCGGAGGGTTTGGATCAGGGTTCCGCAAATCAAATGTACAACTGAGTCTCGCCTCGCCTCGAACTCCCCTGATAAAGTAATCGTGCGTGACAACCTGGTCCGTATATTTGCCTGGAGCGACATTTATTCCGTCGGACGGAAAGTTTCCCATGCTGTCCGAAGTAATTATCTCATTGCGCCCATTGTAAATGGTGTATATAGAACTGTCGGTGGTCTGGGTGAGGGCTTCGTTAAATCCACCAAAGAAACCGACAGTTAGGAAAATATTCGAACTGCTATGAAGGTTGTTTAATGAAAGGATCCTTGGAGAGAAAGGCGGATTTCCAAAGGCCGCAAGCCCACCGTTAGGGAAGAGTGTGTTGGACGGCGGGTTGCCATACCACGAATATCCGATGCTGTCGTGAAACATAGTTGCTGTAGGTGTACCAAACCATGCATCGGGCGAGGTCGATGAATAATTGGGGCTATTGTCAGCCTCAAATGAAATTCCAGAAGTGAGTCGTTCATTTGTTGCCGATGTAACATATAGCTTTCCAGCCCAGTCTCCATGAAAAACTTTAAGTAGCGGCGATGGGTCTCCCTTGACCATAACTGAAACCAAAAGGAGTGGCATAAGTTGTTTGGTAGAAGCAAAGCATCTCTCCGAATTCTCCCTCAGGGGGCATTGGGAAGTTTGCGAAGACATTTTCAAAAAAAGTATGGGGACCGATTGGTGAGACTTATGTTCCTGTTCAGTCCTGCAATCGAGTCAAACTGAACGTCATGGACGTTGCTCCGATCGTTTGCGAATTGAGCGCCAGTAAACCAAAAGTGCTGGGAGAAATCTGAGCAATATATCCTATCCGGTACCGGCGGAAAGAGAACAGTCCCGCTAAGGTATGCAGAAAGCTGAGTCGGACTTGATGGGTTTCTCATCTGCCGAAGAAACAGCGGCTCACCTTTGAATTCGACAATGATGTTTACCTGTTTTGTCATGTCGATTTGATCCACCTGGGCCCTGCCGTTGCGGGGTATAAGGACAGTCGCCATCACACCGGGTTTCTGTCCGATGATCGTCCTGTGGATATTTCCGTTAGAAGTGGGCGGAACCCTGCTCTCGATTACTTGTGCTTGTGGCGTACCAAAACTTAGGATAATTGCCCCCGCTATGAATGCTACCGCCCCTAATCCTGTACCCATATGTATCACCTACAGTTGAGGAAATCAAATCATTATCTCCGTGGAGTGGTGGAACCAAAGTCAATAATCCTCAGAGTGTCCCGGAATGAGCCGCTCTTTACCGGTGACACAAGGTAGAGACAAGCTGTGCTCCCCTCGCAAGCCACCGAAGCTCCCCTTTTATACGATGCTATGAGATACTATTCGCCTATTTTGCCGTTCTTAAGAGTGCTTCTCTGCTCTGCAAGAATGCCGGGTCCGGTGCAAGCAAACCGCCGGGAGTTCAATCCCCGGTGGTTGCTCGTCCAGTTTTTTGCACTGGCGACGCAGTTTTGTCAATTATCCTCGAGTACCCCTTTCCAAAATTCGCGTAGAACTGGAGTTTGACATTACTTCCCTCTTTAAACCGCTTCACCTCTTGCTCGAATGAACCGTGTGTCGCGGTGATCTTCGCTGAGAGAATTAAGGTATCGCCTTCGAAGCTGCCTTTATACTGCGGGCGCTCTCCGAAATTGTTAAAGATCGACAAAACAAACCGAGACTTTTCCGCATCGTAATCCAGAAGCCCAATTGACTTATAAGATCCCAACTCAGGATTTTCTTCCGAACCACGGATGACGACGAACATTGAATCGAGTGGCCACCGAGCCCGAACAGTCCCGGTACCAACCGATGGATTTTTGCCGACTGTCACCTCAGTTTTAGTTTTGTAGCTCCCCACGATGAAGGACAGTTTTGCCAATTCCGGAGTGAAAACAGGCTTCATATTTGTGCAAAAGACTCGCATGGCGCGAAAACGGGAAGGGCAATTGTCAGGGCAACGATTTTGTTCATCAAGCTTCCGGTTTTTTTCCTTCCGATCAATTTTTGCATCTACTCTTGAAGATGCGAGCGGTCAGCATACGGGCATGAAACGCGCGCAGTCCAACCGGAAGCTTCTGCGCTTTTCACTTTCGTAACTTCCTATTTTCCCGACTTCACGGCTTCATTCCCGTTTCGATGTCCCTGATCATCCCGTTCATAGCTTCCGCTTTTTCCCGGCTCGGCGAATCCCCGTATCATCTTTTCAACCTGAATAAACCGGCTCCCTACTCGACAATGAGCTCATCCGGCACATCTATCTCCATCCTTAGCAGCGCCGTGCTCATTGTCTTTCCCTGGGCATCGTTCCTGAGAGATACTGTTCCACCACCGGCTAAAGCTTCATGCAAGAGAAAATTAAGTGCGTACAAATTCGGCAGATCGAAGCGTTCCACCTTGCCTATGCATATTCCTGCAAAGTGTCTCTTAACAGCATCTGCCGTTACCCTTTCTTTCAGGACCGGATAATACTCCGGCTTCCTGGCGATGAGACCGATGTTTGATGCGTCGCCTTTGTCGCCACTGCGGGAGTGGGCAAGTCTTAGCAATTGGATTTTTTTCATGAATTTTGAATTTTAGATTTTGAGTCATTCATAATTGAGAGTGAGAATTTGTTATTCACAATTCCGCGACCTCTACCACCGGCTTCACTGCCGTTTTCTTGATGAGCGCCGGCCAATATGCCACAACATCCTGAGCCTTCGGTCTACCTGCCCCGAAGCCTGTGACCGTTGGAGGTCCGGTCAGCACAAGGGGTACCAGTTGTCTGCCGAAAGCTTCCACGGCTTCCCGGTTCTTGCTCCTCACAGCCACCCGCAGAAGTATTTCGTTCGGATCTACCGGAACCGGACTCAGCGGACCATGACACGAATTGTATCCGAGAAATTCCGTATGGAATTCATCATACGCAAAACCGAGATCCTTTAATCGCTGCCGCATTATACTGTCTGCAGCCTGGGCCTTTTCTAAAGCTTCAGGCCAGCCGTAAGTCAGGGTCCCTATCGCATAATAGCCGTCGGAATATGCCATCGAGACTTTGTAGAACTCTGTCGGCGGCATTCCCTTTATGTCGGACACTTTCACTCGATTCTCACCTGCCTGCTCGAGACGGATGCTCGTAAAGTCCGCGATTACCTCCGGAGTAATATATTCACTCGGGTCACCGATCTCATAGAGCAGCTGCTCTTTAATGGTGTCGACGGAGACGAGCCCACCCGTACCATCATGCTTTGTAATATAGACCACGCCATCGTAATGGGCCTCGGCGATTGGGAATCCGATATTTGTGAGGTCCGGAACACTCTTCCAGTTTTTCTGGAAATTTCCTCCGGAAGACTGGCCGCCACATTCGAGTATGTGTCCCGCGACAATACCGGAAGCGAGCTTGCTGTAATCGTCCTCTTTCCATCCGAACTCGTAGATCATCGGTGCCAGGGTCAGCCCGGTATCTGTTGCTCTCCCGGTAAGAACTATGTCCGCTCCCTGTCTCAACGCCTCCGCAATTGGGAAGGCACCGAAGTAGACGTTCGCACTCTGCAAGCGTCCACGTATGGAATGGAGCGCATCGCCGGTTTCCATGTTCCGAAGTTCGTTGCCCTTGCTCACAAGTTCACCAATATCATCGAAAATGTCATCCCCATACACGATTCCGACGCTCAACTTCTTCAAGCCGATTCTTTTCGCCACCTCAAATATCGCGTTGCGGCACGCCTGCGGATTAACGCCGCCCCCGTTCGTAATCACCTTGATGTTCTTTTCAACTACGGTCGGCAAAATCTGCTCGATCACTTGAATCAAATCCTTCGCATAACCCATCCTCGGATCGCGTGATCTCTGTTTCTGAAGAATGGACATTGTGACTTCGGCAAGGTAGTCCATGACAAGAAAATCAACCGGACCCTTGGTGACCTGCCAATAAGGTGCTTGTGGCAAGTCTCCCCAGTACCCCTGCCCTGAAGCTATGCGGATATGATCACGCTGTTTCAAATGCTGCCTCCACTATAATCAGGATTTTGAAATTCGCCAATTCAATTTAGTAAACCCCTCTAAATTGATAAAGGCCGCCGTTTTGACTATATTATCTGACAAACATTATGAAAGATTTTGTCCAAGTAGAATGAGTCTCCCGCCGCAGTTTATTCGCAACTTCTGCATCATTGCACATATAGATCACGGAAAATCAACACTCGCAGACAGACTCCTTGAGCGCACCGGCACTATCACAGAGCGCGAGATGGTTGACCAGATCCTCGATGATCTGCCCCTCGAACGCGAGCGAGGCATAACCATTAAGAGCCATGCGATCCAGATGAAACACATGGCTCCCGACGGAAATGAATACACTCTCAACCTGATTGACACTCCGGGCCACGTCGACTTTTCGTATGAAGTATCACGCTCGCTGGCTGCTTGCGAAGGTGCGATACTCGTGGTAGACGCGTCCCAGGGAGTTGAGGCCCAGACGATCAGCAATGTCTACATGGCAGTGGATGCAGGTCTAGAAATTGTGCCTGTAATAAACAAGATAGATCTTCCAAGCGCGATGGTCGACGAAGTCACGAAGCAGTTAGTCGATTTGATTGGCTGCAAAGAAGAAGAAATACTTTTGGCAAGCGCCAAAACAAAAGTAGGGATTGACGAGATCTTGGAGGCAATTGTCGACCGTGTTCCACCTCCTGCGGGAAATTTTGAAGGACCACTGAGAGCACTCATTTTTGACGCGAAGTACGACTCATATCGAGGTGTGGTGACTTACGTCCGTATTGTAGACGGTGTGTTGAAGACAAATGACAAGGTCCTATTTCATAAGACCGGGAAGAGTTTCCTCGCAGAAGAAATCGGGATATTGCAGATGGATCGTGTTCCTGCCGGAGAACTCGAGGCAGGAAATGTTGGGTACCTGATTGCAGGAGTAAAGGAGCTCACCGAAACGAGAGTCGGTGACACCGTTATGCTTGCCGACAACCCGGCAGATTCACCTCTTCCCGGATACAGGGAAGTAAAGTCGATGGTATTCAGCGGACTCTACCCTGCGCAGAGCGAGCACTTCGAGGAACTCAGAGACGCGCTCGCAAAATACAAGTTGAACGACGCTGCATTTCTTTACGAACCGGAGACTTCAACCGCGCTTGGATTCGGGTTCAGATGCGGTTTCCTCGGTCTGCTCCATATGGAAATCGTTCAGGAAAGACTTGAACGAGAATTCGGTCAGACAATCATAACTACCGTCCCAAACGTGGAATACAAAGTAATAAAGACGGCGGGCGAAGTGGTCCTGGTCGACAATCCGGCGGAAATGCCTCCTCCGACCCAGATTGACCATATCGAAGAGCCATACGTGACAGCTCAAATAATTTGTCCCTCCGAGTATATCGGGAATGTAATGAAACTGTGCATGGACAGACGCGGTATCTACAAGAACACCACTTACATAGATCCTAAACGCGCGGATGTGCGCTTCGAGCTGCCCCTTGCAGAAATCGTGTTCGACTTTTTCGACAGGCTCAAGTCGCTGACGAGGGGCTATGCATCGTTCGACTACGAGTACCTTGAGAATCGGGAATCGGACCTTGTCAAACTTGACATACTTCTCAATGCCGAAGTGGTGGACGCACTATCCTCGGTGGTCCACCGTGATAAGGCGTACGATTGGGGACGAAGACTGAGCGCACGTCTCAGAAAACTCATCCCGAGACAGTTATTTGAAGTAGTGATTCAGGCAGCAATCGGCAGCAAAGTCATCGCACGCGAAACTATTTCGCCGATCAGAAAGAATGTCCTCGCGAAATGCTACGGCGGCGATATAAGCAGAAAGAGAAAACTTCTCGAAAAGCAGAAGGAGGGCAAGAAACGCATGAAGCAAATTGGGAGAGTTGAAGTCCCCCAGGAGGCGTTCCTCGCAGTCCTCTCACTCAACGAAGAAGAATGATTAGAGACATAAGGTAACAACCATTGGAGAAAAAGAATTGGCCCAGCCTACAGTAGCCAGAACCTCAGCCCAATCCAACACAAAAACAAAAACCGCTAAGAAGAAGAAAGGCTTCAGGGACTCGTTCGAAGGGTTGTTGTTTGCGATCATTGCTGCCCTCCTCTTGAAAACTTTCGTTGTTGAGGCATACCGAATACCCACCGGTTCGATGGAGAACACGCTCCTCGTCGGAGATTTTCTTCTCGTCAACAAATTCATTTACGGCGCCAAGAGTCCTCAATATATCCCGTTCACGGATATAAAGATCCCCTATTTCACGCTCCCACCACTCAGACATCCACACACCGGTGATGTCGTTGTGTTCGAGTGGCCAGGAGATCGCGACGAAGTAAAATCTCCATCGCCTACCAATTACATAAAGAGGTGCATCGGTACACCGGGTGATACAGTTCAGGTGATCAACCGTGTCGTCTATGTCGACGGCAAGTTACTCCCGTTTCCGGCAGGTGTTAAGTTCGACACCTATAACGTCTTGCCGAAAGGCTACCCGAATCCGCAAATCTTTCCAGAAGGTTCCGATTGGAACGAAGACAACTATGGTCCGATAGTGGTACCCTGGAAAGGAGAGATAGTGCACCTCTCTCAAAACAATTATATGAAGTGGAAGATTTTCATAGAGCGCGAAGGCCATTCGTGCAACAGAAGCGGGAACACCATCTACGTTGACAGCAAACCGACAGCAGAGTACAGGGTGGAACACAGTTACTACTTCATGATGGGTGATAATCGTGAAAATAGTCTCGACAGCCGGTTCTGGGGTTTCGTACCGTTCCAGAACGTCGTCGGCGAAGCAATGATTGTCTACTGGTCGTGGAATCCTGAAATTCCGATCTATGATATCTTCGCCAAAATCGGAAGCGTCAGGTGGGGAAGAATTGGAATGCTGATACATTAAAAAAAGACTCAACATGCTCAAACAAATAAGAAGCTTCTGGGTGCCTGTCGTTGTGGCGCTTATGATTGTGACTTTTGTGGTGCAGGGGTACGGAGTAGAGTCCGGCTCGATGGAAAACACGGTGATGACGGGAGACTATGTCTTCGCGAACAAGTTCATCTATGGGTCCAAGACTCCACGATATGTTCCTTTCACAGACATCAGGATCCCGATAATTCAGCTTCCTGCGATTCGCAACCCGCAGCGCGGTGACATTGTTGTCTTCGACTGGCCGGGCAATCGCGACGAAGTTCGTCCTTCGAAACCATGGAATTATGTCAAACGGTGCGTCGGCTTGCCGGGAGATACAATTAGTATTGTTAACAGGATGTTGTATGTCAACGGTCGCCTCCTACCCTATCCGGAGGGAGTGAAGTTCGAGCCCTTCCCTCTTCTCCCGAAAGGATACTCGAATCCGGACATTTTCCCGGAAGGATATGGTTTCAACGAAGATAATTACGGACCAGTCGTTGTTCCAGAAAGAGGTCAAATAGTAACTCTGGATAGAAGAGACTTTCTGAAATGGAAGATATTTATCGAACGCGAAGGTCACTCCTGCAGCTTAGAGGGAAATTCTGTACTCGTTGATAAGAAACCCACAACGAGCTACGAGGTCGAGCACAATTACTATTTCATGATGGGTGACAACAGGGAGAACAGCCTCGACAGCAGGTTCTGGGGATTCGTTCCGAGACAAAGCATCCTCGGTAAGGCGATGATCGTATACTGGTCGTGGAATCCGAAGATTCCCTTTTACGACTTTCCTGACAAAATTGCCAGCGTGAAGTGGAACAGAATCGGATTGATTCTCCACTAGGAATCTACGTCCACATTCCCTTTTGTGAGAAGAAGTGCTTCTACTGCGATTTCTATTCGATTGAGAATCACTCTCAGCGTGACGAATTTATTGCATCGCTCGTCTCGGAAATAGGACATTTCTCTTCTACACATCCGAAACTCAAGGCGGATACTATCTTCCTCGGAGGCGGCACTCCTTCCTTTCTTAAACCTCAAGAGGTCGAGCAATTATTGAAAGCCCTCCACGAAGCTTTCGATATTTCTGATCAGGTTGAGTTCACAATGGAATGCAATCCAGGCACCGTGGACACTGCGCACTTATCGGAGTACCGTCAACTGGGAGTCAACCGGATCAGTTTCGGTGTACAGTCTTTCTTTGACGATGAGTTGAAGTTCCTGCAGCGGATACACACCTCGCAGGAAGCTGTGGAAGCGTTTGATAAAGCCCGAAAAGTTGGATTTGAGAACATCAACATTGATTTGATGTACGCACTTCCTGATCAACCGGTAGAACGACATCTTACCAACCTTGGTAGAGCAATCCTTTTGAATCCGACACACTTGTCGATTTACGCCTTGATCGTGGAACAGGGCACCTCGCTCTATTCCGCTGTCGCCGGAGGAGAAATACAGCCAGCAGATGACGAAACAGAAGCGGCGATGTACGAAGCAACGATGAGTTTTCTCACCGGGACAGGATATACTCACTACGAAGTGTCAAACTACTCGAAGCCGGGTCGCGAGTGTCGCCACAATTTGAAATACTGGAACAGTCAGGACTACATAGGATTCGGACCGAGCGCGCATTCACATCTCGAAAAAGACAGATGGTGGAACGTCTCAAGCTTGAAGGACTACATCAGCCGAACGCACGACAAAGTCCTGCCGATAGCATCACGTGAAACGCTTACTCAATCACAAATCCTGGATGAATTTGTATTTCTCAATCTCCGGCAAGGCAAGCTCGATCTAAATCAATTGCATGCTAAATTCATGTTCGATCCCGACGCTGAATTTGTGTCGAAAGCGCTGGAAGCAGGATACTTCAAAAGAAGTGACGGGATACTCTATCTTTCAAACAAAGGGTTTACAGTCTGCGACGAGATTGCCAAGGAAATACTAACCAAGGCCATCGAAGGTCGATATCTCGCGATCACTGCTGGAGAGTGATTCAGCCTGTTCATCCGGTCACAATTACAATTTTCTTGGAAAGCAATTTGAACGTGGGAAGTGGCTTCCCTTATCCCTTTCGGCAGTCAGATCGTGAGTCCCTTTTAGTTGGTTACAGAGCGTGTCTTCGGTACGAGGACTTCGCCAAGTACAATTGCCGTAAGAAGAAAAGAGAGCACCTGATTCAAACCGGCAGTTCACATTTCCTGATGGGAATCACGCGCCCTCAGTTGATACCTTTTTACTTCGGAGAAATCAGCAAGAAGCGATTGCAAACCGACAAACGATTGAGGTGTCAACATCAAAAAGCTATCGACGATGCGCTGCTTCACTGAAGCATTGAGCAAATCGGCTAACTTCGTCACTAAGGCACGAAAACGTATGAAGGGCTCATCTATCTCGCTAAGCAGTTTCAATCGGGAGGCCTCATCAGGTACCTCGTGAGCGAGAACTCTTCTCACTTTCTGAATGCTCATGGCAGTGAACGCAAGGTCGTTAAACAATGGGAATTCGCCGCGTGCTTCACAGGTATTGTACATTTGGATAAGCAATTCCTTATTTGCCAAGTCCTTGCCGACTGTAGATTCGACAGAGTCCATGTAGCTCTTTCCGTCCACGCGATTTCTCAATCCCAACTTTTTAGCCTTCTGGAATTCTCCGAGACCTCTCTGATCACGTCGACAAATATGGAATCACGATTCACCTTACTGGCGGCGCGCATCGCCTTCGACATGGCATAACACCAATTCAATTCACAGGGACAGTTTGTACCGCTTCATCTGTGCCATGACGAAATCTCGTATCGCGGAATCTTTCGGTTGTGGTACGATTCTCTTTCCGCGGGTGATAACAGGATGAAGGAGCGGCACCTCGCCTTTTTGTTTCTTCGTCATTGCCGGAACGGTACGCCTCACACCGGAATTTCGGTTCATGTAGACCTGCTTTTCGCCTGAGAGTTTTCCGCGTTTCGAAACCGGTTTGCCTTCCACCTCGATAATATCCATGGCAAAATCAAGCACCGGAGCGCTGCTGATGGAAGTCCCGACCCCATATGCGTCGACTACTTCGTTGAGTCTTCCAATTGACACCTCATCAACGCCGCCGCTGGCAAAAATTTTGACCTCTTGGTAACCTCGGATATCCAGTTCCCATCTCACCTCTTTGCAAATAGCCAGGAAGTCACCTCGCCGTGAGCTGGGAGTATCTAATCTTACTGCGAAGAGCTTCTCCCCCAATGCTTCGGCTACACGCACCGATTCAAATTTTTCGTCATAGAAGGTATCAACCAGAACTGTCCTCTTCACGACAGGATCAATCACTTCATCGAACGCCACGGCTGCATCTACCGTGTCGCCAAAGATTAAGATCATTGCGTGCGGCATCGTACCGCTTGGCGGTAAACCCAAAGATTCTGCGCCCAACAAGGTAGCGACTCCGTCGCAACCTCCTATGTACGCATTCCTATCAATCATCGGCGTAATTGCCGGATGCATTCGTCGAGCTCCAAAGTGAACCACTTGTTTATTTCCTGCGGCTATCCGAACTCTGGCAGACTTGGTTGCGATCCCCGATGCCTGGCATAAAAGGCCGAGCAACGCCGTCTCGTGAACCGCAAAATCCTGGTAAGTACCTTCTATCGTCATCACCGGCTCGTTGGGGTAGAAGACGGACCCCTCGGCCATAGCTTTAACGGTCAGCGGCAAATTGTACAACAATGACAGTGCATCGTCGAGGCCTGCAAGTATCCCCCATCGGTAGTTTCCAGGCAGGTGCTTGACGATGAATTCAACTTTGACTTTCTTTCTAAGAGATCTGGCATCCAGGACTTCCAGGGCTCTTTGGAAATAAACATCGGTAACTTTGCCCTGTAGTATTTCTTCAGCTGTAGCAATATGAAAATGATTGTTCATGAGTCAGTCTTTCTTTGGAAATCCGCTACCTTTTTTGACCGGAAGTCGCTGAGGGAGGTTGGCTGGTGTGCTTGTTTGTGATACTCTCGGACGAGAAGTTTCCGACGAACTTGAGAATGATAAGGGCAAGAAGCGCGATCAGATAAATTCTCAGAAAGAAAAGCGCAACCTTGACGGTGCGGGTCATTTGTATTCTAGGCATCCTGAGTATCCAACATGGTCACCGAGTTCAAGATCCCTTCATTACTTCGTTGTAGTAGGCCACACCAAGCAAGTGATCCTTTGCGTCTACAATCGGGAGCATTCGATATCTGTACTTTTCAAACATCGCCGCAACATCTTCCCTCAGATCATCGTCATCCGCGCTTACCGGAGGAGAAACCATAATCTCATCAACCTTCGAATTGTCTTCCGTAAGAATAATATCACGCAAGTCTACCACACCTACGAGCTGGTTTTCGTCATTGATAACATAGATATAAGAAAGAGCATCGGCACTCTTTCCGGAAGCCCTCACTCCGGAAATCGTCTCCCTAATCGATGCCCCTTTCCTAGTCGTTACATACTCATTCGAGATAAATGAACGAGCTTTGACTTCTTCCTGCTCCAGCATCGCTTTTATCTTCACTACCTCGTCTGCCGAAAGCAGCTTCAACATTTCGGTCACGTTGTCGTGCGGCAAAACTGAAAACAGGGTGGCGAGCTGTGGTACGGAGAGTTCTTGAAGAATGCTCTTTGCACGTTCCTTTCGAAGATTTGCTATTATTTGCCTTTGAGCACGCGGTTCGGCCTCTATCAACGCCTCTGCCGCTTTCTCCGAATCAAGGGCAGACAGAACGGCTTGCTGCTCTTCCCTGTCAAGTTCCTCCAGTGCGTCGGCAACATCTTCACTCGGAAGCTCCTTGATCTGTTTTCTGGTGATCGACAGTTGGACCGCGTCTTTGGTCAGAGCTTCCTCAATCGACAATGGCTGGACGTATTTCCAGTTTATGAGGTTGTCCTTGATCCATCTCATCTTACCCAGTCCCCACTTACGAAGGAAGCCATTGAAGGAAGTGTCCACGTGAACAAGGAGCATCCTGCCCGTCGAATACAGCAGGTGCACATCATTTACGACTTCGGTTCGTCGTCCGTCCAGATCGAAAATCGTTTTGCCCATCAGATGTTCATTGACCATTATCCAGCCAGGCTGATCGACAAACGGAGGAAACGGTTTTCCAGGTTCCAACTTCGTGACAAAAACGTAGTCGTCATCGATCTTGGTAACCTGCGGCCACGGAACAAACTCATTAGGTTTTCCCCATCCATGCTCAATAAGAATTCCGGCAGCTTCCGGGTAGGGCTCAGAGTTCTTAAACACAAGGTCACTTACTTTGCCAATCTTATCTCTAACCTGACCGATACAAATGTTTCGTTTGAACAGCTCGGAAAAGAAGAACAGATGGTATTCCGTCGCACCGGCAGGTCCGTTTGGCATTCTCAATGTTGGTGTCGTCGCTGTATTCACGATATTAACCTTAACTGTCTAGTCCATTGCAATTGCTCTTGCACAGGGGCGTTACCAGGTAAACGCCAAAGAGAACCCTCGTAGACAAAATGCTATACAAACTCATCCTCATGTGCCTAAGCCAATATATTGGGGAACAGGATTGTAAGACCAAACACGGTTGACATTATTATGACGAACGCAGTTATGCTCCAGTTCGCAATGTTCTGCCATCTGGTATTTACATAATCCCCCATCAGGCTCTTGTCATTGAGCAGAAGTATAAGGAAAACCAAAGATGACGGGAGAAGCGTCACGGCAACAACCTGAACGAACATGGTTATCTGAATCAACGGCGCTCCAGGGAGGAGGACAACCAGACCTGCGCTTGCAATCGTTATGAGGTAAACGACATAGAACCAGGGTGCGTCTTTGATACTCTTGTTCAACGAGTGTGCCCAACCGAAGACCTCGCCCACGGCCCAGGATGTGGAGAGCGATATACACAGCGCACCGAGAAAGCCGGCATCAAAAAGCCCGATTGCAAATAGCCTTCTGGCCCACTCTCCGTCTCCGTGCGGAAGCAGAGGTACAATCGCTTCCGCCGTTTGTTTCGCGTCCTGTACTAAGATCGGCGGATTATGATAGTACATGGCAGCACCCGTGGCAATTATGATAAAGATAGCCACTAGACCCGTCAGCAACGAGCCCGTAAAAGTGTCTATCTTTCCGAATTTTATGTCGTGCACATCCATCCCTTTATCGACCACAGAACTTTGCTGGAAAAATATTTGCCACGGGGTTATCGTCGTTCCGATATTCGCCATTATAATGAAAAGTAAAGCAGGAGTGAATCCGCCTGCAAATTCAGGCATGTAGAAACCCTGCCATACTTTGCTCCAGCCTCCTGCAACATTGCCCGTCTTCATCGCCCATAGAGCAGCGGGCACGTAAACAAAGTTAAAGATACAAAAGAACAGAGTAAGCTTCTCAAATGTCCAGTACTTACCGGTCATGACTACACCCAGGAGAACTGCAGTCACGAACACATAAGTCACAATGGGGGGTATACCGAAAAGGCTCATGGCGGCAGTCATCCCGATATACTCGGTCACAAGAGTCAACCAGTTTACGATAGCCAGATCAAAGATAGAGAACCATCCCCAGAATGGGCCGAAAGCATCGAAGATCGCCTCGGCATGGCCCCGTTTCGTAACCGCCCCGAGTCGGACAGTCATTTCCTGAACAAAGTATGCCATCGGCACGAGGATGAGAAACACCCACAGGAGATTGAATCCGTACTGTGACCCGGTAACTGCGTAAGTCGAGATACCCCCCGCATCGTTGTCCGCAACCATCGTAATGATCCCCGGTCCGACGACTGCCAGGAGTATGAGAGTTCTTCGCCTAACTCGGGTAAGCCTGTGTATGAGTTTGCTTATCCAATACATGACTCTCCAGATTGTTACATTATGAGATTAACGAGATCACTCCGACATCAAAATCATCTCTTACCAAGAGCAACCCTCTTGAAGCAACAATTTAACTCTTGTCAAGAAAAATTCTATGAATTCTTGCCGTCAAATGCAAGTTCCACTCTTCTTGCAACGGTCGACGAAGCCCCGAGATTTCCACCAACATAATCTCCGGCGACTCTCCCTGCTTTCCTTCGCACATCTGTAAACTCCATCATCTTCAGGAGAATCCGATATGCCTCGGCCTGATTCCTGACAAAGAATAGCGCTCCGTTCTTGTGCAACTGCAGAGCTTCATCGGATTTCTCAATGCGCGGTCCTGTTATGATTGGAACACCGTAAACTGCAGGTTCAAGGACGCTATGCACTCCTGACCCGAATCCGCCACCAACATAAGCGACATCCGCAAGCACATACAGTTGTGTTAGAAGCCCAATCCGATCCACAATCACGATTTTATGATCATCACGGTTCTTCTGTTCGATCTCCGATAAGACAGCCGCTGCAGGAAAAGCTGACCTTAGTTCCGAGACTTCTTCCTTCTCGGGCTCATGAGGAACGATAAGAACGGTCAACTGGGAAAACCGTGTAAGGAGTCTCTTTATCCCTGGGGTCACAATGTCGATATCTTGTCGCCAGGTACTGCCGAGAACCAGTACGGTTCTTTTCGCTTTGTCTATTTCGACGGGAAATTTCTGAGACACTTCGTTCGAGAGGCTCTTTTGATAAACGCGGTCGAACCTGGTATCTCCAACAACCATGGATTTTTCCCGACCAAGGAAGAAGTCGAACATTTTCTTGTGCTCAGGCCCGGTAACTAAGATCTCATCTGCAAGGCCATATAACTCTCTGAAGAAATCTTTGAGAAACTTGGCGCGATGAATCAACTTGACCGGGAAAGTTGCGTCCGCAAGTATAATCCTTGCACCGGCCTCTTTTGCCGCTATCAAGTGGTTCATCCAGAGGTCGTATCTCATCACAACCACCGCGCGCGGCTTCACCAGGTCAATGAACCGAACGGCATTCGTTCTAGTGTCAAATGGGATGTAAGTTATAACGTCTGCTAAAGGATAGTTCTTTGAATATTCATAACCGGAGGGTGAGAAGAAAGATGCGACTATACTGTATCCGGAGGCCTTAAGCTTTTCGATTATCGGCTTCGCCTGTTCAAATTCACCCAATGAAGAAGCATGGAACCAGATTCGTCTTTCATCAGGCACCGTTGACAGGTCTTTGGCAAGCTTTGCAAAAAGGTCTTTGCGACCACGAAGTCCTCTCCTCGCCTTTTCATCGAAGAACGAGACCACGAAAAACGCCACTCGCATAAAGCTGACAAAAAGAGCAGAATAGAGCCTCCTGGTTTTTTCTCGCACCGATATTATTTCCTGCTCAGCCACGCTTCCGGATCCTGCTTGTCCTTGTTTAGCCACACTTCAAAATGTAATATAGACCCCTGTAGAGATTGCCCGACGGTGCCGATCATCTGACCTTCTTTTACCGTCTCTCCCTCCTTAACAAAAATATCGGAAAGGTGCGAGTAAACGGTTCTTAGTCCATGGTAATTGTCGATAATGATCAGATTGCCGTAAGATGGAAGCCAGAAAATTCGGGAGACAACCCCGTCCGCGACGCTCTTCACCTGAGCATTATCGGGTACCGCAATATCAATCCCGTAGCTCATGGTAACGGTTCGAAGGATGGGATTTTCCTGTTCGCCGAATCTCTCCACGACCCTTCCGCTGGTAACTGGCCATGGGAGATGCCCCTTTAGTTCACTGAGGCTTCCCGATATTTCAGCCCTGGCGTTTTCATTCCTCGCAGTGGCTCCGGCTTCCGGCAGTGGGGTTTTCTTATTCGCCTCTTCGGCCACAAGACTCTCAATCAGTTTCTCGAGTTCAACCGCAGCTACCCGCGACCTCTTTAGTTGATCCGCATAGACCTTTTTATTTCTGCGAAGCACCGAGATCGCATACCGGTGCTCTCTTATCTGGGAAGAAAGTTTGTTCTCCTCGCCGCTCTTTCGATGAAGGTACTCCCTCTGTTCGCCGAGCTGTCGCTGCAGCTTCAGTCTCAAAGAGACCAATTGAGCTTCTTGCTGGTCAATCGAAATCAGGTCAGTCCTGATTTGATCAGAGAACTTCTTGAGGTATTCATACCTTACTATCATTTCGTTCAAGGACTGTGCGGTGAGGATGAGCTCCAGGTCGTGTTCTCTCCCATTCTCGTAGAAGCTTCTGGCAAACCTGGCATACTGACTCTTCAGGAAATCAAGCCTGCTGCTTGCAGCATTGATTTTGCCTTCGATACCGGAAATCTCCCTGGAATTAGCGTCAACCCGGTCGGAAATTCTCTTTATCATTTGCCTCGTCTGCAGATTCTGGCGCTCAAGTCTGTCCACGAGTCCGAGAGAAACAGACTCTTTGCGGTTGCTCTCGGCAATTTTCTTCTCGTACAGTCTAATACTCCCTCGCAACCGATTAAGCTGCTCTTTCTTTACTGACAGCTTTTGCTTGGTCTGCGAAAGGGCCAGACCTGGCAACAAGGACACAAGCGCCAGACTAGTTAAGAATAATTTCCTTTGCATCAGCCGGGACAGTAACTTCAAGCACCTCTTTCTCATTCACAGCAATATCCTGATAGTACAGCCTTGCGGAGATACCGTGAGACAAATCCTCGAACCAAACGCTCCTCGGCACAGAAATGCTATTGACCGTCGTGAAGTCGGCATATTTAATTTGCAGTACCGGCTTCCCGCCTACGCTCTTCTCATATTCTGTTGTACGCATGTATTTCCCGTCGACGGTGTATCTTTCGGTAGTGTCACCGCTGGAATAAAGAAAGCCGATGTCTGTTCCGTCGAGACGGGTTCTCATCTGTGGATCCGTTAGATGCGAGATCGGCGGCATCAAATCAAGAAGGATGTCGGTAATGGAGGCACCATCAGCACCTATCATCAAAAATTCTCTTAGGTTCGATATTGTTGGTCTGCCGATGAACACTTCATTCTGCAGGCTATTGTATACGAGCAAGGTGTCCGGTGTAAGCCTGACTTGTCCCACTTTCATACCAAAAGGGCCGTAAAGGTAGACGCTTGTAAAAGATGGCCTGCTTATTGCGAGCTTGAAGCCGGCGCTGTAAGCGCCGTTCTTAGTTTCAAAATTTCCGTAGCCGCTGGAGGAGAAATACTTGAAGCCGTCGGATTGACTGCTGATTCGACTGGTCACATCCTCGGCAGTTATGCCGCTCAGGTCAATATACGGCGTCGCCGCGCAGCCGAACAGGACGGCGGAGAGGAAAATGACGCTCAGGTATCTGATCAAGTCTTTGCTTTCTCAATCTTTTCCTGAACTGAAGTGTTGGTGGGGTCGGATTTGAGCGCCTTCTCCCAGTGTTCAATGGCCTTCCTCTTTTGCCCGAGCTTTTCGTATATATCTCCCATGTGCTCTTCAAGGGTAGCGGGAGAGCCGTCTGCAGGGGTTCGAAATGTTATCGATTCCCTTTCGTACGTTTCAGCTTTCTTATAATCCATCATCTTGAAATATACCCACGCAATGGTGTCGAGATAAGAACTGTTCTTGGAATCGAGTCCGACCGCCATTTTCGCCATCTCAAGCGCCTTCTTCAGATGAATGCCCCGCTCAGACAGACTGTAAGCGTAGTTGTTCAGCATGAGAGCATTCCTCGGATCAACATGGAGCGCCGTTTCGTATATCCGATCGGAGTCGTCGTACCGTTTCAATGATTCGTAGACGAGAGCGAGCGTGCTCAATGCATCCATGTTAGTCGGCTCAATGGCAACTGCTTTCTCAAGCGGCTTGACCGCTGCCGCGTTGTTCCCTGCTCGATTGAGTGCCAGGCCCAGGTAAAGATTAACGCGGAAATTATCCGGAAAAATATTCACTGCCCTCGACATGACGTCGGCCATGCGGTTGAAATTATTGTTCTGGAAATAGAAAATCGCCAGAGCTTGCCACGCATTGACATTTGAAGTATCGAGAGAAACCGCCCTGGTAAGATATCTCTCCGCGAGAGAATCATTTTTCGTATACGATTCCCCCAACCCCGCCATCAAATAAGACCGTGCATCATTCGGATAGAGCTTGAGGAGCTTCCCGAAGATTTCTCGGGCAAATGGGATCACCGACGAATCCCGCTGCATCTCGTCGAGATAAAACTGTCCTATGGCAAACTTCGCATCTGCTTTGCTGGAGTCAGAACTAAAGATCGAATCCAGGAGACTATCTGCGTCGGCAAAGTCTTTCATTCTAAGATAAGCCGTTGCCGCACGCGCCTTAAGGCTGTAGTCGTTCTGGTTCGTCTTTAACAGATCATTCAAGAGATCAAGCGCCTGGCTGTTTTTCCCCGTTTGGAGATAGAGATCCGAAAGCATCTCCTTAAGAGGAACATTGGACGGATCCATCGTCAGCATTTCCTTGATCAAGTCGATCGACTTGTCATACTTGCCGGTTGCATTGTAGATTTGAACGAGCTGCATCATCGTGGGGAGGTCGGGCCCGTGGATCTCAAGGACCTTGTTATATAGCTCGGCGGCTCTATCAGGCTTGTCCCTTTGGTAGAGCTGCGCAAGCACTATCATATCCTCAAGGTCGGTCGTATCCATGGATATGATGGTAGAATACTCAGCCCTGGCGCTGTCGATCTGGAAACCAGCCAAGTATGCCTGCGCGAGAGTTCGTCTATAGTCAATATTCGCGGGTTCGATTGCAATTGCACTTCGAGCCTCTTCGACGGCATTATCCGGTTTGTTGAGTCTCAGGTAGTCCTGTGCCATGGCGTCCATTATTGAAGGATCGGGGTACAGCTTCAATGCATCCTGGTAATCAAGGATTGCTTGTGCGAATTGCCCCTTCAGGTCGTTCAAGTTTCCGCTAATGAAGCGATCCATTGCCATACGGTAACCTGGATTCGTCGCGATAAGGTCCGGCGCGGGTGGCTGACTCGGATTCGATTTGGCGACCTGGTTTCCTCCTGAACAGCCCGTTATAGCTAGCGCACCACCTATCAATGCGATGATCACAAATTTAAACACTGGTTCTCCTCTTCGGCTCAATTTAACTTTGGATGCTATGTGAAACAAGAAGGGAAAAAGGCTACATCGGTGCTCATGGCACAGAATCGGGTGTGCTCGCCGGGGAGCGATGATTCAATTCGGAGTAGCTAAGATGACCACTCGGACCGGAGATGCGTGGTACCTTTTGGAATCCAACTTACCGTCTGAACGGGGCCACTGGTTCTAAAACTTACTTAAGCTCTATGCGCAACACTGAGGCGGTTGAGTGCACGCGCCAAAGCCGCACGAGCTCTGGCGAGATCAATCCCCTCTTCCCTCTCAGTTAATCTGTCTGAGGCGCGGGACTTTGCAGCCTCTGCGCGGTCGATGTCGATCTCGTCCTTCCTCTCAGCCGAATCCGCCAGGTAGACAACTCGGTTTTGACTGACTTCTACAAACCCGCCACTCGTCGCGTAAATAGCATCGCTGTCATCGGCGGTAACCAATTTCATCGCGCCCACGCCTATTGTAGCGAGCAATGGTGCGTGGTTGTAAAGTACTTCGAAGCCACCCATTGTACCGGGAACGGTGAAGGATCTTACCACTCCTGTAAACACACTTCTCTGTGGTGTCACTATCTCAAGCGTAAAGAGATTGCCGCCGTTTTCCTGATGAGTATCTTCCATCAGGCCGCCTGAAGCTTTTTGGCCTGCTCTGCAGCTTCGTCTATCGTGCCAACCATGTAGAGCGCACTCTCCGGCCAGTCGTCACACTCGCCGTTTATGATAGCTTTGAAGCCCGCAATAGTATCACTGAGTTTTACGTATCTACCCTGTCTTCCGGTGAAGGCTTCCGCGACCGAGAAAGGTTGAGAAAGGAACTGTTGAATTCTTCTGGCGCGTGAGACAGTCAGCTTGTCTTCATCTGAAAGCTCATCAATTCCGAGGATGTTGATGATATCCTGCAAATCCTTATAAGTCTGCAAAATCTCCTTAACTCGCTTCGCTACACGGTAATGTTCATCGCCGACGATCAGCGGGTCGAGAATGCGCGAAGTAGAATCAAGCGGATCGACTGCGGGGTAAATGCCCATATCGACAATCGCGCGACTCAACACGGTTGTAGCGTCCAGATGCCCGAAGGTTGTTGCGGGGGCCGGATCTGTAAGATCGTCAGCAGGGACATAGATAGCCTGTACGGATGTGATAGAGCCTCGTCTAGTGGAAGTTATTCGCTCCTGAAGCGCACCCATCTCAGTCGCGAGTGTTGGTTGATAACCGACTGCAGACGGCATTCTTCCTAGAAGGGCTGAGACCTCCGACCCGGCTTGAGTGAAGCGGAAAATATTGTCTATGAAAAGAAGGACATCCTTTCCCTCTGAATCGCGGAAGTATTCCGCGAGAGTCACAGCGGCAAGGCCCACCCGCTGCCTCGCACCGGGAGGTTCATTCATTTGTCCGAAAACAAGTGCGGTCTTACTGATCACGCCAGACTCTTTCATATCAAGCCACAGATCGTTACCCTCACGGGTACGTTCTCCGACACCGCCGAAAACTGAATAACCTCCGTGTTGTGTGGCAATATTGTGTATCAACTCCTGGATAATAACCGTCTTCCCGACTCCGGCACCTCCAAACAATCCGGTCTTACCCCCCTTCGAGTAAGGCTCAAGCAAATCAATGACTTTGATTCCACTTTCAAACATCTCTTTTTGCGTACTCAACTCATCGAATCTTGGAGCAGGGCGATGTATGGGGTATTCGTCTTTCGCCTCAATGGGGCCCATCCCGTCTATCGGCTTGCCGATGACATTGATCATTCTTCCAAGAACGTTGGGGCCAACCGGCACTTTGATCGGGCCACCGGTGTCGATAACTTTCATGCCGCGTACCAGACCATCGGTTGTATCCATCGCTACCGCTCTCACAGTGTCTTCTCCAAGGTGCTGCTGCACTTCGACCACGAGGACATCATCAATGCCGTCAATATTCTTCCTTGCAACGTTCAATGCATTCAGAATCTTCGGCAGATTCCCGTCTTCAAACTGGACGTCTACAACAGGTCCGATTATTTCTACAATTTTCCCTTCGTTCATAGCGCCTGACTTTTTTTTGAATTGAATATAAAATTCGGCCCTAACAAATTCAATTACAGGCCCTCCAGGCGGTGTCCTAACTTATGTTTTGCTCAAACCGGTGAGATCGCTAAGGAGCTTTCAGCGATAAAAAACGTCGCAATCATCGCGGCCCATTTACTTTTCTCCTTTGAAGTGAGATTCAACTTAGAACACTACCGCCCTCGATTGGGTTGCTCTTGTCGACAGCACTCCTGATTGGAACAAACCATCGAGCACCGGACTCATTGTAAGAAATGTAAGCTTACATTTGCATACGAAAGTATTCCTTACATTCACTTCACTCCCCGGCGTGCCGAAGAAGCGTTTGGAGCGGTACGAGTGGAGACAGAAATGAATTCTTTGGAGCCCATTTGAGCTGTGGTCATCAGTTGTTTCCTTCTGCTAATCCGATGAAGACCGCCTTTCTAACCGGCTCTCCACTAAATGTTTTGAAAACATATCTCGTGCGCTGTCCAAGATAATTGAAGGATGTGAAAATCTTTTCATTTCTATTTAATTGCCGCTTCACGAAAGGCCAGCCATATTAGTGTCAGAAACAAGGAGATTAAGAAATGTCAAAGATCATTGGAAAGAAATTGGCATACGGCGCCGGGGCACTCAGCGTCGTTGCCGCAGTATTCATACTTTCGATGGGGCTCACTTTTGGCGGTACCACTCGGACTCATAAGCCAGTGAAATTAGGATCCGCTACACCACCCATCGCTCAACTTTCGCCTGCGATCGAGCAATTGAGCGACGCTTTCATGAATGTTGCAAAAGCGGTGACTCCTGCGGTCGTACAAATCAAAGTGACCTCGACCCCGAAGGCAGTTAATGTGCCTGGCGGGCAGAACAACAATATGTTCAAATTCTTTTTTGGGCCAGATTTTCCATTCCACAACTTCAATATGCCTCAGGGCTCCCCCCAGCCGGAGGTTGCGCTGGGTTCCGGAATTATCGTCAGTCCTGACGGATACATCATGACCAATAATCACGTCGTTCAAGGCGCCGATCCCAACGGCATCAAAGTCACGCTACTCGACAAACGTCAGTTCCATGCAAAGTTGATCGGGCGTGATCCTACTACGGATATTGCCGTGATCAAGATCGACGGAACCAGCCTGCCTTACGTCTCACTTGGTAATTCCGACAGCGCCCGTGTGGGACAGTGGGTGGAGGCGATAGGTAATCCGTTCGGGCTAGACTACACCGTCACTCAGGGAATTGTAAGCGCCCTGGGCCGGAGCATCAGCATCATACGGAACAAATACGGCATTGAAGACTTCATTCAAACCGACGCAGTGATAAACCCCGGTAACAGTGGGGGACCTCTTGTCAATCTTCACGGACAGGTTATAGGAATCAACACCGCGATAGCAACCAACACCGGCTCGTACGAAGGTTACGGTTTTGCGATTCCCATAAATCTTGCAAAGAGCGTGGCTGAGGATTTGATCGAGCATGGAAGAGTAATTCGACCATACATCGGTGTTCAGATTTCTGCGGTCGATCAGACTATGGCGAAGGCCATAGGTATGGATAACCCCTCCGGCGTCCTTGTACAAAGCGTTGAAAGCAATTCACCTGCCGAAGAGGCTGGAATCAAATCTGGAGATGTGATACTGAAATTCGACGGAGTTGGCATTAAGGACATGAGTGAACTGCAGGAACAGGTCGCGACGAAACAGCCTGGAGAAAAAGTGCCCGTCGAGATCTTTCGCAACGGTAAGCGTCTGACGCTCACGGTGACCCTGAGAGCGCGTAACGGTTCCGAGTTCGCTGAAGCGTCGACAGGGACTGCGGCTGCATCGAATCTTGCATCACTCGGTCTGTCGGTGCAAAACGCAGACAAGGAAACCCTAAAGAAGTACGACGAAAAGAACGGTGTGCTTGTAACCGGCGTGACGGCGGGCAGCGAAGCTCAAGACCGAGGCTTGCAGCAGGGTGATCTCATCACCAAAGTTGACAACAAAGCAATCAACAGTGTTGACGATCTGAATAATATTGTGAAGGCTCACAAGCCAGGCGACGCCTTACTCTTCAGAGTTACTACTCAATCGAAGACCAACGAGTTTCTAGCTCTGGCGATCCCTTCAAAATAAGTTTGCTCCACTCCCCCACAAGGTGAAGGCGATTGGCATTATGCCAGTCGCCTTCCCTCCCTTTTTAGTAAAGCTTCATGATCAATTCCCTCCAAGAAACACAGTTGGGACAATCTCCAGGCAAGAGCCGAATCTTAGATTCCAACTCTAAATATTTCGTGGGGAGTTTCCAAGGGTAACCGGTCTTGACTGCAATTCGCCCTTTGTGCTTCCGCCAAACCGCACCGATTGCAAGCGGTTCAAAATTGAAAACAACTGACTCCGATAGATGCTTTTGTGCAAGTGCGTTGAAGCTGCATTGCGGCATCAGTCGGCGTGTAAACCTTGCCAAACTCTCTCAAGCGTAAATGTAGATAATGCCCCCCGCGTAGGAAAATCAAAACGTCCAAGAATTTCCTCTGTTCGTACCGTAGCAGGTTATTGGCTGGCAGGTTCCAAGACTTATTGACTACTTATCCGCGGTTCTTCGCGGCGTCTGGCGCCAAGCGTGGTGCAAACTCTCCACAAATTCTTCTCAAGTAATCGAACGCGTAGATTCCCGTATTGTGGCCGTCGAGCCAGGTTAGTGCCAAAGCATAGTTCCCCACAATCTCCGCCCCTTTCAAATTGTACTTACCTGGCGTCAGGATTTCCAGCGGTACCGGCTTGTACTCTCTCCACAAAACAGTCTCACCTGCACATGATGCACAAGGACACCTATCGCGCAGATACTTCATCGACAAAGTATATTCCTTGTTGTCGTCCCACTTCACAAAAACATTCTGATCATCAATTTTTTTGAATTCGATTGGATGCACTAGCCCTCCCGGTTTGATCTTAGCCGGGGTTATCGGAAATGGTCACCGACAACCCCGATAAGGATGTTCAACCTTTCTTACTCGCAAGCTTCTTCAGTTCAGCAATAACCTGTCCGGCATTGATTTTCGGATCTACTTTCGGATAGATTCTGACAATTTTTCCTTTGGGGTTCAAAAGAAATGTCACACGGTTATCAAGCTTCCACTTCGCATTATAAACCCCGTATTGATTTGCCACCCTGTGTAGAGGATCGGCCAGTAGAAGGAAGTTGAGGTGGTACTTTTTTATAAACGCCAGATGAGATTTCACGGTTTGGACACTCACGCCAATCACCTTTGCGCCTTCTCTTGTTATCGATGAGAGATCATTGCGGAATGTACAAGCTTCGGTTGTACAACCAGGAGTCTCATCCTCGGGATAGAAATATAGAACTACGAATTGTCCTCTGAAGCTACTCAGCTTGTGCCAATGACCGTCACTCCCTTTCAGAGTGAAATTGGGCGCAAGCTGCCCAGGTTTAAGTGTGATTTTGGCATTCGCCGCCGCAACGATGCAAAACATAATCGCCATAAGCGGCACAAGAGATTTCTTAAGCATTGTTTCCTCCTCTTAGATTTATATGAAATAGAGATTCGATAGTTTTTGGTTCAAATCAAATCCGTAAAAGTCGTCGCCGTTGAAGTCGAAACTTGATTTGCTTTCATATCCCAGCCAGTTCCAATTTGCAAGAACTTTCGCCCGTTCATCGGGCATCAACTCGCAGAACTCTGAGACGAGATTCGAGAATTGGGGATGACCATCATACTTGTCTGGATTCACAACCGCGAAGATCCGGCGGTTGGCACGGACTTCATCTATGATCCTGGCATCGACTTCCGTCGCTTTCAATATCGCACTTCCTCCGGCCAGGCGGACGGAGTGTGTCTTAACGAAGTCCCCTTCATCCAGCACATCAATCGACGCGGTACGAGCAATGCGTGACACTTTGAGAAGAAAATCCAATACGAGATAAGCATTGAACTCGTTGTCGGCAACGCGTGCGAAGCCGCTTGCAAAAGCTCCCTCTTCGTACCCGCCCCTCTTCACTAGAATCAACTCTCTCGCTTCAAGTTCGTCAACAATTTCTTCTTCGGTGTAGCCCCTTTTTTCAAGCTCCTCGAACCGAGTTCTAACGATAGCTGAATCGCTTCCTACCCGATCATAATTCGGGAAAATTAAGAACCTGCGAAAATCAAGCTTACCCCCAGTCCAAAAAAACTCGGAATTGTACCACCGCTGTAACGACCGAATGGACTCCCATTCCTCCGTCGAGACAAAGTTTTCCCTGTTGTTGGTAACCTTAAACTGGATTCTTCGTGGCATGTGCTGCACCTACTAAACTCTCAATGTATGGTTCGACCGCGCCCACAACTAACTTCGCTATCATATCGATTTCTACGTTTACCCCGTTCCCGACCCGGAGGTGCTTGAAGATCGTATTTTCAAAAGTGTGAGGAATAATTGCCACTCTGACTGAGTCCGATAGCCTCTCCGCAACCGTGAGGCTGACGCCGTCAATGGCTATACTTCCTACCGGGATAATGTATTTCATAAAGGCTCTGGACAAGCCTATCGTGAAAACATGGCTCAACGGAAGTTTTGCAATTACACGGACTCTCCCGACTGTATCCACATGCCCTTGGACAATGTGGCCACCAAGCCTATCGTTGAGCGCTACGGCACGTTCCAGATTTACGCTATCACCTGTCCGGAGGAACCCGAGTGAAGTCTTTTTGATCGTCTCTTCCACAGCTTCTACACTTATTCGACCTACCTTTCTTCCAACAATAGTAAGGCACACTCCGTTCACGGACAAACTGTCTCCAAGGTTTATGTCATCCATGACTTTCTTACAGGCAATCTGGAAAAGTCTGCCGCCTTTACCTTTCCCTCCTGAGCGCATAACCGTGCCGACTTCTTCGACTATTCCTGTAAACATTTGACCGACCTCCTGATTCTCAAAAAAAATCAATCCTCCGGCGAATCCTTTCGGCACTTTTGAGCGTCGAAATAGCCCGTGACCATCAGGTCTTCTCCCAATTTCTCTATCTCGAAATTTTCCAACTTGATCGCACTCGAGAGACTTCTGATTCTCACGCCGTCAGCTAATGTCTTCCCCGCGCCAAGAATTCTCGGGGCTATGAAGAGCTGCAATTTGTCGGCAGCATCTGACTCGACAAACTGAGAGAAGACATCTCCTCCGCCTTCCACGAGTATAGAAGAGAAACCCAACTGTCCGATCACCTTAAGGATTTGTACTACTGCGATTCTTCCTTTTCGCCGGGCATCCACCGGTACAAGCTGTACCCCTTTCTTAGCCAGAAGAGAGAGCTTTCTTTTCGCCGCCAGATTCTTTCTTTCGATGCCGGACTTGTATATCACAACAGTCTTCGCACTCTTGGTGTCGAAAACTTTTGCGTTTATCGAACCCGTCAGATTTCCATCAAGAACAATCCTGACAGGAGATCGCCCTTTGACATGGCGCACTGTCAATTCCGGATCATCAATCCGCACAGTTCCTGCACCAACAAGGACCGCGTCGTATTCGGACCTTAGGGAATGAACGAGATTCAAAGAAGAGCCGGATGTTATATATTTCGATTTTCCATTCTCAAGCGCAATCTTCCCATCAAGTGACTGGGCAATTTTTAGAGTGACAAAAGGGATCCTGCTCGAAATATATTTCACGAATTTTTCGTTCAGTTTCATAGACTCATTCCCAAGCAGACCGACATCCACTTCGATGCCTGCATCCCGAAGTCGCTGAACACCTTTGCCGCTAACAAGTGGATTCGGATCCAGCATCGCCGCGTAGACTTTCTTCACGCGCTTCTCGATGAGAAGATCGACGCAAGGGGGTGTCTTTCCGAAATAGCTGCACGGCTCAAGGTTGACGTACACCTCGGCACCTTCAACTGTCGAGATAGCCGAGCGTATAGCGTTTACCTCCGCGTGAGGGCCACCGAATTCCTGGTGATAACCTTCCCCGATTATTTTTCCTTCTTTCACAATTACGCATCCTACCATAGGGTTCGGACTCACGTAGAGCCTACCTCTATCTGCCAGTTGAAGGCACTTCCGCATCAAAACTTTTTTGTCTTCCATGACCGGGCTAAGGGTGTCTCAGCGTCAGTTTGTTCCCCACTTTGGATCTGAGAATTCTAGCCGCGCTCCCCCGATTCACAGATATCTCCAGGAGGCCGGAACTTCCGTTTACACCGATAAGACCTTTCCCGGGGGCGGCTGAATATGAACAATAGTACTTTGAAATCCTTCGCTTGCCTGCTGAAAGTGTAGACCTGCCATTGAGAAGCTCGTCATTCCAAAGGAAACTCGTCAGGATATTTCCAAAATGGTCGATGTAGACAACCCTGCCGAAATTCATTCCTTTCGATATGCCCGAATAAAACTTCTCAACACGTGGATATCTGAATCTCTCTCCGAGCTCGTGAATTGCTGCGCCTCTTGAAAGATGTGCCGCAACCGGCGCGAAAATATCACGGCCGTGAAAAGTATTACTAACCCCACGAGCGAAAAATTTCCGGTTGCTTACTTCGTGGAATTCAACCTCTCTCGCCTCTGCCACCACATAATCCAACAAAGCGTTGTCCGGCGCGATAAACAGGCGACCGTCCAATCGGCCGCAGATTATCTTCCTGTCACTTCCGACTCCGGGATCGATTACCGAAACGAAAATGCTGTCGTCCGGGAAAAATGAGTAGGAAGCCCAGAGAATAAAAGACGCCTCTCGAACATTTTGGGGCTCTACAAGATGAGTCAGGTCCACTACGCGGGCGAGAGGGTTAATCGCCGCTATCACTCCCTTCATGACCCCGACGTAATAGTCCGAGACCCCGAAATCGGTGAGCAGAACTACGACAGGCATCAGAGCTTCACGGCATTTTCGCGCTTAGCCGAGAGGTACGAAGCATCGACAATCTTCATCACATTGCACATTTGTGCAATTGTCGGGACATCGAGCTTGACGCCGGCAAGATAACGCGCGAAGTTCGTCAGTTCTGTCTCATAACTTCTCTTGAAGACATTTTCAAATTTCGAATTCTGGACCGGGGTGAGACTAACCAGCCGGTCCTGGACTCTATTGTGAAGTAAAAGCGGGCTCGTCGTTGCAGTGCCTTCAGTTCCATAGACTTCGAACCTGAAGCTTTCGTCAGGCTGCTGAAGCCCCCAGCTCGCGTCGAGTCGGATCATCGCACCGCCAACTGTTCGCATTGTCACGAGGGCAGTATCTTCCATGTTCTCATAGTGATGTCTGAAAAAAGCCGCGTTCACCCCTTTTATCCTTGGAAAATCGAGCAACCAAAGCGCAAGATCGATCAGCACTATTCCTAAATCCAGCATGACACCTTTTCTTGTCTGCGGGCTTGAGTCGATTTTCATCCTCGTGCTGGGTTCTTGTTTGTGCCAGGCTGCACTGATGTAGAAAATTTCACCCAGCTGCCTCTCGCTTATGTAGCTCTTGAGCATCATGAAGTCAGCCCGAAATCTGTTGTTCATCGCCGCCAAAATTGTCTTCCCGTTTGCAGCCGCAGCCTTGGCAAGGATCTGTCCCTGTTCTTCGTTTATGGTCGGAGGTTTTTCAACAAGCACATCTTTGCCTGCGTTCACTGCTGCAAGGGCAATATCGAAATGGCTTTCGGTAGTGGTGCAAATATCAACAACGTCAACTTCCGGATCTTTGATGAGGTCGGAATAACTATCGTAGAGTGCCGTAATTCCATGTTGCTTGCCGAGCGCCCTCAATTTTCTCTCATCCTGGTCGGCAAGGGCAACCAATTTTACGCCGTTAATTTTCCTTAGTATTGGAAGATGGATCACCTGGGCAACAGCGCCTCCACCGATAACACCGAGCCTCAAATCACTCATCGATTATCTACTCACAAGTACGGTTTGTTTTGATGAAGTACCTTCCACATTCAGGAACGATAGAATCTTTTCGGCTATTCCTTCAGGATGAAGTCCGACAAGCTCGTAGAGCTGCTCAGGCGTTGCGTGTTCCACAAACGAGTCAGGAAGCCCGATACTAAGTGTGCGCCGAGGCTTTTCTATTTCCTGAAGCGTCTCCAGAACTGCGCTCCCGAATCCCCCACGAACCGTATTGTCCTCAACTGTAACTATGTGGTCGAACCTTTCCGCTAATTCCGCCAGGAGATCGGCATCTATTGGCTTAACGAACCGCATATTCACAACTTCTGCATGGACTTCATCCTTACTAAGAATCTCCGCGGCTTTCAGTGAATGCTGCACCATGTTACCAACGGCAAGAATCACCACATCCGATCCTCGCCTTAGAATCTCACCTTTTCCAATTGGTATCTCTCGCATTTCCCTGAGTGGAAGACCCAGCGCGTTCCCGCGCGGGTATCTGAGTGCGATCGGACCTCCGGTATGATTAACGGCAGTCAAGAGCATATCCCTAAGTTCGTTTTCATCTTTTGGTGCCATCACCACCATGCCAGGGACCAGTCGCAGATACGTCAGATCGAATGCCCCATGATGTGTCGGGCCATCGGCTCCGACGAGTCCGCCGCGATCAAGCACGAAGACAACGTGTAGATGCTGAATACCGACGTCGTGGATCACCTGGTCAAATGCCCTCTGAAGGAAAGTCGAGTAGATTGCCGCGACCGGTATGTACCCCTGCGTAGCCATTCCGGCGCAGAACGTGACAGCATGCTGCTCGGCAATGCCGACGTCGAAAAATTTATCCGGTAGCTCTTTCTGAAGAATGTTCAGACCGGTCCCCTCCGGCATCGCGGCGGTAACACCGACAACCTTTTGATTGGCCCTTGCGACTTCAACTAATGCTTCACCGAACACCTTCGTTAGTGCCGGCGGCCCATTCTTCTTGAGTTGATTGCCGGTCACCTTGTCAAACGCGACGACTCCGTGAAGCTTCTGGCGGTCTTCCTCCGCCGGCAAATAACCTTTACCCTTCTCCGTCGTGACATGCACCAACAGCGGTCCACCCAGGTCTTTGACCTCCCTGAATGTCTTGACAAGCTGTGAAATATTGTGCCCGTTGAAAGGGCCGAAGTATCGGAATCCCAATGCCTCGAAAAGCATCCCTGGAGTAACGACAGCTTTCATGCCTGATTCCAAACGTCCTGCCACCCTTCTGAGACGGTCACCGACGGAATCGAGTCTCCCGGTGAGATCCCAAACGTTCGTCTTCAGCTTGTTGTAAGCACCCGTCACGGTCAAACTGCTGAAATAGTTGGAGATCGCCCAGACATTTGGTGCAATTGACATGCGGTTATCGTTCAACACCACGATCAAATTCTTCTTAAGCAGTCCGGCGTTATTCATGGCCTCATAAGCCATTCCTCCGGTCATGGCACCGTCGCCTATGACCGCAACGACCTTGAAATTCTCTCCCATGAAATCACGCGCAGTAGCGATCCCAAGCGCTGCAGAAATGGATGTACTTGCATGGCCAGCACCAAAGACGTCGTAGGCACTCTCCGACCTCTTCAAGAAACCACTGATTCCGTGAAACTGGCGGATAGTATCGAATACATCCCGCCGTCCGGTAATAATCTTGTGAATATAGCCCTGGTGGCCTACATCCCAGATAAGCTTGTCCTCAGGTGCACTGAAGACATAGTGCAACGCCAAAGTCAACTCAACCGAACCGAGACTTGCCCCCAGGTGACCGCCAATCTTAGAAATCGTGTCGATCAGAAAGTCCCGTAACTCCTGTGCAAGTAGCTTCAACTCGTTGACGTTCAGCTTCCGAAGATCGTCAGGAGAGTTAATCCCGCTAAGGTACCTATACTCCATCTTTCTCTCGCCTCTCGTTCGACATTCTTATTGTCTCACCGTTACTTGATCTCGCATTGTAAATACCGGATTTTCTTGTCAGAAAAGTACATTACATCTATTCTTCTATATCCGTTTCTTCAAGATCTCCGCCCGAACTTTTTTGGATCTTTTTCAGTTTTAGTTTTGCGTCGCTGAGTCTAATCGAGCAAGATTTTGCCAGCGCCATGCCTTCCTCGTATAGTCTGATTGAATCGTCCAGCGAGCTATTTCCTCCTTCCAACGTTTCGACAATATCCTCAAGTCTCTTCAGTGATTTTTCGAAATCCGGTTCCGATGCGGTCTTTTCCATTACTGCCTTGGAGTTACTCTTTCCCATGCTTCCCTTTGACAATTGTATTGAGAATTCCGTCCGTAAGATGGATCATTGCCATCTCTTCCAGGTTGATGTTATCGATGGAGCTGACAATTCCGTGAGGGCCCTGAACGAATGCGTAACCTCGCTTCAGAACCTGCTGAGGGCCTAAGGCGTTGAGGTGAGCCTTCACGGCTGAGAGTTGCTGGGATGAGCTTTCGAGATAATGCACTAGATGGGTATCGAGCCTTCTTGTCAGTTCATCGACAAGCTGCAACTTTTGATCTATCATTGAAGCAGGCTGTTGAAGCGCATAATGGCTCGTGAGCCTGTCGATCCGCAGCTGCAACTGTCCCAACAATTGTTCGATCGCCTTGGTGATATCTCTTGAAAGAGTCCTCAGAGTATCCTGGATCTCGAATCTATCAGGCACAACGAGTTCTGCGGCCGCGCTCGGAGTGGCAGCCCTGACGTCAGCCACAAAATCAGAAATTGTAAAATCCACCTGGTGGCCCACAGCGCTGATGACTGGAATAGTGCAGTCATAAATTGCACGTGCCACCACTTCTTCATTGAATGCCCAAAGATCCTCGAGACTGCCGCCGCCTCTTCCGACAATCAATACATCCACGTTTCCGAGTGTATCGAAATCCCGAATAGCTCCTGCGATTTCTTCTGCTGCACCATCGCCCTGTACCTTCACAGGATAAATCGTCAGTTCGACGACAGGAAACCTGCGTGCGATGATGCTGATTATGTCCCTTACAGCGGCGCCTTCAAGCGAAGTGACCACACCTATCCTCTTTGGCAGGTATGGAAGGGGTTTCTTATGCTCTTCAGCAAAGAGACCTTCTGACTCCAACTTCTTCTTGAGCTGTTCGAATGCAAGCTGGAGTGCACCTTGCCCTGCAGGTTGGATAGAAGCGGCATAAAGCTGTAAGTCCCCCCGCGGTTCGTAGACCGATATCCTCCCCTTTACAAGCACCTTCATACCATCGGAAATATCAAACCGTACTCGTGCCGCATCGGATCTCCACATCACCGCTCTAACCTGTGCCTGCTCATCTTTGAGGGTGAAGTACAAATGTCCTGATGGCATATGTCGCTTGAAGTTGGAGATCTCCCCTTCCACGATGACAGAGGCAAAACTCCCCTCCAGAACTTCCTTGATTAGCCTGGTTAGATCGCCGACCTTGAGAACTTGTTCATCATAGGCATTTCGTCTATCAAAGAGACCAAGATCGCGATCGCGTTGCGCTTCGGCTATTTCTCGCTGAGGTCGAGACATACTAAACTTTCATCTGAACGAATTGACATTTGACCAAATCCGTTCGACATTCTGTGATTTTCCACGGTCACTACGAGAACCACTGGTCCCGCTCATATATTCCTGAGATTCCATATACATTTTCTTGTCCTCCACTGCTCCATTAAGAACCGTTGGTCCCACTAATATATTCACAGAATTTCTTTTCCTCCTCAACGGCACGAAATTATAACGAATTTGACGGTTAAGTGAAAGGCAGAAAACATGAGAGGTAAGGATACCAGAGTCCTGTTTGTACTGCTCAGTTGAGAGTCAGGTGGTATCTGACCACTAGGAGGGATAGGGTCATCGAAAAATAGTGACCATTGAGAAGTGGGGTGCTTTGAGGAGGAGATTGCGCACAGGTGTTTCATCGCGACGAGCCCGATTTAAGGAGTTGCAGTCTGACTTACCGACTTGCAGGGGAGATTCAGCAGATTGCAACGTGCTCAATGTTTTTTTCCCATCGAGAGATCTTGTTTGCAAAAGTGACGGACAATCCGCTGTTGAAGCAAATTGAATTTAAACTCCATGTAACGTTATATTGCTTGAGATGGAGAGAGATTTCAAGAAAATCATCGTGGCACGGACAGACAGGATTGGAGATGTTGTCCTTTCCCTCCCCGTTTTCGCTTCGTTGAAGAAATGTCTTCCCGGAGTAGAACTGGTCGCCATGGTGAGAAAAGAGACATCTGATATTGTCCGTTTATTTCACGCGGTAGACCGAATTCTTCTTTATCAACCTGATGACAGGATTTCCTCGATTGCCGGGAAGTTCCGTGACGAAGCCGCCGACGTGATATTGGCACTCTATCCCCGGTTTCGCTTCGTCGCCGCAGCCGCACTGGCAGGGATACCGATCCGGGTAGGCACCGCTTTCAGATGGTATTCCTTTCTCTTCAACAAGAAGGTCCGTGAACATCGCAAGGATTCAATTAAGCACGAAGCTGAGTACAATATTTCTCTTGCCGCTACCATAGGCTGCGGTCAGAAGATCATGGATATAGACATAACGCCTGAGGCCGGCTCGCTGGAAAAAGTGACCGATTTTCTGTCAAAGAGAGAGATTAAGAAATTCATCATGGTACACCCTGGAAGCGGCGGATCAGCAAGAGCCTGGCCGGAGTCAAAGTTCCGCGACCTTGTCAAAGAGATTTCTGGAGACCTTGATATCGATGTGCTGGTCACCGGGACCGAGCCAGAACGCGGGATGTGTAATAGAATTGCAAGCGGGAACCCGAGAGCAATTGACGTCGCTGGCCAGTTTTCTCTCACTGAGTTTATTGCGTTGCTCAGCCGCGCTGATATCTTCATTTCGAACTCTACCGGCCCTATCCATCTTTCCGCCGCCGTCGGCACACCCGTGGTGGGCATCTATCCGAACAACAAGCCTATGTCGCCTGGACGCTGGGCGCCGCTGACAGAGAGGAAGATAATTCTGACACCCAAAGACGGGTCGGATGATGTCGCAAGTATACCGGCGACAGATGTGGTACGTTCGATCCTTGAACTCACTTCCGTAAGGGCAAAATGAAATTGCATTCGATCGCCCCGATGTTGGCAATGCTCATTGCTGCAGTTTCCGTGATACTCAATCACGGTTCTAGTGTATCGCGCCACGGCAAACCGGTTTCTCGGACGCCGATCGAAATCACCGATACAACTAAGGGCATTCGGACTTTGACGGAAGAGAAGCCGGATGTTGACGATTATGACTTCAGAACAATTCGGAATTTCGCATTCACTGCAGGTGAGCGGCTCGACTATGCAATAGACTACGGACCGATTGCAGCCGGGAGCGCCACTATATCCATACCGTCTTACCAGTGTTACGATTCCCGAAAATGTTTCAAGATAGAATTCTCAATGCGGTCGGCACCTTTCTTCGATATATTCTTCAAGGTCCGCGACTTTTACTCTTCTCTAATGGACGTCCATGGATTGTTTCCCTGGAAATTCGAACAGCATATAAGGGAAGGCGGTTACAAGAAGGACTATGTTGCCCGTTTTAATCAGGTGAATCACACTGCCTTCACAAGCAGCGGCGGCCCCTACGAGATCAAGCCATACACCCAGGATGCAGTCAGTACTTTCTTCTACGCGCGTGCCCTTGACTATGACACACTTAAGGTGGGAGAAGAGCTTCACTTCTCCAATTTCTATGAGAACAAAGTATACCCACTGAATGTAAAGTACCTCGGAAAGCAAAACATCGCGACAAAGGCAGGAAGGTTCCATTGCCAGGTAATTGAACCGGTCATAGTGAAAGGCGGATTATTTCGTAATACTGGAAAGATAGTCATCTGGATCAGCGATGATTCGCTCAAAGTACCCATCAAGGTATCGACTCAGGTTGTGATCGGATCGGTAGACGCGGAACTTGTCCATTATAGCGGCCTTGCAGGTCCGCTTGCATCAAAATATTAGGAGCAAACTTGTCGGAACAGGAAATCCAGGGAGGAATTAACGATACAGGTTTGAAATTCAAACCGGTCTTTTTCGCGGTCGTTTCGCTCGGCATAATATTTTTTCTCTACCAAATCGTCGGCGGTGGCATCACCTTGTATATGTTCGGCGCAATACCGGGAGCCGATCGAACACTGGCATTCAGGCTGATCACTATGGCTGCCGAGATCCTTTTCATACTAGTGCCAACGGTACTTTTAACAAGGGTACAGACCAGCAGTTGGAAATCGTTCCTCCGCTACAGGAAAACCGACTGGTACTATATTGCGCTGGCAGTGATCGGCGTTGTCGCCCTTCAGCAGCTATTGGAGATTTATCTTTACCTTCAGAGCCTCATTCCTCTTCCATCATCCTGGCAAGAGATTATCAAGCCGTTCCAGCAGGCAATCGACCACACTTATAAGGTACTTATCTCCGCTCACAATCCTCTCGATTTCCTCTTCGTGCTGGCAGTCGTGGCACTGACGCCGGCCATATGCGAAGAGTCCCTTTTCCGCGGACTGGTTCAAGGCAACTTCGAAAATGCTATGACAAAGAAGAAAGCGATAGTTTGGACCGGGCTGGTTTTCGGAGCGTACCATCTTGATCCTTTTTCCTTCGTTGCCTTAGGTGCTCTCGGTATATATCTGAGTTATCTTGCATCTTCTAGCGGCAGCATTCTTGTCCCCATGGCTGCCCATTTCACAAACAATTTTCTTTCTGCTCTTGTTTATTACCTCTGGCAGAAAGACAGCATCGTTGCACCCTCGGGAGAGAAAGGGGTCAACGTGGCGTACATCATTGTCTGGTCCGTTGCACTCGGGTTAATTTTTGCCATGACCGTTTATCTGACATCTAACCACAACAAAGTGACTCCGGAGGCAAACGAGACGTGATCTGCCCAAAATGCGGTATGACTAGCCTAGAGAACCTGACCCGATGTCCACGTTGCGGCAATGACTTCACTTCCATAGCGAGGTGCACTAATTGCGGCGAGGCCTTTCCGTCAGAAGATTATCTATATTGCTCTTCGTGCGGTGCGATAAATGCCCAAAGAATGAGTGAGCAAGCAGCAATCTGCGAGTCTCATATGGATAACCGGGCAATAGGATACTGTACAATATGCGGGAGAGCAGTGTGTGAAGAGTGTGCCCAAATCTACGATAATAAATTCTTATGTGAGGATCCCGATCATAAGAGGTATTTGCAAACCTGGCAGGTGGTTCATTCATTTGACTTTGAGTATGAAGCTGCGATGCTGTACGTCAACCTGGACCAGCAAGGAATTGAGACCCAGGTATTCACAAAATTGAATCCCAATTTGGAGGAAGCGATGTACCGCCCGAATGTCGTAGAAGTCCGCGTTCCCGCAAACCGGCTTGAGGCAGCAAAAAAGGTGCTTGAGATGCTTGGCCTCGGGGGAGAAGACCCGGAGGATGACGAGTAATGTCAAATCTTGGTGCGCGTGTTCTTGTTGCTGTTATCGCGATCCCCCTAATCATAGCCGCGTGCTATCTCGGCGGACCATTTTTTTTCATCTTCACTACAGCCCTCATAATTCTCTCATTGAATGAATTCTACGGGCTGGCAAGAAAAAAAGGACTCGAACCGGCAGCTTCGGTCGGGCTAGCGGCAGCGGCTCTGCTCAACGCCGTAGTGTACGCCTACGGATTTAAAGGCGTCACCGATTTCTTGATCCTGGCGATAGGGTTCATACTCTTGTTTGAGTTAGGGAAAAAGAGGGACGAGAAGGTCAGCGGTACTTTTGAGAACGCCGGTACCACCATTGCCGGTTTGGTTTACGTCGGGCTTTTCGGATCGCTGCTGACTGCACTGAGAGAAAGGTACGGGATAGAAACTGTTTTCCTTACCGACAGAGAAGCCGGGCTTTTCATAATCTCGGTGCTCGCCACCATTTGGATCTGTGATTCCGCGGCCTACTTTTTCGGAAGAGCCATCGGCAGACATAAGATGAGCAGACTCGTTAGTCCCAACAAAACGTGGGAAGGTGCGATTTTCGGGTTCGCCTTTGCAGTCGGGACTTCCGTCCTAACAAAGTATCTGCTGCTTCCGAACCTTGAAATAAAAATGGCTTTAGGTATGGGAACTATAGTAGGTACGCTCGGCCAGGCAGGCGACTTCATCGAGTCCCTCTTTAAGAGAGACGTCGGAGCTAAAGACTCATCCGCTCTCATACCGGGCCATGGAGGAGTCTTCGATCGTTTCGATAGCCTCCTCTTTTCCGCGCCGTTCATATATCTCATGCTTAAACACTTGAGATAGAGAATCTCAGTGACCCACACGTGCAACATTTTGATGGGAGCGTATCGAACCGAACCGGATGACTCCGGATTGATGAGGCCAATCGCGATAGGCACAACTGCCACGAGCCCCAAGGGCTGCGTGTAAATTGACATTTTACTGGATGGGGTCACGAGAGATTGGTTTTCGCGGACCAGAAAACTTGACGTGAGAGCGGTCGAGCCAGAAGATTTCTCGCTTCACTCGAAATGACACTGCAGGTTTTCACACAACTTTTTCAACTCGTGACAATTGGTCAGGCATGTTACCGGGTCCCAGTTCGAATACGGTTACGGAAGGTGTCAAAGTATTGTCAGCGGATCCACATCCGCGAAGAACCGGACAGAATTACCAAAGGTGCGTTTGATGTCGACATCGATTTCGTCAAGGGTATTCTCCAGCCTCCTGGTCATATTGTCAAGCTGCTTACTTAGCTTGAGAACAATCTGAAACCTGAACTTTCCTCTGAGCTTTCCTATTACTGCAGGCGCTGGCCCAAGCACGGCGATAACGGGAATGGACTTTCTGATTCTCCTTACGGCGTTCTCTGCCGATGCTTCCGCCTCTCTCACGTCCCTTCCGTCAAATTCAACAACGACCATTCTTGAAAAGGGAGGATAGTTGAGTAGACGCCTTTCCTCGATCTCCTTTGAATAGAAGCCTTTGTAATCATGGTTTGCAATCAGCCTTAAAATGTCATCATCGCTGTTCGAAACCTGAATAATCACCTCGCCGGCAATCTCGCTTCTTCCCGCCCGTCCGGCCACCTGGGTAAGAAGTTGGAACGTTCTTTCGTTCGATCGAAAATCCGGCAGGAGCATCGTCGAATCTGCGGAAATAACCCCGACAAGTGTGACCCTTGGAAAATCCAAGCCTTTTGCGACCAATTGCGTCCCAACCAACATGTCTGCTTCCCCATTGCCAAATTCCGACAATATCCTATCATGGGCGCCGCGCGCCGAAGTCGTGTCCAGATCCATCCGCAGAATCTTAGCTTCGGGAAATCGCGATTCGAGTTCCTCCTCCACTTTTTGTGTCCCTGTGCCTCCGAAATGAAGCTTGTCACTTGAACAAACTGAACATCTCACAGGTATCTCTTTCACAAATCCGCAGTAGTGACACCGTAAGTGTTTTTTTCTTTTGTGAAATGTCAATGCCACGTCACAATTAGGACACATTTCTGAATGACCGCATTCGCTGCATTGCATGTATGTGGAAAAGCCCCGCCTGTTTCGAAGTATAATAATTCCTTCCTTCCGCCTGAGTCTGTCATCTATCTTGTTTTTCAGCTCGTCGCTCAAACTCCCGAACACCAATTTGGCATTCCGCTTCTTCTTCATGTCGACAATATCAATCTTCGGCATCCTGGCGCCATCAATCCGTTCGGGTAAATTGAGCAATGCGTACTTACCGGATACTGAGTTGTAATATGACTCCACGGATGGAGTAGCGCTTCCGAGCAGAGCCGAGGCACCTGTGATGTGACATCTCATGACTGCAACATCACGGGCATTATATCGCGGAGAGGCATCGGCCTGTTTGTAACTCGACTCGTGTTCTTCATCGACAACTATCAAACCGAGATTCCTCACAGGAGCAAAGACCGCACTCCTGGCACCGATTACGACTCTTGCTTCGCCCCGGTGGATTCGTCTCCATGAATCATACCTCTCACCGAGGGACATCCTGCTATGCATAACCGTGACGTCATGCCCAAACCTGCGTTTGAACCTGTCTACTATTTGAGGTGTTAGCGATATTTCAGGAACCAGCACGATTGCACCGAAACCTGACTTCACGCACGAGTCGATCACTTCAATGTAGACCTGGGTTTTTCCGCTCCCCGTTACTCCATGCAGAAGAAACGTCGAATACTTTCGTTCCTTGATTGAACTCTGGACTGCCGATATGGCAATTCCTTGTGATGGAGTAAGCTCGAAGCTCTTATCAGGTTCGTGGTAGCCGAATTCACTTTCGCGATAGGATTCCTGTCCATATAATTCTACAATTCCCTTTTCAGCTAACGAAAGAAGCGAGCTCATGCTGGCTTTCGATTGGGCCAGAAGTTGAGGCACACTCACTCCGCCTTCGGATACTTTCAGCAGTTGACTCAGCTTGAGAATGATCCCCGCTTGTTTAGACGCCCGTTTGTCGAGCTCATTAAGCGCATCCGATATACGTTCCGGCTGCGAATACTCGGACGAAAACTGTACGTAGTTTTCATATCTTATCGACACACGGGGATCGTCGAGCCTCTGACGAACTTCTACAATGCCACCTTCCTTCAACTTCTCCAGGTGGTATCTCAGCGCACCCACACTGAGGCGTTTTGAAATTTGCTGAACGGACATTTCGCCGTGTGTTCGTAGTGCCTCTATAATTCCTCGTCTGGTTTCATTTCGATCCAGGTCATCCGATTGAAGGAGCCGCACTACTTGCGAACTTTCCACCATGGTACCTGTCGGTCCCGCAGCCTTGAGCGCCTCTCCCCACGAACTCAAGTAATAGTCCGAGATCCACCGTGTCAATCTAAGCATCTCATCAGAAAATACAGGCGATTCATCCAGCACGTCTTTCACCGACTTGAGTTCAGGTACATCTGAAGCTGACGAAGTAGTTACAACTGTCCCCGTAAGGAATCGCTTCCTGAACGGCGCTACGACACGGACACCGGGTCTCACGGCTTCAGCGAGGTCAGGCGGAATTTGATAGGTAAATTCTCTGTGAACCGGCACAGGGAAAGCGATATCGCAAAAAAGCTTACCTTCCCCGGCATCACGACCCAAATAACGCCCACCGGGTGTCCGGTCGAACGGATCGTGTGAGTTCAATCCTTGTTCAGCTCCGCGTTAAGCTTCTGCATGACCTCAATAACTGGTAGAGAGAGCGCGTCGCCAATCCTTTTGCACTCGTCATATTCTGCAGCAACCCTGAGCTTTCCGTCGATGTTGCTCTCCTTCACTTTAACATCGCCAAAGGTTGTCTTCACCGTCTTAAGTTCTCGCTTGACTTTGATCCTTCTGTTATACGAGACTCGCATTCCGAGTGTAGTGGTTTGAGACAAAATCTCAGTGGAGATCTTGTCCAGAAGCGTCTCAGGAGTCAGAACAGAGAGTACGAAACCAGGCCTACCCTTTTTCATTATTACTGGTGCAACAAATGCGTCGGTGGCGCCGATTGCCAGCAGCCGCTCTATGACATTAGGAATAAGTTGCGGGTTTATGTCATCCATGTTGGTTTCAACTTGTACCACACGATCTTCCTCAGTTTGGGAATCTATGTTCCCGATTACAACACGAAGAAGGTTGGGCAGCCGTTCCAGTTCACGAGTACCTGCGCCATAACCGACGCTCTCGATTTCGATCTGTTTGTCTCTCAGGACACCCTTGGAAAGTCCGGCTACAATGGCGGCGCCGGTAGGCGTCGTAAGCTCATAGGGAATGTCGTTGAATACTACGGGATAGCCTTTAAGGATTTCAAGTGCCGCCGGTCCGGGCACAGGCAGAACTCCGTGTTGAGCTTCGAAGTATCCTCCGGACCCCAGGCGAATCGGTGATGTGAAAACTCCTTCCACTTTCGCCAGCTCAAGACATATGGCTGACCCTACAATATCTACGATCGAATCGATTGCACCGACTTCATGAAAATGTATCTTATCCACTGTAGTGTTGTGTATCTTTGCTTCAGCCTCGGCGATCCTTCTGAAAATTTCAGTCGACCGAGATTTCACCGATTCGGAAAGCTCAGAAGTCTCAAGAAGCTGTCTAATTTCAACATAGCTCTTGCCGTGGTGATGAGGGTGGTGCTCTTTTTCGTGGTGTCCACCTCCACTTCTCCCGATGTCAGCGCCGAGGTCATCCACTGTTTCGATCTGATCACCGACGACCACATCAACTTTAGAAGCGTTGATCCCATTGCGAGAAACCCGGCTGATTTTTAGATGAAAATTAGTTTGCCCCAACCTGGACAGCTCTGCTTCGAGCTTAACCGGATCTACACCGCTAGATACAAAAGCGCCGAGCACCATGTCGCCGGCGATGCCGGCAAAAGTATCAAAGTAAGCTATTCTCATCAAACATCCTTGGTTGTTCTAATTTAACCCCGGAAGGAGAAATTTACATCATGGTACAATCGGTTATCGGGATACAGCCAACGAACTGCAGTGTCGCAGTCCGGAATGCAAAGGGATCTCAGATCTGACCGGGAACGGCTAGCGAAATCAGGGCACCGGAGTTCCGCTTTTCCCATAGAGAGATGAGCGGCAAGACAAACCTCCAAGCGAAGCTGCCGACATCACCGCATCCTCAATCGCATTCTCAATGGCTTCAACCGCCAAAGACGAAACAACATCTAATGAAGCATCGACCTCATCCGTGCAAACGGTAAAGACAGTATCGCCATCAAGACTTGTGTGGACAGGGACTACTTTTCTTGCCAATGCATCATGGCCGCGCTGTGCGACCCGATTCAATTCGACCTTTGATAGTCTCGCATTTGTCGCGACAAGTACGAGAGTCGTATTCGTACCGAGGAGTCTGGGAGACAAGATGCGCTCCACCACTCTTTTTCCCTCCCCCAGGAATCTTCCATCTGCAATAGCGCCCGCCAGCACGCTGCCGCATGAATCCATCACATCACCGACGGCATTTACTGCCGCTATGGCTATTACCTTAACTTCACCGATTTCCACTGATGCCAAACCCTGACCGGATTTCATCGCGTGTTCCAATCCTGCCCATTTGCCGACACTGGCGCCTGTGCCGGCGCCGTGTGAACCTCTCTGGAAGTCACCCTTCATCGCGGCAACACACGCCGAATATCCCATCGCTTCATCGGGAAAACGATCCGCGCTGCCCAAGTCCAAATCGAATAGAACGGCGGCAGGGACAATCGGCACAGGTCTCCACGGGGTCTTATACCCGATACCTTTCTCAGAGAGAAATTTCACGACCCCCGTCGCCGCTGCAAGCCCGAATGCACTCCCGCCCGTCAAAAGAATTGCGTCTACGCTTTCCATCTGCTTGTCAGGCGACAGCAGAGCAATTTCGCGCGTGCTAGGTGAAGCTCCCCGGACTTCGGCACTTGCCCTTGCACCACCGTCGAACATAACAACAGTGCAGCCTGTGATCGCACTGATGTCCTCGGAAGTTCCTGCATGCACTCTGTCAAGCCCAAACATTTTGGCTACACCTTCCAATTATGATTTCGGATTGCGAAACAAACGTAGAGCGCAAGTGGTAGTTGCCTCCCTTTACGACAAACGCCCTCTTCTCCTGAATACTCACGTCCTGTCTGTTTCTTCTTGGGAATCTACTGCCGAGCATCCACGCACCAAGAAATCTCTCAGTACTCCTCTTTGCCCGGTCTCGTCATCAGTTCATCAACCGCACGCTGAGGGTCCTTGCCGTTGAACAGGACTTCAAACACCTGATCCATGATCGGCATCTCCACCTTTAGCTCTCGCGCGAGTCGGTGCGCAGCATCAGTCGTGGGCACGCCTTCTGCAACCATCTTGATCTCGTTTAACACTTCGTCGACTTTTCTTCCTGCGGCAACTTGTTCCCCCACAAACCTGTTTCTGCTATACCGGCTCATGCAGGTAACGATCAGATCACCCATGCCTGCAAGTCCGGAGAACGTGCGGTGATGTGCGCCGAGCGCTTCTCCAAGCCTTGTTATTTCCACCATCCCGCGTGTCATCAACGCTGCCTTCGTATTGTCACCAAAGCCTGCACCGTCACTCATTCCGGCTGCGAGTGCTATCACATTTTTCAGAGCTCCGCAAAGCTCGACGCCTTTTACATCCCTGTTTAAATATACCCTGAAGTACTTGTTCATGAATACATTTTGTACAGTTTCAGCGCTTTTCCGGTGGCTCGATGCTGCCACGATGGCCGTGGGCATCAACCTGCTGACTTCTTCAGCATGGCTTGGTCCCGAAAGGACCACATAGTTCTCCATGTGAAAATTGCTAAGAGTGGACTGAACCACCTCTGACATTGTCAAGAGACTGGTGGATTCAATTCCCTTGGCGGTGTTCACAAAGAGTTTGGTTCGGAAATCCATATCGGCAATCGTGGACAATTGTTCGCGGAGGAATTGGGAAGGCACCGAACCGACAACCAGTTCAGCAGAAGCAACCGCGGTCCTGATATCGTTGGTTATGCGGATTCCTGCAGGAATATTTACGCCGTGAAGATAAGTCCGGTTTTCCCGGAGACGATAGATCTCTTCGGCAATCTCAGGCTTGTATGCCCACAGCGTAACGTCCGAGCCGTTACCGTGTAGCAGAATAGAAAGTGCAGTACCCCACCCCCCAGCGCCGAGCACCGCGACTTTCATTCAACTACGCCAACGTACTTCTTTGATTTCTTCAGAAGTCGGACTAAAAATCACCTTGAAGGGATCCTGCGTGAAAAGAATTTCAGCTTCTCCATCCGGTGTTCTTTTCCCTGCAAAAGTCGGCCTATGTTGGCTCTGTGATTGTAGATGAGAAAACCGGATATAAAAATGCTGAAAAAGATCATCGTGTGGTAGTACCTCGTAGTCACATCGAACACGTTAGCTCTAACGAACATTGCGAGGGGAAACGCTACTGCCGCACTGACAGAACCCAGCGAAACGTAGCGCGAGCTAACAACCACAATGGCAAAGACACCGAATGCTATGCCTACTTCAACAGGCGCTATCCCTACCAGCATACCTGCCGCTGTCGCAATCCCCTTTCCACCTTTGAATCCTGCAAATACGGTCCACGTATGTCCGAGGATTGCACTGATGCCGGCTATTATCTGAATTACGGTGAAGTCTGAAAATGGGGTCGCGTTTTCAAGAGGGAACGGGCCAAAAAACAAGCGCGACAAAATGACTGCCGCGACAAAACCCTTGAGAGCATCCAGGATTATAACAAATACACCCGGCCCCCATCCAAGTACGCGTATTACATTAGTTCCGCCGGCATTACCGCTACCGTAGTTGCGAATATCAACGCCCCTCAACAGCCTGGTAACGATGATACTCGTCGGAATCGATCCAACCAGATAACTAACCAGCACAACAACTATAAGTGAAACCATTATATCTCCTTAAAACCGGATTAAGTTAGATTGCACTGACCTTAGATGCAATCCAGTTAACCTTAGATCATGAGCGGCGACATACCTAGATTTTGTATTGAAACCTGCAATGTGAGAAAGGCGGTATTTCGAAACGAAGGTGCGGATGCTAACACCGCTTATGATATTCGTCTTTAACTGAATCTCAGGCCGTCGCCCCCCTGTCCTTTCTGGTGATGTAGCTGTTGTAAACGAGCATCAAGAGGGTAGCGACTATTCCAATGCCGGTCAATGAAAGCCAAATGCCAGTCGGTTGTCCGAGTACTTTTACCATGTCACCAGTCCTGACGAGTATTGATTTAGTCATCACTGAGTACAGCCACCCACCGAACGTACCACCCACGAACCAGGCGATGGCTATAGGAAGAAAAGCATATCCCTGGAAGAGTGCCTCCTGCCCTTTAGGAGCATGGTCAGCTATATACTCATAGTACCGTGGCGCTTGAGTCATCTCGCCGAACGACCATACGACCATCGCTGCTATTATGGTCCAGATATTAGGTTCGATGGCGATCACGAGCCAGCTCAAAGTTGAAACAGCAAACCCTGCAACAACCGCCGTTACGGGAGGCATCTTTCTCGTCACTCGATTGACGAAGACTTGTAGAAAAATGATAACCCACGCGTCGACGGATTCAATTATCTCAAAAGGCGCGGTCTTTGATATAAAATCAGTGAGGTAAAAAGGAATGATGACGAAGATCTGCCAGAACATCATCCAATAAAGCGAGAAGATAAGCAAAAAGACCATGAATCTTCCATTGCGCAAAACCGACAGCATATCCTTCATCTTCTGACCTAAGGATGGTTGCTCAATCAATAGAGCGGATTCAGGAACGCGGTAGAAGATTAGTGTCCCGAAGAACATCAGGGCACACGTGACTGCAGAGACGGCGTAAACTGAATCAATGCCAATCTTGTCGCGGAAAAAGAACGCTATGGCCGGTCCTACCGCCCCTCCCACATTCACCAGGGTATAGTAAATTGCGTAGCCTAAAGACTTCGTCTGCGGTGTCGAAGATACAGCAATTGTCCCCAGTACAGAAGGTTTGATAAAGGACTCTCCAATCGCCGTGAAGATCAACACTATGACCAATACCCAGAAAAGCGGAAGTGCAACCGAAATAGAAGAGTAAAAAGGCGACCCAACGAGATAAACCGCGAAGTAGCCGATCGACATCAGGAGAAACGCGAACGAGAATGCTTTTCGGAATCCATACTTGTCGGCAAATGTCCCGGCGAAAATCGGCAAGAGGTACACGAACCCGCCGAATAGCGACGAAAGGGTGCCGGCGTCAACTTCACTGAACTTCAGATGGTTTCTCAGGAAAATGCTCATGACAGCAGCTTGCGCGTAATATGCCAGACGTTCGAACAGTTCCAATGAGTTGGCAACCCAGAATGAGCGGTGAAAGCCCGAAAGTAATTTCTTCAATCGCGATTCAGTACCCATAAACTTCTCTCTGTTTTGATTTGTTGGGGATAGGGTGATTTCGGTCTGAGAGTAAAATCCTTGAGTTGCTGGTCAATCATAAGAATCCGCTCTTCATCCTGGCAACGACACGCCCGAAAGGCCGCACTACACTTGCATTCGGACTTCTCACATCTTCCTGGAGATGGCAGCAATAGGTTCTCTTTTCTGATTGTGAATATAATGAAAAGAGAGAAAAGAGTTAAATTAAAAGCAATTACTGAAAGGAGACTTTTTTCAGATAGATGCCGTACGCTCCGTTCCACCTTTACGGAATTATCCTTATTGTTATTCCGCTGATTTCACAGTCTGCATTGTACCTTCTTGTTATCAAGCATCTTTCCCAAGGTGGTACTGGTAGGAGGACAACCAAAAAAGTCATTCCGGTGGTCATGATAATCGTAAACATTCCTATCATTCTCTTGAGGGTAGCACCGGAAATGTTTTACGCCGGCTTTGCGCGGCACTTCATCATGATACCGTTCTACGCCTACCAGACAATGAGTGTCGCTATACTTCTCACGGTTCTGATTTGGTTTTTGGTTATCAGATTTCCGGCGAGCCTGGTACGAAAGATCAGGACGAGTGCGCCGCTGAAGACGAATCCCGTACCTGAATCCGCAGGGCGGAGAGAATTCATGAAGAAAGCCGCCATTGGCCTTGGTGCTTACACATTTGCGGGTTCGATGTACAGCATTTACAATCGTGACGACTTCCAGGTCAAGAAGGTTACCCTGCATCTCAGGAAGCTCCCCGAAGTGCTCAGCGGCCTGAGGATAGTCATGATCAGTGATATCCACTCCGGTCTTTATATGACCGCCGATGACATGAGCCGCTACAAAGAAGAGTTAGACAAACTCAACGCCGACCTGATATTCATGCCGGGTGATTTCGTGACCAGCAAAACTCGGGAGATACTCCCGTTGGTGAAATCTTTTTCGGGCGTTAAGTCCAGGTTCGGAACGTATGCGTGCTTGGGCAATCACGACTTCTTTGCTGACCCCAACGCAATTGCAGAGAAACTCAGAGAGAATGGCGTCAACGTCCTTCGGAACGAAACCACCGAAGTTGAAATCAACGGAGCAAAGTTGGTGCTTTCAGGAGTAGATGACGGGGCACATGCAAACTTTCCCAAAGTAGCGTTTGAGGCAAACTCGCTGGATGCGCCTCGAATACTGCTTTGCCATCAGCCGTATTATTTTGAAAAAGCAGTCGCAGGCGGATTCGATGCCATGCTAAGCGGTCATACGCACGGTGGACAGATTGTCCTTCTGGATTTCTTGGGCATCAAATTAACTCCTGCTGCACTCGTTTCACCATTCGTTTCTGGAAAGTATTTCCGCGGAACCTCCGTAATGTATGTCACTCGTGGAATTGGAACGGTTGGGATTCCGGTGCGAGTGAATTGCCCCCCAGAGGTAACCATGCTCACTCTCGCGAAGTCGACTTCAAATAAATCTACATGATGCTACCAGTAGGCTGCAGAGTATGTCCGATCTCAGGCACGTTGAGTTTACTCACCTGGAAGATATGAGTCTTCTGGAGAGAAGAAAGTTCGCACTCCTTAACCTGGAGATGAAGTAGTTGCGTCTTGTTTCAAGGGTATTTGTATTTGCATCGTCGCTGTTCATAATCATTTACGGCGTTCTGCCGGGGATATTTCTCCTGCGAGGCGGCTTCATCGAGGCGTATGTCGCCGGAAAGGACCTTCTCGCCGGGACGAACCCGATACTATTCTACAGGTTTCCTGAGTTTCAGCGCTTGATAGATATAAGCGGGTTGAGCACGAAGATCCTTCCAACAATAGTATCCACACCTCCCGCGCTGCTGGTCGAGTCGGTCATGGCAGTCTTCCCTGTGTTCATTTCACGCTTACTCGCAACCGCCGCAAGCTTCGCCGCAATGGTTATCCTGGCACATGCAGCCTCCGCCATTGCAAAATCCTCAAACAGGATGTCGTACGCAGTCCTTTTGAGCTCCTCGTTCGCGTTAGCAACGAATTTCAATTCCAGCCAGCCGCTCATAATCATGACTCTGATGTTCGCGCTCTCTTTCTACGCCGGTACATTGAAGGCCGAGCGTATCTCGGGTATCACCCTCGGTCTGCTCTTCCCGTTCGGCGCGTTCGCGGCTATACCGGCGGTGCTGTTCCTCCTGTCGAAAAAATGGAAGACCTTTGTTTATTTTCTCGCCGCTTCATCTGCGGTTATTATCGTCGCTTATCTTATCGAAGGAAGAACAGTCTTTTTCTTTTATCTTCAAAAAGTCTTTCCCTATTACTTAAACGGGAGGGTTGGAAATCCATTTTCTATAGACTACCAAACGCCGTGGTCTCTGTTCCGACGCGTCTTCATTTTCGACGCTGCCTTGAATCCATCCCCGATCATAGCGTCGAAAGAAGCATTCCTAATTGCCGTGTCGCTCTTCAAGGCAGTCGTGGTTATTCCGTGCGCCTATTTCTTTTACCGTGGGATCACACAAGAAGATTACCGGGAAGCTCTGATTGCTGCAAGTTTTCCGGTAGTGCTATTGTCCCCCACAGGGTATGTGTTCCAGTTTGTCCTTTTGGCGCCGGCAATCGTTGCGCTGGCACAAACTGCCATTGAGGAGAAACGCATAAAGAGTGCCCGATTCTTCCTCGTCGTCTTTGCCCTTGCCTGCCTCCCGGTCTACAAACTCTTCCCAAATTACCTTCCACTGCACAACTTATTTCTCCTCTATGAAGAGCTTATGCTGTTGCTCATACTATTTTTCTCCTACCTGGCTTTTCAGTCGAGAAAACTTCCCCGTCGCTTGCTTCCGGTTCGGGCACTGATTACTGCGGCAATTATCTCAGCCGCAACCTTCACACTGTTTCTCGGAGATCGTTCCCTCGCTCGATCATTTTCGTCTCCGGTTAAGTCGGTGCTGCAACCGGGACCTGCCTCCGAAGTGGCTTTCAGCCCGGCTCTTGAAAACGATCATCTGACTTATGTCACGATTGATTCAGCAACAGGCCAATTGATACCGGAATCGTCGGCACTAAGACTTAACTCAGGTGCTAATTGTTATGGCATTTCATCGGATGAAGCCGGTCGAAATTTCGCGATTGATCGGAGCGACTCAGGCCGAGGAGCGGTCTATTTTAAGACAAAGATGGCACATCTAACATTTATCGGATCAAGGGGCCGCATAAGTCAGGCAGGAGATTTGGGTTCCTTTGAACAGGACGGGAAACTCTACGTCGTCGATCTTGATCCCGGACAGATTTCATTGCTCGATACGCTGAATTATCTTCCATTCCGTGTCGTCGCAAGCTGCTTTAATTCAGGCATCGACGATGAGATCGATTATATACTGGACTCATTGAATTCCTCATACTCTATTATCAGATACAGCCTCACGTCGGGAATCCTGTCTTCAAGACTTATAAAGTTCTGGCCACAATCCTTCTGTTCTGAGAACGACGAGGTATTTCTTGCGCGAGCAAGAGGAGACTCCACCGAAGTGGTGACTTTCAATCGCAACGAGTTTGACGAATTGCTTTTCGCTCTCCCCGGCAACATCATGGACATGAGGATTCTGCAGGGCAAGCTCTACTTCTCCGCCGATTTTGAAAGAGGACTCAACCTGCCAACCATATATGAGTATCCTTTGGATTCTGACCGATCACCTTTGCAAATCGACAAAGGTGCCCAACCTTGATTTTCAGCGCACCCGCTGGTATATTTTCGACAGATGGCAAATGAGAACGTTGCAACTCTCTCAGACCTGATCGCAACTGCTGAGGAAGCAAGAGAAAAATCAGAAGCAAAGTTTTCACACTTCCGCGTCGGGGCGGCTATTGAGACCGAAAACGGGAAAGTCTATTCAGCATTCAATATCGAATCGAGCAGTTACGGCCTTTCAATGTGTGCCGAGAGAATTGCCTTATGGAAAGCGATCACTGCGGGAGAGTCAAAATTCAAATCCATCGTAATCGCCTCCGATGCTGAAGACTTCTGTTCCCCCTGTGGTGCATGCAGGCAGGTAATGTTCGAACTCGCAGGCGACATCGACATCTATATGACGAATCGTCGCCGCGAGATGAGGAAGGAGAAACTTAGCTCACTCTTGCCGATCGCCTTCACAGCGAATACACTTTTATCGAAACTTTCATCGGTCGACGACAAACGGCTGAAGAAAAACCTTCAGGAGGACTGACTTGGCAGAAGAGATCAGCATACACTACGCGCCACGCGACACCGGTTGGATCGAAGTGATTTGCGGGTGTATGTTCAGCGGAAAGACTGAAGAACTGATTCGAAGACTAAAGAGGGCGGAGATCGCCAGGCAACAAACTGCGATTTTCAAGCCGCGAATAGACAAACGCTTCAGCGACGACCACATAGTCTCTCACAGCGATGACAGATTAAAATCCGTCGTTGTTGATTCCGCACTCGAGATTCCGCCGTTTGTGAAGGATGCCAAAGTCGTAGGAATAGATGAGGCACAGTTCTTTGGAATGGACCTGGTGGACGTCTGTGAATCACTCGCGACCGCCGGCAAACGGGTAATCGTGGCAGGGCTCGATCAGGACTACCGGGGAATTCCGTTCGAACCTATACCTCAACTCCTTGCGGTTGCTGAATACATAACTAAGACGCTTGCCATTTGCGTAGTCTGCGGAAATCCGGCGGACAGAACGCAGCGGAAGACGCACCAGTCGGAACGAGTCATCGTCGGGGCGACGGACATTTACGAAGCAAGATGCAGGAAGTGTTTTGTACCTCCGGAATATTAGATCTCGGCAGCGAGAAATGCATGCCTGGCTGAATCGCCCGGGAGCATTATGGAGAAGCCGAAAAGTCCAAAGACAAATTGTCAGAATTGTTCAGGAGTCCCGCTGATGCGACCAGAATTTGAAAATTGTAGGAATACGTCTTCAAAGGAGAAACTTAGCTGGCGAGGAGCCCCTCCATTTATCCGCTACTACCTTGTCCTTCTTGTTGCCCTTTTGCCGGTTTCACTGGGATTGCAATCCTGCGGCAAGCAGCAACCCAGTGCACCGCCCAACAGCGAGGTCGGGCTGGTCTTTGACGTGGGCGGACGAGGTGATAAATCTTTCAACGATGCAGCCTATCTCGGGCTCCAGATGGCGAAGGACAGCCTGGGAATCAAGTACCAGTATATTGAACCGGGCGGCGGATCGGATCGAGAGTCGGCTCTGCGGCAGCTTGCCAACAAGAAAAGCATCGGATTGATTTTCGGAGTGGGCTTCATATTCACAGACGACATCACGAACGTTGCTAAAGATTTTCCTGACAAGAAGTTTGCATGCATCGATTATACGTATGACTCCACGAAAGCTGTTCCATCTAATCTAATTCCGATAGAGTTCCGTGAAGAGGAAGGTTCATTTTTGGTCGGAGCAATTGCGGGACTGATGACAAAAACCGGCAAGGTGGGATTCATAGGCGGAATGGAGTCGCCTCTGATCAGGAAATTTCAAGTTGGCTATCAAGCGGGCGTAAAATATGTAAACCCAAAAGCAAAAGTACTCGTTGCATACGCCGGAGTTACTGGTGAGGCTTTCAAGAACCCTGCAAAGGGAAAGGAGCTGGCACTGAGCCAGTACTCACAGGGCGCGGACATAATCTACCACGCTTCTGGAGTGACCGGGCTCGGCGTGTTTGAGGCGGCACGAGAGATGAACAAATATGCGATCGGCGTAGATATGGATCAGTGGAACGAAGCTCCGGGCCATGTCCTTACAAGCATGGTAAAAAAGGGAAACATGGCTGTCTATGATATTATCAAAGAGTGGAAGCAAGGTAAGTTCAAGGGGGGCAAGCCTGAGATTTTCGGACTCCGCGATGACGGTGTAGACTTCGTTTACGACAAAAACAACATGCCGCTGATTCCCAAGCCTGTTTACGATCGAGTCGAGCAACTTAAGAATGAGATCATCGCAGGCAAGATAAAGGTACCTGCCTCTTGATATCCGAACCGTGATCTCCTGAAGTGAAGTACGCGATAGAACTCGTCGGTATCACGAAGCGATTTGCGAGGACCGTTGCCAATGATAATGTGACCCTTTCGGTAAGCGCGGGCAGCATACACGCGCTTGTCGGAGAGAACGGCGCCGGAAAGACGACGCTGATGGAAACCCTATACGGCATTTACCAGCCCGACTCGGGGAAAATCAGAATACACGATACGGAAGTGGCAATAAAGTCGCCGCAAGATTCGATCAGGCAAGGGATCGGCATGGTACATCAACACTTCATGCTCGTTCCTACGCTATCGGTCCTCGAAAACATTATTCTCGGAGCCGAAGACACGCGGAATGCTTTTCTTGACTTGGCAAAGACATCTGAGAGAATAACCGCACTTGCCGACAAGTTTTCATTAAGTGTACCACTTAACGAGAAGGTCCAGGACCTCGGCGTGGGCATCCAGCAAAGAGTAGAGATACTAAAAGCGCTTTACCGAAAAGCCGATATCCTAATTCTCGACGAGCCAACCGCAGTCTTGACCCCGCAGGAATCAACTCGACTTTTCGGCATACTCTCGGAACTAAAACAGCAAGGCAAAACTATCGTCCTGATCACCCACAAGCTTAACGAGGTAATGGAAATAAGCGACCGCGTATCGGTCATGAGAAAAGGAAAGATTGTGGGCGAGATGGATACTCCAACAACCAGCCCTCAAGAGATTGCGGAACTCATGGTTGGACGGCCAGTTTTGCTCCGGGTCGAAAAATCGAAAGCTAATACCGGGAAACCGGTCCTCTCCATCTCTAATCTCTCATACGTAGACCGTCGCGGCGTCGAGATCCTGAAAAATGTCAATTTCTCCGTTGCATCGGGAGAGATTCTCGGAATTGCCGGTGTGGAAGGAAACGGTCAGACCCAACTTGTCGAATGCATAACGGGACTGGTCAAGCCGACTTCCGGAACTATCAGCCTGAACGGGGTGAATCTGGTTGGATTTCCAGTTAAAAGAGTATTCGACAGCGGTTTAGCACACGTACCGGAAGACAGGTTGAAACGGGGCTTGGTCGTCGACTTTACTGTGAAAGAAAACCTCATCCTGGGATTGCATACCCGTCAGGAATTCAACTCTCGACTCTCAATGCGACGATCCGCAATCGAACAGAATGCCAGAATGCTGATTAAGAAGTACGACGTTCGCCCGGACGACCCCGATGCAATTGCGAGGGGTTTGTCGGGCGGTAACCAGCAAAAAGTGATCATCGCGAGAGAGCTTTCAAGGAACGCTCAGCTCATAGTGGCTAGTCAGCCTACCCGCGGAGTCGACATCGGAGGCACTGAGTTCATCCATCGATCCATTATTTCGGAAAGAGACAAGGGAAAGGCGGTTCTGCTAATTTCGGCTGACCTGACCGAGGTGCTGAGTCTCTCGGACCGAATTGCAGTAATTTATGACGGAATGATTGTGAAGATATTCCCTGACAATAAAGTCGAAGAAAGTGAGCTTGGTCTATTTATGACAGGCACAAAAGGAAATGGCAGAGAAGCGTCATTGGCTTGAGCATAGCATAACCCAGAACTTTTTCGTTCCGGTTCTTGCGGTTGTACTATCGTTTGCAGTCGGTGCAATCTTCATCGCGATTGTCGGACAGAATCCAATTGAGGTCTACTACGTTCTCTTTTCCCAAACGCTGGGAAACGAGTATGGGATCGGACAATTGTTATTTAAGACAACTCCGTTGATATTTGCCGGTCTTTCCGTGGCGATATGTTTTAAGGCGGGCCTTTTCAACATTGGTGCAGAGGGACAACTTCAGATCGGCGCTTTCGCGACTGCCCTTGTGGGCATGTATACTTTTGGCGTACCTGCTTTTATTGAGATACCGCTTCTGGTCCTCGCCGGTATTGTCGGAGGAGGCATTTGGGGATTCATTCCGGGTTACCTGAAAGCCAAAACCGGAGCCCACGAAGTCATCAACACAATAATGCTCAACTTTGTGGCCCTGGCGCTGGTCAGTTACTTTGCCACTAATATTTATAATGTACCGGCGACGGTGCACACTCCTTCAATAGCTCCGACAGGCAGAATCCCGCGCTTCGATGTATTCTTCTCCGGATTCGAAGGGTCACCAGTTAACTTCTCAATACTGATCGCAATCGTCGCTGCAATTTTCGTGTGGTATTACATAGACCGCACCAGGCCAGGATATGAGTTGAGAGTTGTAGGATTAAACGCAAAGGCGGCAGAATTCGGCGGCATAAACGTAGCCAGGAATCTTATTCTGAGCATGACAATCGGGGGAGCTTTAGCCGGACTCGTTGGAACAAATTATGTGATGGGCTATAAGTACTATTTTGAAGAAGGGTTCTCCACAGGGACCGGATTCATGGGTATCGCAGTTGCACTCCTCGGGAACAACAACCCTTTCGGAGTCATCTTAGCAGCGCTTCTCTTTGGGATGCTGGAGTACGGCGGGCTTGTTATAAATACGATGGTGCCAAAGGAGTTGGTGAGCATTCTTCAGGCTATCGTGATAATATTTGTGATATCGTCTAACAAGATATTTAGAAAGACGCTCGTCAATTACATGAAGACCAGGACTTTAAGTGTAAACCAATGATTAGCCAAATTCTTTCACTGGCATTTCTCGCACAAACGATCCGCATCACGGTGCCCTACGCGCTTGCATCCATCGGCGGCGTTTACAGCGAGCGAGGTGGTGTCACTAACATCGCGCTCGAGGGGATAATACTCACCGGCGCTTTCTGTACCGTCGTAGGCACGTACTACACTGGCAGCCCGCTTGTCGGGATTCTATGCGGAGTTTCAGGAGGCTTGCTTACTGCGCTCATTCACGCAGTGGTCTCGATCAATATCAAAGCGGATCAGATTATTTCCGGAATTGCGATCAATCTGTTCGCTGTCGGCATCACGAAGTTCGTGTTGGAAATACTCTTCCACAGCTCCAGTAACTCAAGCAGAATAGTTGGATTACCCCATATACCCATGGGCTTTATCGAGCACCAGCCGGACGTTGCACACTTGCTCGGTAACCCTATGGTGTTAGCTACAATTGCCATTATTATCGCGAGTCAGTTCATAATTTTCCGAACCAGGTTCGGGCTGCGACTTCGCGCCGTCGGCGAAAACCCTGAAGCTGCCGACACTGTAGGAATAAAGGTAAACCTCTACAGATACTACGGGGTCATGATCAGCGGAGTCCTCGCAGGGCTGTCAGGTGCATGGCTCGCATTCGATCAGCATTCATTCACTGACGGGATGTCTGCCGGTAGAGGATATATTGCTCTTGCGGCAATGATAGTCGGGAAGTGGAATCCGCTCGGAGCGGCCGCCGCCTGCCTCCTCTTCGGATTTGCGGAAAGCCTGCAAATTCAACTTCAGGGAGGAGGGCTCCCCACCCAGTTTATCCAGATGATTCCCTATATCGCAACCATCATAGTCCTGGCCGGCTTCATCGGAAAAGCTGTTGCGCCAGCCGCTGACGGTGTACCTTATGAGAAAGAGAAATGAGACGGGCAACTTCACGCGGTCAAGATCGTGAGTGCTGAGCCATTCGAGACATCCTCCCGCATCATTGCCGAGCGATTTGCAGGTACGAATTTTGACCTGGCGGTTGTACTAGGAAGTGGTCTTGGCGGGTTCGCCAAACATGTCAAGGTTGACTCGGTCATTAGTACTTCTGACATCCCGGGTTACCCAATGTCAACCGTTGTGGGACACGGTGGTGAGCTAATAAGCGCAAAGGTTGAAGGAAAGAGGGTCTTGGTCTTCAGTGGAAGAGTCCATTATTATGAAAACAAATCCACAGCGGCAGCCGCGACAGCTGCGATCGTGTCCTCCGGGCTCGGAATAAAACGAATTGTCCTGACAAATGCAGCAGGTATACTAAACCAGTCTTTTCAGCCGGGCGACCTGATGGTCATCAATGACCAGATCAACTTAACCTTCCGCGACGTCCTCAAAGGAAACAATCGAGGTATTCTCGACCTAAGTCCCATCTATAGCCCTGATCTTGCTCGCACCGCTCATGCTGCAGGCGAAGCGTCGGGAGTCAACTTAAAGTCAGGGATTTACATCGGGCTTACCGGGCCGTCTTATGAGACCGCAGCAGAAGTCAGAATGTACCGCCTGCTGGGAGGAGACGCCATCGGGATGTCGACCATCCACGAGGCCATCTATGCCCGTTCGGCAGGGATGCAGGTACTCGGTATAAGCTGTCTCACAAACTACAGCACTGGCCTTTCAAAGGAGAAGCTGTCACATTCCGAAGTAACGGAGATTGGTGCTCGCGTCGACACAAAATTCTCGAAGCTACTACTCAAGCTAGTCGCCCTGCTTTGAGAATGTTGGAATGTCTTGGTGGCGTCAGCTCCAGCAATTCTTTTATCGAGAGCTTGGACTTACCGGTCTTCTTATAGACAAAATCTTCTGCCATCCTGTCGATGTATAGTATGCCGTCCAGATGATCAATTTCGTGCTGGATGCCTCTCGCCACGAAGCCGCCTTCGTTGACGGTCTGCTCTTCTCCGAAACGATTGAAGTATTTCACCGACACCTCTTCTGCACGTTTTACCTGACCATGGTAGCCGGGAAGTGAAAGACATCCTTCGGGTCCGATAATCTCACCTCTAGCTTCCGTAATTCTTGGATTGATGAGTTCCAGGTACTCTTCTTCCAGGCTTAGTACTACAACCCTTTTGAGAACAGAGATTTGTGGCGCGGCGAGAGCGGCACCCTCTTCGTCTGCAGCGAGCGTGGCACGCATTCTGTCTAATAGGTCGTGGAGCCGTTTGCCGAAACCCGCAACCGGGAGTGATACCTGCCTAAGTACAGGGTTACCAAACAGAACGATTTTATCCGGCTTCATCGACTTCAGTATCCTTCCGCAGTTCCAACGCCCCTCGGGTCCGCCACACCCTCGTAGCCGGCTCCGGTAACCATGATGGTCTGCACCTCGCCTATACTAGGTATTTCCTCGAGTTTGTATCCGCGCGATATCAGATTGTTCTTCACGTCATATACTATTGCCCCCGGTTCATAACGCACAATGTCCGGGACCCATTGCATATGTATTCTCCCTGCAATTACTGCATCTGCGAGGGGCATATGATAATCAATCACATTCAATATGACTTCAAGAACGGCGTTGATGATCGTTGTCCCTCCCGGTGAGCCCAGTATCAGATATGGTTTTCCATTCTTGAGCACGATCGTCGGTGTCATGGAACTGAGCATTCTCTTGTTTGGTCCGATAGAATTTGCCTCGGCTCCGATAGCCCCGAACTGATTTGGCGTTCCCGGCTTTGCGCTAAAATCATCCATTTCATTATTGAGAAAGAAACCCGCGCCATTTACAACGACCATCGAGCCGAAATAGCTGTTGAGCGTCGTCGTAACGCTGACAGCATTGCCTTCTCTGTCGATCACGGAGTAATGTGTTGTGTGAGTTCCCTCCTTAGGGGGATGGATAAGACCAGGATAAATGTCTGCGCTTGGAGTGGCACTGAACGGGTCTATCTTTGCCGCAATAGAATCGGCGTAAGTTTTCGACAGGAGCCTTTTCAGCGGCACCGAGACGAAATCAACATCTCCCAGGTATTTGTCTCTATCGGCAAATGCACGACGCATCGCCTCCGCCTCATAGTGCAGACTTTGCGAGGCACCGTATCCATATTTATTCAGGTCGAAGTAGGACAGAATATTCAGCATTTCCGCAAGGCAAACACCGCCCGAGCTTGATGGCGGCATACTCATAACTTCATAGCCACGATAATTTACTTTTATTGGTTCTCTTATTACCGCGTGATAGTTTTCAATGTCCTTAGCTGTGATAATTCCGCCCGATGCGTCGTCCTGCTTCGCAATCAACTCGGAAACTTCCCCGCGATAAAATCCGTCTCTCCCATCCACTGCAATTTTCTGAAGGACTCTTGCAAGGTCTTTTTGGACCAGCAACTCGCCTCTCCCGAGGGGAACACCATCGCGCGAAAAGTATTTCAACGTAGACGGGAATCTCTTGAACAAATGAAAGTCATGTTTGAAGGCGAGATCCAAGTGCGGGTCGACTCTGAAACCGTGCAATGCCAACTCAATTGCCGGTGCCATCACCTGCTTAAGAGCGAGCTTCCCAAATTTCTTCTCCGCAAGCACAAGCCCGTCAACATTTCCAGGTACCCCAACCGATAATCCTCCGATGAGGCTTTCGCCGGGGATTACATTTCCTTCCTTATCAAGATACATGTTCCTGCTCGCTCCGGACGGCGCCTTCTCGCGAGCATCAATCGCATAGTTGCGGCCGTCAGCAAGGTGGATCAGGTAGTATCCGCCCCCACCTAAGTTGCCTGCCTGAGGATATGTGACTGCCAGTACGAAACCAATCGCAACCGCGGCATCCACCGCATTTCCTCCTTCTTTCAGAATGTTGACACCAACCGCGGTAGCAATTGAGTCCGAAGTAGATACCATTCCATTCGTGCCAAACGCAGGCTTAAGGACTGAAACCTGGGCGATAGCAACGGACGCAAAAAGTGAAACACAGGCTGTAATTTTCCGGAACATCGTGCCTCCAATTAGAAATATCATTAAACGAGATTAGACACAAGTTAATGCCGGTCCGCCCAAAAAATCGAGACCACTTGACGAAGCGAGACACGAAGAAGTCGGACCTTTACTACAATCCTTCTTTGCCGGATTGTATCCAGATCAACCCTATGACAGCGGTCGATTCAGCAATATGGTTGTTCGCAGACAGCTTATTTGGCGTGCGCTCTTCTTGATCACTCTGATATCCATGGTAAATCCCATTCCGTCCAGTAGAACAGTCCCTTCTTTTACTATATCTCGACCGGGATCGAAGGGTCAGGTAGATTCAAATGCCGCAACGCCTGAGAGAAATCTTTCTGCTTCCATCACATCCTCCTCGGATCCCATGAACACCGGGGTCCTCTGATGTAGCGATTCGGGTTTCGTCGCTAATATTCTCTTCACTCCATCGCTAGCGCGACCGCCGGCATGTTCCACTATGAACGCAAGCGGCGCAACTTCATACAGCAGCCTGAGTTTTCCGTTTGGATGTAGCTTATCGCAGGGGTACATGAATATGCCGCCGTACAACAAGTTCCTGTGGAAGTCAGCCACCAAGGACCCGATGTAACGGGAACTATACGGACGGCCCGTTGACGGGTCATCCTCTTTGATATATCTCAGATACTCCTTTATCCCATCTTCCCATCTGCTGTAATAACCTTCGTTTATACTGTAGGTCCTACCACGCTTCGGAATGCGCATACTCTTGTGCGAAAGAAGGAACTCACCGACGGAGGGATCGAGCGTGAACCCATGCACTCCTTCTCCTGTGCAATAGACGAAGATTGTGCTCGAGCCATAGATGACGTATGCAGCCGCGACCATCTTATAGCCGGGCTGCAAGCAATCCTCGACGGCGCCCGGTCCTGAAGGGGTTACCCGCCTGAAGATCCCGAATATGCTTCCTATTGAAACGTTCGCATCTATGTTCGAAGACCCGTCGAGAGGATCGAAGACAAGGACATACTTCCCCTTTTGGTATCGATCCGGAATTTTGATCAAGCCGTTGCTCTCTTCTGAAGCCATGACGCAGAGGTGGCCCTGGTGGTCCATTGCTTTGCGGATGGTTTCGTTGGCAAACTGGTCGAGTTTCTTAACCTCATCGCCGCTCTCGTTCGTCCGGTTGGCGCTACCCAGGATATTAATGAGGCCCGCTTTGTTGACTTCGCGCCAGATCAGTTTAACCGCTATAGAAATGTCACTTAGAAGGCCGCTGAAGTCTCCTGTCGCTCCCGGGTGTTCCCTTTCCCCTTCCTCGATGTGACGCCCGAGTGTCATAAACCGCCTCTTCTCTGCCATATTTCCTCCGTTTATTTGATTCCCGTTGTGAGGAGTTCAACGTCGTGTGTGAGTTGATCTGCCACACAACCGTTATTCTGATGTTTTCAGAAATCCCGGTTCCGGCCTGCGGGAGTTACCACCCGGAGAACTAGTCAAATCTTTTCCCGCAAGGCCTCACTCTTGAGCTTCACCTTCTGTGCCAAGCGTTCCTGGTCTTTATACTGAAGTTGGTATAGCCTGTAATATATTCCACCAAGAGCAACAAGCTCCCGGTGTGTTCCTTGTTCCCTTATCTCACCCTTGTGAAGTACTATGATCTTCGAGGCATGTTGAATTGTAGACAACCTGTGTGCGATCACTATGCTCGTCCTCCCTTTTAACAATTTCTCCGTCGCCTGCTGAATTACCTGTTCCGTTTCGGTGTCGATATTTGCAGTGGCTTCGTCAAGCACAAGAATCCTGGGATCGAACGCAAGTGCGCGCGCAAACGAAATCAACTGCTTCTGGCCGACAGATATCGCCGCGCCACGCTCCTTTACATCTTCGCTATACCCGGCAGGCAAACGATCAATGAAGTTGTCGGCACCTATGAGCTTCGCGGCTTGCTTTATCTTGTCTCCGTCAATTGTCTCGCTCCCGAGCGAAATATTGTATCCGACACTTCCTGAGAATAGAAATACATCTTGCATGACCACCGCTATGCTCTTCCTCAGATCTGCAGTAGACATATCCTTTAGGTTGTGACTGTCGATATAGACACCGCCCTTACTTACGTCGTAGAATCTCAAAAGGAGATTCACGATGGAAGTCTTCCCTGCTCCTGTGGCGCCAACTATCGCCACCGTCTCGCCGGGATTCGCAGTGAATGAAACATTCTTTAGTACATAGTTCTGGTCATCGTAGGCGAAGGTCACATCTTTGAACTCGATCTTTCCCTTGATATTCCCGACTTGCACAGGATTGACAGGCTCAGGCACAACAGTCTTGTCGTCGACAACTTTAAATATCCTCTCCGATGAAGCCATAGCAGTCTGCAGGATATTGTATTTCTCGGAGAGGTCTCTAATCGGCGTAAAAAATTGTTCGGTGTATTGAAGGAAGGCAATCAGGATTCCGACAGATATGCCGCCGTGCAGTTTAGCAAAAGCTTCGGGGACCAGGTGACTCCCCCCGTACCATATTATCAAACCCACCGCGAGCCCGCTCGTCAACTCAACTCCCGGATAGAATAGGGCATAATAAAAAACCGATTTAATGTTAGCGTCCTTTAGTTTGCCATTTACTTCGTCAAAATTTCCAAAAGATTTATGTTCGCGATTATATATCTGATCGACAATAGCTCCGGAGATATGCTCCTGCAGAAAGGCATTTATCCGTGCAATCAAGATCCTAATCTCTCGATATGAGGAGCGTACCTTTTTCCGGAACAACATCGTTATATAGTCAAGCACGGGTATCACTGTCAACGTAACGAGCGCAAGCGTCAGATTGAGGCTGAACATGAATCCCAGTATCCAGATTATCGTGAAGACATCCCCGAATGCCATAACGATGCCGGAAGAAAAAAGGTCGTTCAATGCTTCGACATCGTTCGTTACTCGTGTCACCAGCCTCCCGACAGGGTTCCGGTCGAAGTATTTGACTCCGAGGGTCTGGAGATGTCCGAAGATCTCCATCCGGATGTCGAAGATAGTTTTTTGACCTATCCACTGGGTGAGGTAAGCAGATCCGTATCGGAGCAGTGCCTGCGCGATGATCACTCCGAAAAGTATCAAGATGATATGGAAGAGGCCCGATGCATTACTCGTTTCGATGTAGCTATCGACCGCAATCTTCGTGAGGTACGGGCGCAACGGCCCCAAACCCGAATACGCGATCGTGACGAGAACTGCGACGACGACCTGCATCCAATACGGCTTCAGGTACCGCAGCAATCTGCGCATCAACCTTGCGTCGTATGCCTTACCAAGTATTTCTTCTTCGTGTAGATCTTGTGGCATAGATTAATCACTAATCGAAATTGATGACGTTGGTCGGATTCTTTGCAACAAAGGCATCGATGTTGTCCACCGTTGTTTGAAGGATTCTTTCCACTGCCTCAACGCTGTCGAATGCGATATGCGGCGTGATGATTACGTTCTCCCGATTGAGAAGTATGTTTTTCTCCAGCACAGCTCTCAGATGCTCGACAGAGACGTTCCTGGTTAGCATCTGGTTCTCCTCCTTAACGAGGTCCTCACCTTCAAACACATCCAACCCAGCCCCGCCGAAGATCCCCTTCTCCAGCGCGTAATGCAGTGCTGCCGGCTCTATCACCTGCGCTCTGGCGGTGTTTATGAACAGTGCTCCGCGTTTCACTCGGCCGATGTTTCCCATGTTGATCAAATGATGCGTGGCCCGGTTGTAGGGACAGTGCAGAGAGACTATGTCTGACTGGCCCAGCAGATGATCAAGCGATGTATAACTAAACCCGAGGACCTCTTCCATGAAATGGTTGCGGTGAGAATCGAAGGCAAGTACATTCATGCCGAAACCTTTTGCAATCTTGATCACGTGTGAACCAATGCTGCCCGCGCCTATTACACCCAAAGTCTTCCCCTTTATATCCCAACCTTCGAGTCCTTCAGGTGAGAAATTATTCCTTGCGGTTCGCAAATACGCCTTGTGAATATTCCGCGAGAGCGCGAGGATAAGTCCAAAAGTATGTTCTGCAACAGTATTTTCACCGTAGTAGGGGACGTTGCACACTAATAGCTTCCTGCTCTCGGCGTACTTCAGATCAATATGATTAAAGCCGGTACTTCGTGTTGATATGCATTTCAGCCGGGGCAGTTTAGAGAGAACACCCTTATCAAGGACGGAATAAATAAACACAGATACGATGTCCGTGTTCTTCGCGGTTTTGACATTCTTTTCAGTCAGTGGCTCGATGTGAAATTCAAGATTGTATTTTCCCTTGAGCGCCTTCCTTAGAAAGCGCTTGTCCGCATTTGTTACTTCGTAAAAGGAAATGGTCAGCATCTTCCTGCTTACATCCTTCCCAATTCTTCTTCCAGGAGCTGCCTATTATACAGGTCCGCGTAAATGCCGCTGCCCAGCACTAGCTCATCATGGGTCCCCGACTCCACAATAGCGCCATCATCCAGAACAACGATAAGATCGGCATCTTTCACCGTGGATATCCTGTGACTGATAATTATGCTCGTCCTGTCTTTCATGACTTCCTTAAGGCCGTGTAGGATCTCCTCTTCAGTGTAAGTGTCTACGGCTGAGAGCGCTTCATCCAGAATAAGCACCTTCGGCTTCCTGATTATGGCGCGCGCGATTCCTACCCGCTGCTTCTGCCCTCCCGACAATGTGATCCCCCTTTCACCCACAAAGGTCTCAAACCTGCGAGGAAATGAATCCACATCTTTGTATATCTGCGAAACTTTTGCCGCCCACTCGATTTCCTCCCTAGTCGTATGTTCGATTCCGTACGCGATGTTGTTGGCGATGGTATCCGAGAAGAGAAAGGTCTCTTGTTGCACATAACCGATATTCCGCCGCAGGACTTCAACCGGGATTTCTTCAATCGGATGACCGTCGATCAGCAGTCTACCCGAGGAACAATCGAATAACCTCGGCAATAAGTTTACGAGTGTCGACTTGCCAGTACCTGTCCGCCCCACAACGGCAACGGTCAGCCCTTTTTCTATCTCCAGATCGATATTTCGTAACGCGTAGTCTTCCTTTGAAGGGAACCTGAATGAGACGTTGTCAAACCTGATCGCTCCTTCGACATCGACAATGCTATGATTCGTAGTTTCGTTATCCTTTATCTCAGGATGGGTATCGAATATCTTATTCAGCCTTCCCATTGACGCGGCGCCGCGCTGGAAGATACTGACTACCCAACCGAATGCAAGCATCGGCCAAGTCAACAGTCCGAGATAGATCATGAACGACACCATCGTACCGAGCGAGAGGGTATTCCTGATGACATCGAAGCCGCCTCTCCAGAGGACAATAACCGTAGCTGCTCCCGTCAGTATGCCCATTAAGGGCCAGAGGATAGATTGGATCTGTGCCAGAACAAGGTTCTTCTTGAGATAGTCGCTGCTCATTTCCTTGAACTGATTCATCTCGTGATCTTCTCTTACATAAGATCTTACGACCCTGATGCCCGCAATGCTCTCCTGGGCACGCGCGGTGAGAACACTATACTGTGCCTGCACTCCCTCGAAGTGACGGTTCACCATCCTGCCGATGAAATATACACCGATCGAAATGAACGGAAGTGGAATGAGCGAATATAGCGTCAGCCTCACGTTGATCCACAGCATGATGGCTATTATCATGATAAACCCCGTGATCGTGTCGGAGCTGTACATTATTCCCGGTCCGAGTACATTCCTAACTGCGGAGAGATCGTTGGTTGCAAGCGCCATCAGATCTCCCGTTGGAGTGTTGATGAAGAACGAATGCCACAATTTTTGAATGTGCGAATAGAAATCATTCCTCAGGTCATATTCTATCCTTCGGGATGTGACTATGATCGTTTCGCGTGTCATGAAGGTGAAGAACCCGCTCAGGAGAATCGCACTAACTATTAGTGCTGCGAACTGGAGAAGCTTTGCTGAAGCCGGCTCGACTTTCAGGTAATCGATCGCCTTTCCGACGATCAATGGAACAGCGTTGCCGAACAAGTTCGCAAGCAGCACGGTCGCAAGCCCGATGAGGAGCGTGCGCTTATATTTCTTCAAATACGGAAAGAGTCTCTTAAGGTGCTTCATGAATCAGTCGATAACGGTAAACCCGGTATATCTGTGCAACACTTTTGGGACTATCACTTTTCCCTCCGGAGTCTGATAGTTTTCAAGCAGAGCGACCATCAACCTTGACGTAGCGAGCCCGGATCCATTGAGCGTGTGTACGAACTCTGGTTTCGATTTGGCGTCTCTCTTGAATCTTATGTTCGCGCGTCTTGCCTGAAAGCTCTCGAAATTCGAGCAGCTCGAAGCTTCCAGCCACCCTTCGCGTGCCTCCGTTGCAGGAGCAAAGACCTCAATGTCGTAACACTTTGCCGCTGAAAAACTCAAGTCCCCCGTACAGAGGAGCATGACTCTATATGGTATGTTCAGTAGCTGCAGAACTTCCTCGACATCTCCCACAAGCTTTTCCAGGTGGTCGTATGACTCTTCCGGCTTGACAAGTTTGACAAGCTCTACTTTGTTAAACTGGTGCACCCTCAAAAATCCGCGGGATTCCTTGCCCCAGCTCCCTGCTTCTCTCCTGAAACATGCAGTGTAGGCGGTGTACTTTGTCGGCAGCTCTTCCACAGACAAAACTTCGTCACGCCGGAGATTGGTTACAGGGACTTCAGCCGTCGGCACAAGATAAAGGTCATCTATCTCACAGTGATACATGTCCTCAGCCATCTTAGGGAGCTGGCCTGTACCCCGCATAGACGCCTTATTAACAACAAACGGCGGGAAGACCTCAGTATAACCATGTTTAGTAACATGCAAATCGAGCATAAAGTTTATTAGCGCGCGCTCAAGTGCTGCACCTTTTCCCAGATAGACCGGAAATCCCGCCCCGGCCACCTTGCTTCCACGCGCAAAATCGAGTATTCCGAGCTTTTCGCCGAGCGTCAGATGATCGAGAAGTTTGAAATCGAAGTCGCTCTCTTTTCGCACTTCCCCCCACCGCCTCGTCTCTACATTGTCCTCCGATCCGTTTCCGACGGGGACTGAAGAATGAGGAAGGTTTGGGACATACATGGCAAGCTCGTTTAGATCGTCTTCAACCTTTCGGAGATCTTCTTCAATCCCTTTTTGATCGTCACCTTTAGATTTTCCTTCCGCGATCAGCGCGGAAGCGTCCTGTCCCTGCCGTTTCAGTTTGGCGACTTCATCCGCTATGCGATTACGGTCGCTCTTAATCAATTCGGACTTCCGCAATAGTTCTCTGCGATTACCGTCTAGTTGGAGTATCTCTCCGATGCGGTCTGTTTCCTTCTTCCTTCTGATTGCATCCCTTACCAGGTCCGGGTTCTCGCGGATAAATTTCAAATCAAGCATAGTTTCTCACGATATGGTTTTTGTTGCCGGCTGAAATACGCCGGCAACTTTCATCTGTTGTCTCATGAAGTAAAGCGAGTCTCTTACAGAAGGCACGGTAAGGCCAAGTTCAGTCTGCGCCTTCAGGCAGATAAAGCTCGAATTCGTGGGCCGACGTGCCCGTTGATTCAATCTGTCCGTAGTGGTCGGTGACATCCCCGACGGGTCGATGCCGAAAACTTCTGCGACAGCCTTGGCAAAGTCGAAACGGGATAGAGATTGAACGCCGCTGACATTGTAGAGACCCTTCGCGTCCCGCTGTACCACTTTCAGTACAGCTATGGCGAGTTCATCCGCCAGCGTCGGATTGCCTATCTGATCCGTGACAACGGAAAACTTCTCCTTGTTCGAAAGCTTTTCCAACACCCACAGGACAAAATTCTTCTTTATGCTCTTGCCGAAACCGTACAGAACCTGCGTCCTCAGGATGGCATGATTTTCTAGTCTTGCTCTGAGAAGATTTTCGCCCGCAAGCTTCGACTTCCCATAGTACGATATCGGATCAGGCACGGAATTCTCATCGTAGTTCCCCTTCAGTCCGTTGAATACATAATCCGTCGAGATGTGAACCATTTTAGCGCCAAAGAGAAACGCCGCCTCGGCCAGATAATCTACCGCCGTTGCATTAACCTTGTAAGCAAGCTCTCTGTCGACCTCTGCCCTATCAACGTCTGTAAATGCTGCGGCGTTTATGATAACCGATGGAGAGATCGCCCTGACTACATCCAAAACTCGTTGCCGATCTGTGATATCGAGAGAAAAGTATCCGTCAATCCCGCCCGACAGGTCGCACGCATGAAGTTCATATTCCGATTCTCTTTTGAACACATCGATGATTTTCTGTCCGAGTAGGCCAGCAGCCCCAGTAACCATCACTCTACCGGCAGGCATTGTAACCCCCGATCTTCAGACTCGATAGCTTCTGAGGGCACCCGACATCTCTTTCATCATAAGAATTCAGACTCAACCTGTGTGGATCTCTAAACGTCACAATATTACCTCCACGAAGCGCAACGCAACTTAGATAAATTGTTATCCGACCTATCAGTTCAGCCATGTGATTCTCAGTCTGCCATCCTCTCAACATCGGCAGATAGGAGATCGATGAGCCCTGAGGGACCGGCAGCCGCAACTTTCTTCGAAGCTATTTCTACTCCAGCTTCCGCGGCATCTTTGAAACTCTTGCCGTTCAAAACGGCACGCAGGAAGACGGCACCGAAAACGTCTCCGCTTCCTGTCGGATCGACAACATCTACTTTCCTTGCCGGCAAAATGCGCTCGATAACTCTCCTGCCTTCTTTCTCATAAAGTGAAAGGCCTCTCTCAGCGAGGGAAACTACAACCGCCTTAACTCCGGTACCCAGTATTTTCTCTGCTAGTGTTACCAGATCTTTGGTCTCAATATCAATGGCGACAGCTTCCTCTTCATTCATCTGGACCGTGTCAGCAAGTTTGCTCCATTCCAGATAGTCCGGTCGAGGTCCACGAACCCGTTTGCCGTCTGCCAGGCGTCGCATCACGATATTATGAAGATCGAGATGTATGTGGGACCGGGGAGAAGTCTGTCGGATTAGCTTCAGCGTATCGAGGTCGATATCGTTTCCGCCGATAAGATTCAAGTGAATTCCATCAGCGGGTAAGAATAGAGCTACTTTCTCGAAAGGAGTCGGACTTATCGGCTGGGTGCTGCACTCCCACCTGTTGTTCTCATCCTCGTAGAACAGGTCCACCCTCCTAACGGGGGTCCCGGATTCGTAGATACCGGAGGAGTTCAAACGACCAAGCCTGTCGAATAGGCTTTGGAAATACTGCGAGTCTTCTTTTGCAATGCCTATGATAGGCAGGGTCTCAATGCCGTCATCGACGATGGAGCCGGCGACTATCGAATATGAAATTCCTCCATGTTCGTGGTAGACCTTTCCGTTCGCCTTGTGAATGACATCGATACATGGCTCGCCGATAACCAGCACTCTCTTCAATGATGTACCTCTGGCAATTTCGAGCCATTGGCTCTGAACTCCACAAGTTTCTTTTTAACTTCCGGTTCACCGAGAGCGATAATCTCCGCGGCGAGCACGCCAGCATTCTTCGCACCGGCCTTACCGATCGCCACCGTTGCTACCGGAATTCCGGGAGGCATCTGTACAATAGAATAGAGCGCATCCACTCCCGATAACTCAGAACCGCTAAGCGGCACACCGATAACAGGAAGAGTGGTCAGACTAGCAACAACACCCGGGAGATGCGCGGCCATACCTGCGCCTGCGATTATCAATTTGAAACCATTTCTTTCAGCAGTGGATGCAAATTCCGCCGTCTCCTTCGGATTGCGGTGCGCGCTCAACACGTGAATTTCATGGTCAACTCCAAAATAGTTCAAATACGGAATCGCTTCGGAGATTGCTGCTTCGTCCGACTTGCTGCCGATAAGAATTGCTATTCTTGGTCTGTTCAATGTCCTCCTCCTTTTTTGTAGACGATTTCGGGATCGAATATTCTCGGAGAGATTTCGGTTAATCCATCATTATCGATTTTCCTGTAGAAGCAAGATCGGTGACCGGTGTGACAGGCAGCTCCTCCCTCCTGTTCCACTTTCAACACGATCGCATCACCGTCGCAATCTACCAGGATTTCCTTAACATTCTGCACGTTGCCCGATTCTTCGCCTTTGTGCCAGAGTCTTTTCCTCGACCTTGACCAATATACTGCCTGCCCGGCGTCAATCGTCCGGCGAATGCTCTCTGCATTCATAAACGCCAGCATGAGTATTTCACCGGTCGCAAAATCCTGTGCGACCGCCGTTACCAGATCTTTATCATCGAACTTGAGCTGTCTGATCAATTCATCTGCTTGCATCATACTCTGACGGAGACTCCCTTTTCTTTGAGATAATCTTTAACCTGCTTAATCTTGAACTTTCCGAAATGGAACACCGAGGCAGCCAATACGGCATCCGCACTTCCTTTTTCAATAGCCTGATAGAAATGGTCAAGTGTGCCGGCCCCCCCGCTTGCAATGACGGGAACATTAACTGCACGTGTTACTTGGTCGAGCAGTTCAATATCATAGCCGCTGTTCGTGCCGTCTCGGTCAATACTTGTCAGAAGTATTTCTCCCGCACCTCTTTCGACCACGGTCTTCGCCCACTCGATTGCGTCGAGGCCCGTCGATTTTCTACCTCCATTTACGTAGACTTCAAAGCAGGTTGATTTCCCGCCCGATGCCTTTCCTGGAAGGTTGTTGCCCTGTATGGGACTCTCGCATCTCTTCGCATCGATTGCTACAACAATGCACTGGACACCAAACTCTTCTGCGCCCTGTGATATGAGTTCCGGGCTGTACACCGCAGCGGTGTTAAGGCTGACTTTGTCCGCCCCATTTGAAAGAATGTTGCGCATATCGTCAACCGTTCGTATCCCTCCGCCGACTGTGAAAGGCAAGAATACTGTCTCGGCAGTCCTCCTCACCACGTTCAACATGGTGGTCCTGTTGTCGACGCTCGCTGTTATGTCGAGGAAGACTATTTCATCCGCGCCCTCACTTTCATAAAAAGCCGCGGACTCCACCGGGTCGCCTGCATCGGTTAGATTTACGAAATTGACACCTTTGACTACCCTGCCCCCGTTTACATCAAGACAAGGAATAATTCGTTTTGCTAGCATCTAATTTCTTCGCGTCGGACCGAGATCTTTTGCCTGCGTCTCTTCAACAATGGTCTTCTCGTTCAAACGCCAAAGGCCCTGGCAAGCAAACCTGTTTTCATAAAGGGCTTTGCCGACAATTACCGAATCGACGCCGCATGTTTCGAGCTTCTGCAGCTTGAGCAAATCCTCATAAGAAGATACACCTCCGGATGCTGTCACGCGCAGTCCTGTACCAAGGGCAAACTCTTTCATAGCGTCGTCGTTGACGCCTCTGAGCGTACCGTCTCGCGAGATGTCGGTGTAGATCACCCTCACAACCCCGTCCGCCTTGAGTTTTTTTCCAAGTTCGATGGCAGAAATTCCGCTGGAATCTTTCCATCCTTTGATCTGAACCACTCCGTCTCGCATATCGATGCCGACGGCAATTCTTCTCGGCCCGAAATCTCTAAGGCACTTGAGAAGCAACTCGGGGTCCGTAACCGCGGCCGTCCCCAGGATAACCCTGTAGACACCAGCTTCCACAATTTCCTTAACGTTTTCATAATTACGGAGCCCGCCTCCGAACTCGACCGGAATGTCTACTGCGGCCACAATTTCTTTGAGCTTGCCTACGTTTACCGGCTTGCCTTCGAACGCCCCGTCAAGATCAACAACGTGCAGAGCTTTGAAATTTTCGCCACGCCAAATGATCGCCATCTTAACGGGATCGTTATCGTATATCTTTTCGGTTCCGGCCTCTCCCCGTATCAGCCGGACACATTTACCGTGCCTGAGATCTATTGCCGGAATCACTAAAATCATCTAAGCCTTCAAAAAGTTTTCAAGTATCTTCAATCCGAAGCTCTGACTCTTTTCAGGATGAAATTGGATCCCGAAAATGTTGTCCCGCTCTACAACCGCCGGAAATGTAACACCGTAAGTAGTGGATCCAACTACGTCGTCTTCAGTGGCTCTGGCGTAATATGAGTGAACAAAATAGGCATAATGGTGATCGGGCAAACCTAAGAGCAATCTGGACTCGCCGCGAAAATCCACCTGGTTCCAACCCATGTGAGGTATCTTCAGTGAAGCTTCGACCGCACCATCTCCGGGGAAAGGCACTATCTCACCCGATAATAAGGAGAGACCTGCATTGACCCCCAGCTCGTAGCTGACATTGAAAAGTAACTGCATGCCGAGACATATACCCACGATGGGTTTACCTGTTTTGCCGAAGCTCAAGAGAGACTCTCTAATTCCGAGCAGCTCGATATTTCTCATAGCGGCGCCAAACGCGCCAACACCGGGCAACACAAGCCTGTCTGCTTTCTCGATTTCTTCGGGGGTACGAACCAGCTCGACTTCCCCACCTGCTCTTTGAAGCGCCTTGGTGATCGATAGGAGGTTGCTCGTCCGGTAGTCAACGACTTTTACTTCACAGTGACTCATTGTTCTCTATAATCTTGCTGAGCTCTTTACTCCTGATCGTCGCGGTTGAGACGGCATTGATAAGCATTGTCCTAAGGCCATGAGTTTCAAGCTCGTGGACTGCTGCTATTGCCGTACCGCCCGGCGTAGTCACTTCGTCCTTCAAAATGGCAGGATGTTTCCCCGTCTCAATTACAAGCTTTGCTGAGCCGAACACAGTTTGCGCCGCAAGCCTGAAAGCGATCTGTCGTGGGATACCCATTTTTACCCCCCCATCCGTCATCGCTTCGATGACCATGTAGATGTACGCGGGACCACTTCCACTCAGACCAGTAACTGCATCCAAAAGGTTCTCCGGCACAACTTCTACCGATCCAACAGACTTGAAAATAGTGTGCGCAATCTTGAGATGTTCATCGGTAGCGTACTGGCCTTTGCTGATTGCAGTTGCGCCAGCGTCGACGAGCACGGGTGTATTCGGCATCGACCTTATGACCGGGCATTGTACTCCCAGAAAGGAATTTATGAAAGACGTCTTTATCCCGGCCATCACGCTTATAATCAACTGTGAAGGCTGAATAAGATCCTTAACTTCACTGAGGACATCTCTCGCGTTCATCGGTTTGACCGCAAGTATGAGAATATCGGAAACCTTTGCCACTTTCCTGTTTTCTGTGGTCGTGTGTATCGTCAGTGACTTCGCGAGCTCGTCAAGATTACTCGAAGTCCTTCTAGAAGCCATAATATTTTTCGGCGAAGTAAGCTTCGCTTTCAGGAGGCCGCCGATTACAGCGGTTCCAATGTGACCGGCACCGATAACGCCGATTTTCCTTGTATCCAGCATTTTACAGGCTCCCTTTCGTCGATTGTACACCAGTGACTCGAGGATTTTTCGAGACTGCGTCGCGGAGCGCCAGTGCAAAAGATTTGAAGATGGCTTCTGCCCTGTGGTGATTGTTCTTGCCGTAAAGCAGCTCAATGTGTACGTTTGCTTTTAGATTTTCTGCAAGAGATCTGAAAAAATGCTCAATCATCTCGCTTGAGAGATCGTTTATCTTAGCGCGTGAGAACTCCGCATTGAAGACACAGTAACCCCTACCTGATAGATCCACGACACAACGTGCCAGCGAATCATCCATTGGAACGTGGGCAGAACCGTACCTGTTGATTCCTGCTTTGTCTCCCAACGCTTTGTCAACGCATTTGCCAATCACTACGCCGACATCCTCGACAGTGTGGTGATCATCGACATCGACATCTCCCTTAGCATCGAGACTCAAGTCGACGAGACTGTGTTTTGAAAAGAGTTCGAGCATGTGATCAAGAAACCTAATTCGAGTCGAGACTTCGTAAGCTCCGGTCCCGTCAAGATTCAATGTGCATGAGACTTGTGTTTCTCTAGTCTTTCGCTCTATCGATGCCTTACGTATCACGCTGTAGTTCTACCTTCTTGTTCTCTTGTGCAGAATTTTGATTTTATCATAATCAAAATGCCGATTTTTCGGCATAAATCCAAGGAAACGTGAATGCCGCAGTGGAGAAGCTCCTTAATCGCACCCGCGAAACAGCTGTTGACTCAAAAATAGAATTCGAGGCAAGACCTTCATTCGCCGGAAAACTCATGTGTAATTGATACACTGCCTCACGATATCAATAAGAATGCCCGCCTGATGGATTTTGGCGGGCACTCGGAGAGATAGAGCATAATCCTTCTATTTTCTTTTGATCAGGTTTCAACCTCAGCCTCTTGCAGAACTTTCTTGAATTCTATCTTGCCGGAAGCGGGTATATCTATTTCAATCGTGTCTCCGGGCTCGAACTCGGCTGCAAGGATTTTTTCCGCGAGTGGATTTGATATGTATTTTTGTATCGTCCGTTTCAACGGTCGGGCGCCGTAAGTGGGATCGTATCCTGCATCAGCCAGAAACATCTTCGCACGGTCCGTAACCACAAGCTTGATATTGTTGTTGGACAGCACGCGGGAAATAAGACGGCTTAGCTGAAGTTCTACAATACTCCTGATCTCTTTTCTTGTCAGAGGTTTGAAAACGATTATCTCATCGATGCGGTTTAGAAATTCTGGCCTGATAGTCTGTTTCAAGAGATTGAAAAGGTCAGTCCGCAGCTCTTCCATCATCTCCTCCCGGTTCCGTTCACTGGTCGATTCCACCTTCTGCTTGACCAGTTGGGAGCCGAGATTCGAGGTCATAATAATAATTGTGTTTTTGAAATTGACTGTTCTTCCTTTGCTGTCAGTAAGCCTTCCCTCGTCGAGGACCTGCAGAAGCACATTGAAGACTTCGGGATGTGCCTTCTCAATTTCGTCGAGCAAGACGACCGAGTACGGTTTTCGACGCACGGCTTCGGTGAGTTGACCGCCTTCCTCATAACCTACATATCCGGGAGGTGCACCGATAAGCCGCGAAACGGCGAACTTCTCCATGTACTCCGACATGTCTATTCTGACCACGGCCTCTTCGTCATCGAAGAGCGCCTCCGCCAGCGCACGCGCAAGCTCGGTTTTGCCGACGCCTGTGGAGCCGATAAAGATGAACGAACCGATCGGACGCTTTTCATCCTGCAGTCCTGATCGCGCGCGTCGGACAGCGTTCCCCACGGCAGATACGGCTTCCTCCTGATCAACCATTCGCTCGTGTATCTTCTCTTCGATGTGCAGCAGCTTGCTCCTCTCACTCTCAAGCATCCTGGATACCGGAATGCCGGTCCACCTTGAAACGATCTCCGCAATGTCCTCTGAGTCGACTTCTTCCTTCAGCATCTTTCTTTTCTTCTGTGCTTCTGAAAGATTCTCAGTCGACTCTTTTATCTTCTTCTCAAGTGAGGCGATTTGTCCGTACCTGATTTCCGCGACTTTTCCGAGGTTACCTTCCCGCTCTGCTCTATCGGCTTCGATCTTCAAGCGTTCAATGTCTTCCTTCGCCTTCTGGATCGTTTGAATTAATTCCTTTTCTATTTGCCAGTGAGCCTTAAGTTCTGACCCTTGCTCACGCAAATCCGCAAGTTCCTGCTCAATTACCGAAAGTCTCTTCAATGACTCTTCGTCCTTCTCCCTTCTAATCGCTTCCTTTTCGATCTCAAGCTGTTTGGTCTTTCGCTCAACTTCGTCAAGCTCTTCGGGGAGTGAGTCCATTTCTATCCTGAGTTTGGAGGCAGCTTCATCAATAAGATCGATAGCTTTGTCGGGAAGAAATCTATCGGTGATATATCTGTTGCTCAGCTGGGCAGCCGCCACGATAGCACCGTCGGTTATTCTAACACCGTGGTGAACTTCATATCTTTCCTTCAGTCCGCGCAAGATAGATATCGTATCTTCGATGTCTGGTTCATCAACCATGATCGGCTGGAACCTTCTTTCAAGCGCGGCATCTTTCTCAATGTACTTTCTGTATTCACTAATCGTTGTTGCACCGATAGCTCTCAACTCGCCCCGGGCAAGTGCCGGTTTGAGCATGTTGGAAGCATCTACCGATCCCTGCGCCGAACCGGCACCGACCAAAGTGTGGAGCTCATCCATAAATAGAATTACTTGGCCGTCAGATTCAACAACTTCTTTGATGATGGATTTAAGTCTGTCTTCAAACTGTCCTCTGTATGATGTCCCCGCAACGAGCCCACCCATGTCCAGCTCGACAATTCGTTTCGACTTCAAGTTGTCCGGCACATCGCCGCTGGCAATTCTTCTCGCTATTCCTTCTACGACCGCAGTCTTTCCAACTCCGGGATCGCCTATCAAAACGGGATTGTTTTTGGTTCTCCTCGCAAGGACTTGCAGTACCCTGCGTATCTCATCGTCACGTCCGATGACGGGGTCGAGCTTTCCTTTTCTGGCAAGCTCTGTCAGGTCGCGTCCGAATTTCTGAAGCGACTGGTACTTCTCCTCCGGATTTTGATCTGCAACTCTCTGCGTTCCCCTGATTTCCCTCAGAGCCTTCAGGACCACCTCGCGACTGATCCCTTGCGAAGTTAGGATCTTATACGCGTCCGTATTCTTGTCACTAAGGAAGGACAGGAGGATATGTTCAGTGCTCACGAACTCATCCCGCATTTGGGAAGCCTCTTTCTCTGCCAGGTCCATCAACCTGGCAAGAGACTGCGAAAGATATTGATTAGCAGTCCCTCCTCCCGAAATTTGAGGAAATTTCGATATCGATTCTTCAACCTTCGATTTTATATATTCCAGATTGCCGCCGGATTTTTTCAGAACAGACCCGGGCACTCCCTCTTCGTCTTGAATTAAAGCCATCAGGAGGTGCTCCGGTTCGATGGCTTGCTGTGAATGCTCCGAGGCAATTCGCTGGGCCCTCTCCAGAGCTTCTTGAGATTTTACTGTCAGTTTATTTAGATTCATCGTTCTTTATTCCTTTGAGGGGCGGCCGCGGTCGTAGCGTCCACCTCCTCCCTCCTTTCAGTGCAGTTGCCCGGCGCTTTAAGGCCGAGCAACCGCCATTCTTCCTCTTACTTCTTATCCTTATCGTCGATTATCTCGTAATCGGCATTCTCTGCTGTTTGACTCTTCTGTTCCTGCTGACCTTCGGCATGGGCGCCTCCGCCATCAGGAGGGGTCGGCGCAGAGGACTGTGCTTGCTGGTACATGAAGCTTGCAGCTTCTCCCCACACCTTATTGAGAGATTCAATTTCGGACTTCAACTCCGTAACAGAAGCTGTCTTGGCAGACGCTTCAAGTTTCGCAATCGCGTCCTCGAGTGCCTTCTTCTTGTCGGGAGGTATTTTGTCACCGAATTCCTGCAACTGTTTCTTGCTCTGGAATACAAGATTGTCCGCCTGATTCCTTGTCTCGACTTCCTCACGGCGCGTCTTGTCGTCTGCTGCATGTTCTTCAGCAACCTTCTTCATCCGCTCGATTTCCTCGCGCGTCAAACCGCTGGAAGAGGTGATTCTGATGCTCTGTTCCTTAGACGTAGCCTTATCCTTTGCTGCGACGTGCAAGATCCCGTTCGCATCTATATCAAAGGTCACCTCTATCTGAGGGATTCCACGAGGAGCCGGCGGAAGTCCATCCAGAATAAATCTACCGAGGGTCCGGTTGTCAAGTGCCATTGGCCGTTCTCCCTGAAGTACGTGAATTTCAACAGAGGTCTGATTGTCCGCAGCCGTTGAAAATATCTCGCTCTTCCTTGTCGGTATCGTAGTATTCGCAGGTATCAATGGAGTCATTACACCTCCGAGTGTCTCGATGCCGAGCGAAAGCGGGGTCACATCAAGGAGCAAGACATCTTTTATATCGCCGGTAAGAACGGCGCCTTGTATGCTGGCTCCGACGGCAACCACTTCATCGGGGTTCACACCCTTGTGGGGCTCTTTGCTAAAATAGCTTTTCACGGTCTCCTGAACCTTGGGCATTCTGGTCATGCCGCCGACGAGAATAACTTCATCAATCTCGGCAGGAGTCAGCTTCGCATCTTCGAGTGCTTTTCTAACCGGACCGATCGTTCGCTGAACAAGGTCGTCAACTAGCTGCTCAAGCTTGGCCCTGGTCATGGTCAAGTTCAAATGCTTCGGGCCGTCGGCAGTCGCAGTTATGAACGGAAGGTTTATCTCCGTCTGCAGCTGGGTCGATAATTCCATCTTTGCTTTTTCGGCCGCTTCCTTTAGTCTTTGAAGAGCCATCGGATCTTTCCGAAGATCGATCCTCTCCGTCTTCATGAATTCATCTGCGATGAAATCCATGACTCTCATATCGAAATCATCTCCACCGAGGTGTGTATCGCCGTTAGTGGACTTCACCTCAAAAACGCCTTCGCCGAGTTCAAGGATAGATATATCGAACGTTCCGCCGCCAAGATCATAAACCGCAACTTTCAGGTTCTTGGTCTTTTTATCGAGACCGTAAGCAAGAGCCGCAGCTGTGGGCTCGTTGATAATACGGCGCACATTCAAACCGGCAATTTCTCCTGCTTCCTTAGTGGCTTGCCTTTGGGCATCGTTGAAATAAGCCGGGACCGTAATTACAGCCTCGGTTACTTTCTCGCCGAGATGATCTTCTGCAGTCTGCTTCATTTTCTGAAGGATCATCGCGCTGATTTCGGGTGGTGAGTACTGCCTCCCGCCAATTTCCACGCGAGCCGTATCGTTCTGACCGTGTACAACTTTGTAAGGGACGCGCGACATTTCCTCGCTCACTTCATTATAAAACCGTCCCATAAATCTTTTGATTGAAAAGACGGTATTCTGCGGATTGGTAATCGCTTGTCGTTTGGCCGGGGCACCTACGAGCCACTCGCCAGTCTTAGACTGAGCAACAACTGACGGTGTCGTCCTAGCGCCCTCTGAGTTTGCTATGACCGACGGGGTGTTTCCTTCCATTACTGCAACACATGAATTCGTAGTTCCGAGGTCAATTCCAATTATTTTTGCCATCTCATATCTCTCCTTTGCTTGATTAGATTTTAGTCATAGTACCGCAATGCTTATGCCGGAATGAAATCCCCTTTTTCGCCTGTTTTGGAAGGAAATGTCCTGCCGCATCTCCTTACCGGCTGACAATTCAAGGAGATAGCTTGCCAGTATGGCAAAAGAGTGGCATGTTGGCATGAAAGCAAGCTGACCCCCAGGTACTCCTTAAGGCGATTGTCGACTCGACAACTGCCTATTCAGAGATGCGAAAAGCCGGGGTTGCTCTGCTCGACAACAGATCGTAGGAATGCTGAAGGGAATCATGAAGCAGTTTACGACGGGTGAGATCAGGATCGTCACCCTCCGCGCAACTCTGAGACAGAGAAGGCTTCCCTCCGCTCAACCGCTTATCGCGAAGGGAAACCCTCTATGACACGCTATACTTTCGGCCCTGCTTTAATTACTTCGACGGGACATCCGGATTCATACTTCTTGAAATTTTCTACAAACCGCGAAGCAAGCTCTTTGTACCTCTTTTGATACTCCTCTTTGCTGGGCCAGGAACTGGACGGGTCGAGTATATTTGCGGGAACGCCGTCACAAGAGGTCGGCACCTCGTAGCCGAAAATCGGGTCCTTAACATATTTCACATCCGCGAGTGCACCATTGAGCGCGGCATTCAACAATGCACGGGTGTATTTGATGCTGATTCGTTTGCCGATTCCGAACCCTCCACCAATCCATCCGGTATTCACGAGCCAGCAATCCACGTTATATTTGACAATCTTACGTTTAAGGATGTCGGCATAAAAGTAGGGATGATGTACCATGAAGGGCGCACCGAAGCAAGTGCTGAACGTGAGCTCCGGTTCCTTGCCAAGCCCCACCTCGGTTCCGGCAATCTTCGAAGTGTACCCCGACATAAACTGGTAGATTGCCTGATCCGGATTGAGCTTAGAGATCGGAGGCATTACGCCGGAGGCATCGCATGTCAGTAGGATTATGTTTCTTGGATGCCCTCCCTTCTTGTCGCGCACCGCGTTGGAAATATATTCGAGAGGGTAACATGCTCGTGTATTCTCAGTTATCGATTCATCATCCAGATCGATCATCCTGGTGACAGGATCAAAGACAACGTTTTCGAGCACCGTACCGAACATTTTTGTCGTAGCATAGATTTCAGGTTCGGCGGTTTCCGACAACCGTATAACCTTAGCATAGCACCCGCCTTCGTAATTGAAAACTCCTTCATCACTCCAGCCGTGTTCGTCATCTCCGATGAGGCGGCGTTTAGGATCAGCCGACAACGTAGTCTTGCCTGTACCGGAAAGACCAAAGAATATTGCCGACTTATCGTCGCTCCCTATATTTGCGGAGCTGTGCATCGACATGACGCCTTGAAGCGGCATCTTGTAATTCATTATTGTGAAGATAGTCTTCTTTATTTCCCCCGCATAAGCAGAATTCCCGATTATCCCTACGTTACGGGCGAAATTCAGGACGATGAATGTTTCCGTCGCTGTTCCGTCAATCTGCGGAACCGCCTTGAAAGAGGGTGCGGCCAACAGAGTGAAGTCAGGAACGAACCTCCGGTACTCCTCGTTCGTTTCCGGTTTGATAAACATATTCCTTGCGAAGAGGGCATGCCATGCATACTCTGCAATAATCCGGATCGGCATCCTGTACTCCGGGTCGGCCCCGACATAGCAGTCCTGGACGAACAAATCGCGGCCTTCCAAAAACCCAAGGAACCTGTTGTAAAGCCCGTCGAATTTATCCGGACTGAACGGACGGTTGTATTCCCCCCACCAGATTTGGTCTTCGGTAGATGGTTCTCTGACTATGAATTTGTCTGACGCCGACCTTGCGGTGTGCTTGCCGGTGTTAGCGACTATCGGTCCCAGCTTCGTTATGCGCGCCTCACCTCTAAAAGCGATCTCTTCGTACAAAGATTCGGTAGGGAGATTCCAGTAGGACATCCTGAGGTTCGATATTCCATGATTGTCCAGCCCGTAATCGCTCTTAAGTGCTTTGGCTTGATTTTCAGTTGGTGTCTTTATGTTTAACAGGTTGTTCATAGCCAATCCCTCACGAGCTTACGTTCTCCTATGTATATATCTTTGGGCGCTGTGGGTTCGAGTGCCCACTTAATCCTCTCGACTCCTTCTTTAATGTCCTTAATCGATCCGGCATAGCTGAGTCTCAAGTAACCTTCCATCCCGAATTCTTTTCCGGGCACGGCAACTACCAGGGCCCGTTTCAGAAGCAGATTGGACAAAGCGACCGAATCCTTCATGTACGCGCTGAAATCCGGGAGACAGTAGTACGTGCCGTCCGGCCTTGTTGTCCTAACCCCTTTCAGGGACAGGAGTTCCTGCATCATCACGTTGCGGTTATTCTCCAGAGTCATGCGAAGAGTCTCCACCGCCGACTGCAAACCTGTGAGTGCACCTTCTGCCGCAGCCTGCAGGAGGACTGCAGTACAAGAAGTTATCTGGCTCTGGACATTCGTCATGACTTCCACCAGTTTCCGGTTGGCTATGGCCCATCCGATTCGAAAACCTGTCATGCCATAAAGCTTCGAGACACCGTTTACAACTATCACGTGTGTCGATTCTATGTCTTTTTTCGTGTACTTGTACGCCGGTGGAGCTGTCTTGCCATCAAAGACAAGCTTATGGTAGATGTCATCCATAATTACATAGATATCTTTCTTCTCGCAATACTCGACGAGTTCAGCGATGAAACTCTCGGGATACACGACGCCTGACGGGTTGTTCGGGCTATTCACTATGATCGCGCGCGTGTAAGAGCTGACGGCTTTCATCACGTCTTCCATCCTGGGATAGAAACTGCCATCTTCAGGAGTGACTATTACCGGTACGCCGTAGACCATCTTTACCATTTCCGGGTAACTAACCCAGAATGGAGCGAGGATTATTACTTCATCCTGTGGGTTGATGATAGAGTACAGGATATTGTAGACCGACTGTTTCGCGCCGGCCGATACAATCACGTTCTCGGGTGCCACGATCCTGTCGTAGTTTTCTTCAGTATACCTTATTATCGCTTTCTTGAGAGATGGTATACCGTCAGTAGGTGTGTATTTAATTTCCCCTGTGTTCAGTTTTGCTGCAGCGCCGAGGATTGCGGAAATCGGTGCTTTGTTCTTCGGTTCACCCGCTCCAAGATGAATCACTGCCTCGCCCTTTTCTCTCAGCAGCCTCGCTTCCTCATTCAACTTCAGCGTAGGCGACTCAGCTATCGACTTAGCTAATTGACTTAAGACCATTTTTCACACAAACTCCTTTTATGACTTACGTTTAATACAAAGAATTATTTTCTATATGAGAAGTCTGTCCTTGAAACAGGGCGTCGATGCCCCTATTGATTTTCAAATACTGATCGGGTCTGACTGCGATGCTAATACCTATAGCAAGACTTTGATGATACCATCAATTGCCGTTCTTCTGTCCGGCAGAATGCCTATCAAAGTCCGCTACGCCCACGAAGACCGCAGTATTCTGGCGAATGAAAAATCGCGGTGATTTAGTGTTAGCATGTTTCTCCTTTGCGGGAGGAATGACCTTCTCAGTCCACGTCCCATAAACACGTCCACCGTAAGCTGCCAACCCCGTATAGTCTCCTATGAAGACCTGAGAAAGGCCGAACGTCGAATCAGTCCACACGTAGTTCACAAACGTCTTTCCATTGTTTACCGACCTGGCAAGCACAACCGCCGCCCTGCGATTAAATTTGTCGAACCTGCGGTCGTAGAACATGATGTTAACCGACGAATCAATCGGATCGACCGCAAGCCATTGGAAAAACTGATCGCTGCCGTCATGGATCGGATCGCTGTTGACCCGCACGGCTTTTGACCACGAAATTCCACCGTCGTAAGAATACGACTCGAAAACATCGATGTCTCCGGTCCTGTAATCGCTCCACGTGAGATAGAGGTCCGAGGAACTCCGGGGATCACAACCGACAATGGGAAAACCATTAGCGCGATATATCATACTTGGTTTGAAAAATGAGGGGGCGGTCTTGATTATTTCGCGAGTGGGTGCAAATGTCTTACCTCCATCTCGCGACGTTGTGTAAATGATGTGGCAACCGTCTGTCCAAACTACGTGCAAAACACCGTCGCTGGTGACGGCTCCACTGAATCCTTCATCGCCACCGTTGTCGTCGCGCGGTAGCCCCGGATGATCGCTGATGTCAATTGGTTTCGACCATGTCAACCCATGATCAGTTGAACGTGAAAAAAGGATCACCGATTCTGCGAGCCGCCACTCAGTCCACCCGATATACAAGTTTCCGGAGTACTTGCTGTGGGAATTGTCTGCAACTATGTAAGGCTTGTCTTCGAAAGGTACGCCGGGAACCGTGGCCTGTGAGTCCACCGGTATCTCGTGCGCTTCCCAGGTTTTGCCTCCATCAAGCGACCTGCGAATGAAGATTCCGTTCCGGGTCGCATCATGGCCCCAATAATCAGCAGTGCCCAGTTTATCAAAGGCGATATAGCACAGGATGGCATGCTCCTTATTGTCATAGGTCACGGATACATCACCGGAGACTCTGTATGACTTTGACGCCGTGCCCTTAGCACGCGTCCATGTTGCGCCGAAATCTGTCGAATAAGCTGCCGATGCGTTATCCTGGTATACGGCCGTTATATGAGCCGGATCATTCGGATCGACCGCTATGGATGGTTCGGTAAAGTATCCCGCCTTACTGATTTGAGTGACCTCGCCGTAAGGGACACGCGGGAGGCTCAATGCTTTTTTCGATTGTCCTGCTACGGTTATCAGAGGAATCGATAAAAAAAGACAGGAGACTATTGCGGGCATAAAGATTCGGGAAGGGGTTCGCATCTGCAACTTCATGGTTTGTTCTTCGATTGTTTTTCAGTATAAAGAAATTGTCCAATTCCTGCAAGTGCGCGTTTGGGTGGGGGGCATTCGACAATTGACCTGATAAGAGAGCTTGCCTAATTTTCCTGTCCAGACTCCTGCGTCCGCCTGGTCAATTCGCATTGGACTCCACGAGACCTTGGCGACCAGGGTCTTTTCGACGAAATAGAGGGAGAACAACGAAACAAAAAAGTGAGACAGCCAACTTATTTCTTGGTCGCGGGCTGATTCGCCACGTTACTCAACGATAACGCCATCCTGGATTTTCATCACGCGGTGAGCGAGACTCGTCAGGTGCTCATTGTGCGTGGCTATTATGAAGGTCGTTCCATGATTCCTGGTGAGGTTCAACAGAAGATCGTGCAGTGACTCGGCATTGACAGAATCAAGGTTGCCTGACGGCTCGTCGGCGAGGACAACCTTGGGATCATTTATCAGCGCACGGGCAACAGCGACTCTTTGCTGCTCTCCGCCGCTCATTTCCGACGGCCGATGTTCGGCGCGTCCTCCAAGTCCGACTTCATCCAGTAGACCCTTCGCTCGCTGTTCCACTGCCCTTAACTTCTTTCCGGCAATGAGGGCAGGCATTGCTACATTTTCCAACGCAGTGAACTCCGGCAAAAGGTGGTGAAACTGGAATACAAACCCGATTTGAATGTTCCTAAACTTTGCAAGCTTTTCATCCGGAAGTGCGAAGACATCAGTTCCGTCGTATGAGATTGTTCCGTCTGTCGGCTTGTCCAGCGTACCTAGTATGTGAAGAAGTGTGCTCTTGCCTGCACCGGATGCTCCGACGATGGCAACAATCTCGCCATGGACAATTCTAAATTCTATTCCCTTGAGGACCTTCAGTTCACTTTTCCCCATGAAGTAGCTCTTATGTACATTCGACGCCTCTAGGACAGTGTCACTCAATTTGTTTCACTCCCATCTCACGGCATCGGCCGGATCAATCTTTGACGCGCGCTTTGCCGGGTATAGCGCTGCCAGTGTACAAATGACAACAGCAGTCAATCCCACAACAACAAAATCTGTAATGTGCATGGTTACCGGCATCGCCGGGATTATGTAGACGCTCGTATCGAGTTTGAAAAGCTGATATTTTATCTGTGCCTCGCAGATTCCATATCCTATTGCAAGACCGAGCACGCTGCCTAGAACACCGACTATTGCACCTTCGAAAAGGTATATTTTCGTTATACCGGAATTTGTCGCACCCATCGACTTAAGCGCTCCGATCTCTCGTTTTTTTTCGATTACCGTCATAGTCAGCGAGCCGAGGATGTTGAAGCCTGCGATCAAAACAATCAGAGAGAGAACGATGAAGGCAACGACCCTTTCGATGGTCATCATCTGATATAGATCTTTGTGAAGGTCGTACCAGGTTTCCACGCGGTCGCCCGGAAGATCAGCCTTGAGTTTCGCCTTCACTTCGTTTGATTTGCCGATATCCCAGAGTTTGGCGTCGATGCCGTTTACCATGTCGGGTGAAGGGGTCGTATCCGGAGGTGCAAAAAGATATTGCGCCGCCGGGAGATTCACGAACGCGTAGTAACCGTCATAATCCTTGTTCTCGGACTGATATATTCCGGATACGACAAACTTCATCACCTTCGGCTCATAGAATTGTGTCAGGCTTCGTTCAATTCCAGCCGGGCTGATTATCGCGATCGTATCTCCGACTACTGAGTCCAGCGCATCGGCGAGTGACAGTCCTACGACTATTTGGTACTGACGAAACGGGCTGAGGAACCTTCCCAGGACTATCGAGCTGGACAAGCTTGATATCTTCTTGTTTCCCTCCGGAACTATACCTACGATATTGATCGCCCTGTCGACGCCACCGGAAACAACCATCGCCTTTCCACTGAGAAACATGGTAGCGGATTTCACTTCTTCAAGTGATTGTACCACTGCAAGTGCCTTTTGAGGAGAAGGAAGATATTCTCCTGCAACAGCGGTCACCCTGATCGTCGGATCGAAGTTCACCAAAATCTTCGTTACTATCCCCTGAAATCCGTTGAACACAGATATTACAACTATGAGCGCTGCAGTCCCGACGACTACGCCGATCATCGATATAAGCGAGATTATCGAAACAGATGCGACTCTCCTTTTCGATTTCAGATATCGCAAAGCGATAAAACTCGAATAGGACATTATTGAAATCTCACCGCTTCAAGAGGGTCAAATCCTGATGCAGCCCTTGCGGGCAAGTACGCGGCAAGCAGCGAAAGGCAGAAGGCGATCGAGCAGATAAGTGCGAAGTCCCACAGGTTTACCGACACAGGAACAGTGTTCATGAAATAAACGCTGCCGGGTATCCTGATAAGGTTGTACCTTTGCTGCAACTCAAGTATCAGCAGTGATAGTCCGGCACCGAACAACGTTCCGGATGCACCGATGATAGCTCCTTTGATGAGAAAGATCTTGGTGATCGCCCTGCGGGTTGCTCCCAGAGTTTTTAGCACACCGACCGCGTTCATTTTCTCCAGCACGATCATCAGCAAAGTACCGATGACGTTGAAAGTAGCGACTATGATTATAAGTGCGATAATGATCGGTATCGGTTTCTTCTGAAGTTCTATCCAGGCAAACAAGTTCCTGTAAAGCTGGTACATCGTCCGGGGATAGAAAGGATACCCAAGGACCCTCTGAAGGACATCCGCGGTCACGGCAACTTCCGCCAGGTTCTTCACCATGATATCGTATCCGGACACGCTGTTTACAGGCATGTCAAAAAGGTATGACGCATCCTTGAGATTTGTGTACCCGTAAATGTCATCGTATTCTGTCATCCCGGTTTCGTAAATGCCGGTGACCACGAACGATAGTACTCGCGGTGGATTCAAAGGCGACGGGAGTCCCTGGATCCCGAACACGAATACCGTATCTCCGATCTGTATGTCCAGCCGCCTTGCGAGTTTTGCACCCAAAAGGAGAGGTGCCATGTTGCCGACATTGTTAAGCTCATACCTACCCTGAACAATTTCCCTGCGAAGTTCACTGTTATCGTAGGCAGGCAGAATTCCCTTCAACAGGATCCCATCTGTAGAAGGCGAGGTCACATGTCGCGACCTGCGAACTCTGATCATCGCTTCATGCTCGACGAAGGGCGACACCGATCCGATATTTGCTTGTGCCATGATCGTATTGATGGTGGACCTGTAATCCATAAGCGGAACGCGTTCGAATCCCTGGATTTCAATATTGGAGGTGAAATTCGAGACGTTTTTCATTATCTGCTTCTGGAAACCATTGAGAATCGATATAGTAATCAAAAGCGCGGCGGTGCCGATAGCGAGTCCGGCCGTAGCAAAGAATGTTAGAAAAGAGACGAAGCGGTTCCGCGACTTGGATTGAAGAAGTCTCTTTGCTATGAAATAGGAATAGGACATCGATGAAACTGATTAGTGATGTACTTGACCGCGGGAATCGGGCGGAACATCCCGTGGCAGAATTGTTTTTGGCATCCGTTATTCATCTACTTGCTGCCGTCGCCGCCGGCGAGACCGAATTCCATCAAATATCCGCGGATAAACTCATCCAAATCTCCGTCCATAACGCCATGCACGTCACTTGTTTCGACGCCGGTGCGGTGATCCTTCACCATATTGTACGGATGGAACACATAAGACCTTATCTGGCTTCCCCATTCAATTTTCTTCTTACTCCCTTCGATCTCACTCTTCTTCGCTTCCTCTTCTTCTTTCCGAAGTTGGTACAGCCTCGACCGAAGCATTTTCATCGCACGTTCTCTGTTTTGGAATTGAGAACGCTCTTGCTGACAGGCCACGATAATACCGGTCGGGACGTGTATAAGTCTAACGGCTGTCTCGACTTTGTTCACGTTTTGACCGCCGTGTCCGCCGGACCTGAAAGTCTCGAATTTTATATCTTTAGGATCCACTTCGATCTCTACGTCACTTTCGACTTCTGGATAAACAAAGACGGACGCGAAACTCGTGTGGCGTCGCGCGTTCGAATCGAATGGAGATATTCTTACGAGTCGATGGACTCCGTTTTCAGCCTTGAGGTAGCCGTAGGCGTACTTTCCGATCACTTCTATTGTCGCACTCTTGATTCCGGCACCCTCACCTTCGAGAATATCAGCGATTTCCATTTTGAAACCGGTGCGCTCGCCCCATCGGATATACATGCGCATGAGCATTTGAGCCCAGTCTTGCGCCTCTGTCCCGCCGGCGCCGGAGTGAATAGTCAGAATTGCATTCTTGTCGTCGTCTTCGTTCCCGAGCATCTTCTTGAATTCAAGATCGGAAACGAGTTTATCTGCACGGTTTAATTCAGTGTCTACGTCGGCTGTGTGAGATTCATCTCCCGACTCCTCAGCAAGTTCGATGATTGCGCCCGCGTCCTCTACATTTTTTGCGGCATCCTGCCATTCATCAACCCAGCTTTTCAGGTCATCCAGCTGCCCCATAACCTGTTGAGCCGTACGGTTGTCATCCCAGAAATTCGGCGCGAGAGTTTTCTCGTGAAGTCTCTCTATCTCTTCCCTCTTTGAGTCGACGTCAAAGAAACCTCCGCAGGTTTTCTATCCTGGTTTTCAAATCGACTGATTTTTGCTTCTGCGGCTCGAACATTTTTTGTACCTTTTTAATATCAATTTAAACAAGCGGGGGAAAAGATGGAATGGCAGAATAAAGGGATCAACGAACCGGATAATAAAGTTCTGGTATCGTATACTAATGGATTGACCTCCTCAACTATAGTTCGAGAACAAAGGTAGCCGACGTCTTATTGTTTTTCAGGGATAGGACTCTTGGTCTGATGCAACGGGACCCTACGAATGGGAAAAAGATTGTCCCGACCGTCTTATTATTGGGCGGGGTTGACGAATGAACCGGGAAAATGGCCAGGACCAAGCCGAAGAGAGAAAGAGTGAACTCTCGAGACTCTGGTGAAAGGCAAGCAGTCTAAGGACATTCCACGGGAGGAGGTTGACAACTTCCAAGTGTTTTACGACGAAAGATTCCTGACTGGGTTTTACAGAAATTCGTCAGCAGAAATGAAGGAGGTGTTGGACCGGGGTCTCCGCTGAATATTCTTTTGGGTTGACGTGAAGAGCCAATGCAAGTCCGGATCACTTCCACAAGGACAGAACAAGAATACCATCAAAATTGGATCGAGTTGACTAAGCCATCTGGGTTTCCATTTCCTTGATCCGATTCTTAGCCATCATGTTCTGCGGATCTCTTTGAAGCGAGATCGAGAAAAACTCTCTGGCCTGTCCTACCTTGCCCATTTGCAGGCAAATTGTTCCTAACGAGTTCAGCACATCGATGTCAAATGGCGTCATAGCGAGGACCTCCCCGTAGAGTTTGACTGCCTCTTCAAATCTGTTCGAGCGAGAGTATATCGATGCGAGGTTTTTCTTAACAAAAGTCAATGCCGGATTGGCATCAAGGATTCTTTTCAACTTCTCCTCAGCATCCTCTGTCCTGCCGAGAATTGCATACGCGATAGCAAGGTCGTTTGCAGCGCTGATACTTCCCGAGATAGCAAGCCTCTCGAGCTTTTCCGCAGCCTCCTCCACCAGCCCCTTCTGGAGTAATTCCTGCGCCAGCTTGTAATCACGCTGCTGCTTGAGTTTGACTTGCGAATCACCGAAACGGACAACCGGCTTTTTACTGATCTCTGAAATTCGCTCCTCAACGATTGTTCCAATCTTCTTCCAGCTGAACCTGGATTCGATCAGCTCCCTCCCGCTCTTTGCTTTCGACCTCGCAGTCTGTGGCGAATTGAAGACTATCCTCATCGCCTCGGCAAGCACTTCAGGATCCGGTTCTGCAAGCCATGGATAGTCTACTGTTTCTCTATTCCCGACTCTCTTCTCTTCGTAATAAATGACCTTTGACGGTAGAAGGTATGAGTTGTCCTGATTGCAGAAATCCATCGCCGCTCCATAGCCGGTTACTATGACGGGGAGCTCGGCTGCGAGCGCCTCGGCTATTGGAAGCCCGAATCCCTCCCCCCGATACGGATGTACCAGGCAATCGGCTGACGTGTACAGTCCGGCCATTTGTGCTTCCGAAAACTTTGAGTTTATGTATTCAACTTCAGGCAGAGAAGGATTTGAAGAAATCCGTTTAAGATCTTCTTCAATTGTCTGTCCCCTGTAGAAGGAGTCTCCAAGAAGGTCTTTTATAATCAAACACACATCGTCTTTCCTTGAGAAGGTTTTCAGATATGTGTTAAGAAGCAGGTCTATTCCCTTTCGTTTGATCGTGCCTCCCACATAAAGGAACTTGAACTTCTTCCTTGTGGTAAGCCTGAAAGGTTTCGCATTAGGATTGAATCGATCGGTGTTCACTCCGTTAGGTACGACAAGAATCCTTTGGTCATCCAGCCCGCTCCTGATATAGCAGTCGCGTACGAATGTAGTCGGCACCCAGACTTCATCGACATAACTGTTCATCGTTTCGATCCAGTCCGTCGGCAGACTTCCGAACTCCCACGGCTGTATCATGACCCAGTGCCCTTCCACCGGCGGAACAAGATTGGGCGGCCACTGGTGCCTGATATGAACATCGACCGGTCTCTCGTGAATTTTGCTCATCCGCCGGGCGATCTCTTCATATCGCCGATCTACACGATGATCGTATTCATCCTTTTCATAAGGGATAATGGAGACATCATGGCCACGGTCAATCAGTTGCAAGCAGATCTCCCGGTTTATCAGTGCCATAGAATGGTGGACAAACTGAGAACCTTCCCAGTTGATCACAAACTTTCTGCCTGATTCAGAAAGATCTGTGCCAACACGCGGCCGTTCAGGCGGTTTGAGTCCATTCTTCGGTTTGAGTGGTACATTATCGATCAAACCCGCTGGTTGTAGTTTACTTAGCAGGTCAGAGAACAACGATTCAAATTCTTTCTCGTCTCTGGCAACTTGAATTGAATCCCACGGTCTGATGAACACATTGTCGGCAGGGTCCTGCCAATTTTCCAGCTCCTTACCACGCACAGTACGAAACACAATTGTGGGAATGGATGACAAGCCGGAAAGGGTCTTTGCCCACGAGTCAGCGCCGATCACAACGTCGCTCGAGGCTACAAGCTCGATCTGCCGTTTCAAGTCGCAGCTCCGTTCGTCGATGCATCCTTCGAGTGCCGGATATTCTTTCCGCTCATTCGGCGTTCCCAAAATGATCGGTGTAATCGATTTACTTGAAAGGAACTCCAGGAGCTTATGCCAGTATCGCGGATCGATCACGTTCTGCTTGCTCGCAACCATGCCCTTCAGACTTCCTTTCGGCTGTATCGTAACCTGGAAACCCTGAGTTTTGCGTGTATTGAGCAGGTTGATCCACTTCGGATTTTTCATGACCCCGTACTTTTCAAAGATGTCGACGTTTACGTTCCATTCGACGCCATATTCATACAGCGGAGTCGTCCCCATCCCCTTGCATTTCTGCGTGCGATGAATCATGAATCTTAACAACTGATGAACACCCGGTTCATTCGGCATGTTCAAGACGTAAACTTTTTTGAGACCTTCAAAGGATCGGAAGAAACCGCCCATCGTCTCTTTGGAATTTGCAAAACTGACTATAGTTTCTCCGGGATCTTTGTCATAGAAAGTCGACAGAAGAAGCAGAGCATCTCCTATCCCACCGAAGTGTACGTAGAACGGAGGAAGACTATTCAGGAAACGCTCCATCAAATCCAACGGCGGAGTCGATCTCAAGCCGAAAACGGACTCGCTGAGATAGACCACATTGCCGTCCGCTTTCTCCAGACTCCTTTTTACAAGCTCGTCGGGATCCACGCCTGCTTGCAAGAGATTTACGCCTTTCCACTCCAGCTTCCTGTTTTTGTTGCGGACTCTCGACAGCCGGGATCGCTGCTGACCGACAAGTTGAATCAAGGGTTTGAGTGCCTCGACTATTTTTTTATATGAATAATTTCTACTTATTCCCTTTCTGGCATTCGCTCCCATACTGCGGCAGAGGTCGCGATCTTCATAAAGGCGAATAACATGGTCTGCAAATTCTCTAGCACTGGAAGCAGTAAACCCGTCTACTCCGTGATGAACGCTGCACACCTGGTAGGAATTGTTGAGTGAAACTACCGGTAAGCCGTTTGCCATCGCCTCAAGTACTTTTACCGACTGACCTGTGCCCCCAATCATCGGAGCAATTGCGAAGCAGCTGTTCCGGTATAGTGACATGATATCGTCGACAAAGCCGAGCAAGTTTACTCCGTCCGATTTTTGAAGCTCCTTGCATCCGTCTCCGACAACATTCAGCTGAAATTTCGGTATTTCCTTCCTTATAAGAGGAAGAACTTTTTTTACGAAATATAGATATGCCTGCACGTTGAAGACATTGTTCGCGATGGCAAATAGAGGATAGCCTCCATAAGTATTTTCCTCAACGAAATTCCTGCTTCCCAACGGAGCAGGTATCACGATGGGATTCGTATGAGAAGCATGTGCCTTTATTCTCTCCATTTCTCGATCCGAGACGGCAATGACATAATCGTAATTGTCATAGACCTTGTACTCATCCTCGTCGCCGGTAAGGTTGAAGCGCGCAAATACATCTTCAACCAGCGCTTCCGGCCGAACTCCATTCACATCGTAGGGCGGGTGGCAGACAAGTTGCCGCGCCGCATCCTGCATTTTTTCATTTAGGCTCAGCAGGTCGTGCATTTGAATAACCTTGACCGATCCGGAATATTTCGGATCATCGATCAATCTTCCCCACCATGCATAATTGATCAGGACAACATCTGGAGACACTTCGTCATACACTTCTGAGAATGACTTTCGCAGGCCATCGGGGATCTTCATATCCCACATTTTGGATTTCCCCATCATCTGCATAGATCTCACATAGATATTATCTTCTTCATCTGCCTGGTGGAGATAGATGTTAATATTTTTTTGTCGGCAAAAATCTTCCGTCTCACGGATCCTCCACGGTTTGTCCGTAAAGAAAGTCGAGCTGATAAGACTGACTTCGCACCCGAGATCCTGCAAGGCATCGATGACGCCGATAAATCCGTTATCTGCGCCTGTTCTGGGCGGATATGGATTGTGGGGATAGAACGCGAGGACTCTTAGTGTGTTTCTTTTATGAGATTGTGAACTTTTATACGAGAATTTTGCGACTGGCTTTCCGGTCCCTGTCATATAGCCGGGCAATTCTCTTCGCGATGTGTATCCGGCATCCAACAACTCTTCTATCGCACGGACTCCCTCCTCTTCTGCCAAACCATCGTTGAAATCCGACACGCCTCTTAAAAATGCGTACCTCACGGCGAGGTGGTATAACTCATTCAGGGCGTTGACCCCGGTTAATGTCTTTTCGCCCGACTGGATAAAAAACAACGACCTGATTGGCTCGGGTGTTATCTCAAGCTTGAGCAAATCACCCATGAAGGATGTTTGTCTTGGCGCGAGGAGACGTGCAAGCCCCTTTGCATTTGAAATTTCCGCCTGCAATTCGATGCTGAGTTCACGCTTCTGATATACTTCGCTCATCCGAAGGTATCGCCCCTCCAGATAAGCGCGGCCGTAGAGCCACGGAAAACCGTAAGCACTCGCCAGAGCTGAAAGGACCTCCACATCATAAAGCATTTTTACCAACCCGGACTTTTCCTCATGTCGTGTCAGCGATGGAAAATAAGAAAGGACGTTTTCAGGATACCCCGGCAATCCGGAGAAGAGATATCTTCTCCTGTACTTAAACCTGGTGTGGCCTGCACCGTCGAGTAAACGGCTTCGGTCACCTGATTGAGCGACGAAATTGTTTTCAGATGGCGGTTCATCCTGCTGGAGAAGCTCTTGATTCCATTTTTCAATGAACTTCCTTCGGTTGATTCCGAGGTACCTCTTGAATCCGGCATTATCATCCGTTCCGGAAGTTATCGACTCATAATGTACCACGGAAGATTCAGGTTGGTAGTATACCTTGTATCCTTCTTTTCGTAATGCGAAGCACAGGTCTGCATCTTCTGAGTATGCGGGAACGTAGCGCCTGTCAAAACCGCCGAGCTTCTTAAAGAGCTCGGTTTTAACGAGAAGGCTGGCGCCGGAACAATAGTCCACCTCCATGACTTCATTATATGCAGCTCCGGAAGGATCTTTTGTTCTGCCAAAATTTCCGCCGCTGCCGTCAGAGAATATCATTCCTCCGGCTTCCTGGAGGGTGCCATCCGGATAGATCAGTTTCGACCCGACTGCCCCGCAGTCGTCATGCGATTCTGCAAACGCGACGAGTTGTTCAAGCCATCCCGGATTTACTTCAGTGTCGTTGTTGAGGAAGAGGATGTATTTTCCTCTTGCTTGTTCTGCTGCGAGATTACATCCGTCCACAAACCCGAGATTTTCGTCGGAATGGATCGCGTGGAAATGACTGTCTTTAGATTCAACCTGCTGAAGAAAATCAGCCGTGCCATCGGTAGAAGCATTGTTAACTATGACAACTTCATAGTTCGGATACATCGTATTGCGTTCTATTGCATCGACACATTTCTTTGTGCACTCAACCTGATTGAAAACCGGGATGATCACAGAGACCAACGGCGGATCTTCGAAATGAAGAGCTCGGGCGGATTTTCCTTCTTCATCTGCCGGCCGTCCTGCCTGTTCAGGAGTACCAGTATGTTGGACGGATTCTCCTGGTGCCGGATCAACCGCACTCCTCTGAAACACCTTGAGATTATCGAGTGCAATCTTGTTTGTAGGATCTACTTCAAGAACTCTTTTAAGGACATCAGCCGCCTCATCGCGAAGTCCGACGAGCATGTAGAGAACGGCAAGATCGTTCAACGCATCGGTATTGGAGGGAAACTTAGAAAGCAAATCTATGAGGATATACTCAGCATGGTCATATCTCTTCGTCTGAATCGAACGTTCCGCTTCTTCGATGATCTTTTGAATTTCAGCCCTCTCCGACATCACAGGTTTTCTCGCGACGATATTCAGATTGCACTCGACAGGCTCGTCCTTCCACCTAACGTTTTCCATGTTTTGTATTTCAAATCCGGCCGATGTCAGCAAATCCCTGACTTTATCCCTTGTGAAGACGTCCTTGTGTATCTGACCAAACCTGTTTTCGGGACTCGGGTCGCCATGAGAATACCTGTAGACATTATAGAGATCGAATCTGTCGCCAATATTTCCCGCTTCATGCCGGGTGAATGCCCGAACGATGACGTCAAAATCAGGGATTGAATTGATGATAAGCTTCCCGCCTGGCTTGAGTACTCTCCTCCATTCTTTCAGCGCCCGGACTTGTTCGAAGCTCCACAAATGCTCCAACACGGCGTTCATGAATATCTCGTCGACGCTTTCATCACGGAAGTAACCTAACGAAGTAATGTCCAGCTTCAGCTCAGCGGCCGGATTGTACAAATCTACATTAATGTACCCCGGCCTGATGTCCGGTCCGCAACCGAGGTGGAGCTTCACCCCCGCCGCATCGGTTACTCTCTGATTGTAGAAAAGCTTTTGATTGTCTTTGAGTTTGTCGTACAGATTTTGTGGAAATCGACTTATATCGAAGAGTTGCACCCCGCTCCAGGATTCAGGCCAGACCGGATGGAAATTTTTCAGATGCTGACCAAATGCCAGGTAAGTTTCATTGTACCACTTTGACCAGTCTGTATCGTTGACGTGCATGAAAGTAGTCACTTTCTGCCATATAGCCCGATCATCTTTTCGGATGTATGAAAAATGTAGAATGTCGGGACTGTCATACGGCATCATTGTCTCGTCAACATTCAAACTCCTCGCATGTGTGAAGTGAGCATCCGCAGCGAGTTTAATGTAGAAGAGTCCAGTTTCATATGGAGGACTGATAGAGAAACTTGCATCCTTCACAAACGTCAAGTATGGCACTCTCAATGCGGCGGGATCGTTCTTCTCAATAAATGAATACATGGCCGGAAACGAATTATCGATGAAAACTTCATCGCAGTCAATAATGAAAGCGCCCCTGTGGTTCCTCGATTTCGATAGGTCAAGCAGAAAATTCCTCTGAGAGTGCTCGTCGGGAAATTCGCCGGCAAATATCTCAACCTTGTCACCAAATCTACTGGAGATTTTTGCCAGGCTTAATTCGGTATCTTCAAGATTCACAGGCTTTCCAGCCCACGGTTTCATTGTCCTTGCGATCAAGATCTTGTCCACAAACGGATAGACGCTCTCGACAGAATCTTCCAAGAAGAAATCATCCGTGTACATCACATAATGCGCAACGTACTTTCCAGCCTCGTCATGCTCACTTCCGCTGGTATCTTTTCGAAGCGGTGAGGCCGCCATGTGGTCACTCCGATATTTTGTTTGGACTCCGGCGCTGCCGACAGGCATATGTATCTCCTCGATCAATAACGCCAGGATGATTCAACATTCCCATCTAAGACAATGGCCGTGCCGTTATTCTCATGTATTGGAGATTGAAATTGAGCGATTGGGATCGAGTCGGAGCTTAATATTGTTCATCTGGCTAATGTTAAACACATTTAGGTCAGGCGTGCAGACAATGTTTCAGCTTGAAACTCAGAAATGCTGGGTTCTGGAAAGACGTAGTGCTTACAGTTTCATATGTGATGGGGAAGGATATGCGAAAGGATTGAAGGCGCGAGATATTGTCTCGTCAGCGATGTGGGGTGTGTTTATTCGGATCCTTCACCGGACATAATCGGTTTAGGGATTCAACTCGCATCAGTGCACGCGGATTGTCAATTCTTGATCTTCTCCAGGCATTAAGGAGAATCGGGTTAGGCAAATTGCAGTGACGGGACGTCTATTATGTTCCTCAACTCAGTGGAGAGAACAACTCTATCAGCTTCCGCAATAGTCTACTTCAATGACCGAGATATCCTTCAATTGTCCTGCAGTCAAACTCACTTCTCCGTTATCGTCGAAGAAGATCGGCGAGCTAAGCGAGCCTCTGAAAAGAACCAGCCTCACCGGAACTTCTCTGCGAGCGTGAAGCGTAATCCCGTCGGAGGTGGATTGAATGCTCGTCCCGATGAATATGTCTGCGACCACTTTTGTAGAATCCAAGTTGAAGACCGATCCGGGAATCACTCTGAGCGTAACTGAAACGCTTGCGCTCGCAGACCTGATTTGAGCATCCAACGGAATTGTTACAAGCATTACGCCTGCAACTACGAGAAATATTTTTCGCACGACACATATTCTCCTCTTTATATCTGAGATGCCCTTTCTACCTCAGACGGTGTAGAGTGACCATACAGACGCGACCATCATGTTGAATGCGCGCAGTAACTCATTTCAATCCCGAAGGGATGAAACTGTTTTAGAGAGATCAACCGATGTGAGCATCGCTCGCCCTTTGTCCTGCCTACCACCAGGCAGGCCCGAGGCGCCATGTGGTGCCATTCGATCAGGGTGACTAAATGCTTTCTTTGCTGTTCTGGAATCATCCGGCGACTGCCGGACAGGTGGTTGAAGCGATTGATTCGAAGGACGAGCGAATCGCAGGAGACGAAGAGTCTCCTCATGATGAGCAGCGCTGAGAATGTCAGAGGATGCCTCAGTCTTCGATCCTCCACGCACAGAGTCCGGCAATACTTTCTTCATGTAAACTTTCGACAGAGTGTCTGCCGCCTCCCTTTTTGTCTCCGGTTCTTTTTGAGGTACAATAGCCGGCACAGTCTGCTTATCGATTTCTTCCTTGACCTTGGGGGTCACCTTCTCAACTACTATCTCCAGCGTGTCGATGATGTCTGCTTCCCGACCCCGGTGTACGACAACATCAAGCGGCCCGCCTTTCTGAACAGCCTGAAGGAACCGGAGCTGCGTTGAGTCGATCGTAAGCGTGTAACTGTTCGGCGCGACATCCATCTTGTAGAAACCACCGTCTGCAAAAGTGCGAAGAGTATCGACCGCTTTCCCATCCTTTGCACGCATGATAATTCTGGCGCCGCTCAGGGGGCTCTGTTTACCATTATTATCAAGATAAGCAGTACCCGAAATTGTCCCGCCCCGATAGAACGGTATCTCGATTCGCTTGAACTGGTTGGGATCGACAACAAATGAGAACTTGTCGATGAGCGGCACCAGGTTGGGATCGATCTGCTGCTTGTTGACCTGGAGGTTATAACGAAAATAGTTCTGGAGCTCCGACACATGTACGATACTGTCGCCGCCGACCGTGACCTTCCCCATGCCGCCGACTTTGACTCCATTGGATGCGATAAGTTCATCGCCGGCGTCATACTCGCTGTCGTTGTTGTCATCTGTAAACATGACGACATCCGCGCCGCCTTTGTTGGTCTGGTCGCGGTTTGAAAGGAGCATCATACCGTTGTTTTGATCCAGTGCAATCGAGCCGTAGAGTGAGTGACGTGACGTTAAATTCCCGGCCGATTCGTCGAACACCGACGACTCGCGCGTGAAGTCGAGGTCCATGATCAGGCCGACTTCGAAGAAAGTCGATTGCGCAGGTATATTCCGATCGACCTGCAAATTGAGCTGCAGGTTCTGAAAGAAAGTCTTCGAAGCTTCGAAGTTAACATCCATCACGCTTTTGGTTTGCATATCGTATGCTGCTTCGCCGCGGAAAAGAAACGTACGCAGAAACCCCGGCACATCTCCGCCAGGGACAACATACATCGCCGTTGCCGTGATAATGCCGGTTCCATTCAAACTCCACGGCCGCAGGTCTGTGCCGATTCCCGTCTCGCTGTAACTCATGAGGAGTTGAACGTTAGCGAGCCTCATATTGAGGTCGAGCCGTGGAGACAACAGCCGTTCCGATGCAGCGTCTGTATAATTCTCTGAGAACCTGAATCCCGTTCCTTGCGAGATGAAATTGAGCGGAAGGTAAAACGACAGGTTTGCATTCTGTTGAGGCATCGTACCGAGAAGAGTATCGGTCACCAGATATTTTGCATACTGGACGAATATCCCGGCGTCGGAAGCGAAGAGAGCGTTTGCGTCGAATTTATAGTACGAGTTCGGAGCAATATCGGCGTCGAGAATGTATTGAGAGAATAATCGTGACGAGAACCCGGCGTGGTATATCGGTCTTTGAAGACCGCTGTTTACGCTCTGCTCGATACCGCCTGTGAGCGACATCCAGTCGGTTGCACCATAGATGAGATTCGCATTGCCGAAGTAGACATTCTTCGAAAGTCCATATAGATAATTACCTTGACCTGCCTGCGCATTGTATGTCAGGACTCCCTTCGGCACGAATGTAAACGGCACCTGGATTTGCTTCTGCTGGACGTTGATGTCACCGTACTTGGAATATGTTTTTATCGTGACGCGCATCGTCCCGTATGTAAGAGGAAACTGGAAGCGATAGTAGCCTGCAGCATTGGATGTCTGGAAATCTACAAGACGATCGTTGAGGTACAGCTCGACCTGAGACTCGGGATCGGTGTAACCGTCCACGACGTAGTTGTCGAAAAGCACCCGCGGCTCGACCGGCTCGTTCGACAGCGAAATGCCGGTAACGCTCGGAATGAAATTGCTTCCGGTGAGAACCTGGCCCGCCGTGAGCGAGCTGAAGTAATCGTTATCGCGCACGACGTACCGCCAGCGTACGTTGGTGAATGAAGGAGTCTCGCCTGTTACGCCGATGAGGCTCCCCTGGAAATCTCCCCCCAGGACTTCCCCACCACCTGTCAGCGTGTAAGTGTTCGACAGAGGTGTAAACCTGTTCAAGGAGGAGGTCAGACTGTAGTCGAGCACCCCGCCGCCAAGTAAAGATCGTCTGCGGTCCAAGAGAAGCGGATATTTCTCCGGCACGAGAGAAGTGCTCTGCATATTTTCGCGCTCCCGTGCGGCTTTCATACGTACAAACACGTACAAGTTCTTATTCGTCTCGGCCATGATCTGCAACCGGTTCATATTAACGGTGCTCCTGACACCGAAGATCTCTTCCCATTTGTCTCTTGAAAGATAGATGTCCATATCGCCTTTGAAGATATCTTGCTTCGTGAGCCGGTACCGGTTGTCACCGACCACGATAAGCCGCTTCACCGGATCGATCGTCATCGGGAACTCGGATGAGAGGTACGTCCCCTTCAGGACATTTTGTCCTTCGATCGTATAGTAGACCTCGAAGATGTTGAACAATTCCATGATAGGGAGATAGACTTCGTCCTTCTTTATGGCGACGGTAACATTGTAGCTTCCCAAGTTCTTGAGAGTGAAGCCGAACACGACTTCGTCGTAGTCGGGAGACTGCTGTGCCATGACGGGTGAAGGAGATAGCTGGCAGAGTAGGATAGCTAAACCCATGAAAAGGAAGAGACAGCGTTTGCTCACCCCTTTTTCGGTTTGAGGTTGCCCCCAAATCCCGCTCGCGTCATTCCCGAATGTTTCTACCGGGAATCCATACTGCGGAATGAACTGGATTCCCGCCTCAAGCCCGCCTACCGGACAGGCAGGGACGTGGGAATGACACGTAGGGATAGGTTGTCTTCGCTTTGGGACGGACTCCAAGACACGCGAGTGAGGATTTATGAACTTCAATTATGGTACTTCCCTGACATAGAAAAAACATTTGCCCTGGTCGAAAAGAAAGAACACCGCTAAGTCGCAGAGGCGCTGAGGCAATTCGTTCGGAGCGGGAAACCTTGTCAAGGGTAAAAAGAAACCTTGACAAGGTTAGCTACCTTCGCAAGGTCACCCGCTAAGGTATATCCACCATCACTTCCTTTGTCACCGGTGGCGCCTGCACGAGATCCTCAGCCGCAACATCCGACCGCTACGAAACCGGTGAAAGTGCCGCCCGGGAAGCTGTTAGAGCTAAGTATCAGTTTCCCCTGTCCTGAGACGGTTCCGAAATCATGGCCGGTGGTCGTGTGCAGGTTGAGGACCCCACCAGCGTTGAGAGTGAGAGAAGAGGTCTTCTTAGCGTTTGCGCTGATGGAAATAGTTCGCCCGTTAAGAATTGTGACCCTATCCGCCCCCGACATACTCGGTACTCTTGCGTTCGTCCAGGTTCTTCCTGATGGATCCGTGGTCCACGTATTCGGATCATCCCAATTCCCGGACTGATACGAATATAGTCCCATGACGGAAGAGATACCAATTGCGAAATAAACAGGAAAAGAAGATGCAGCTTGCACTGAAGTGATCGTCGCGCCGATATTTGTTCCGCCGATGGAAGCGTAGTTACCGGACTGCATGGTCGATTGAGCGATTGCGTTAGTTGGAATCAATCCGTTCTCTGCAAGCTGGATCGTCGCACTCGCGAGAGTCCCGCCTGAAGTTTCCACATGCCAATTCCGCGGCGCAACACTCGTAATCGTCGAATCGCCGGTTAAGGCACCAGTCGGAATTTCGGTTACTTTTACGACGGGTGATGATCCCGCAGCCGTCCTTACGTTGACCAACGCAAGCGGGCGAAAATTTCCCGGATCCCCGACAGGAAAAGTATATGAAGTACCATCTGCTGCAACTCCGGCTGCAAGGGTCAATGCCAAAGGTCCGTTGATGTATGAACTGGCGGATGCACCGATAATGCTACTCGTTGAAGTACTTTCTGTTGTCAGGAGGTTCGTTGAGGAAGTAGTAACAATTCCCGACACCAGCGTCAGCGTTCCGGAAACCGATACGGGATCCCCAAACTGGACGCCGGCGGAGTTGTTTATGGTGAGATCGTTGAACGCCGTGGGAGTCGTGCCTCCGATAGTCTGAGGAGAAATGCCGTTGAAGGTGACGGTCGAGCTGCCGGGGGTGATCGTCACACCGTTATTCGTCCAGTTTCCTGAAATTGACATCGCCCCATTCGGAAGGGTCACTGTGCCGCTTCCGCTGAATGTCAGGTTGCAATAATCATTCAGATGAACTGCTTGATTCGCACCTGCATAGTTTACAGTGTTGCCGGATGCGATCGCGGCTAATGTTGAGATTGTGGAGGTGCCGCCGATATTCAAAGTATAACCTGCCTCATTAGCTAAAGCACCGGCACCAGAGAGAGACGTACCGACAGTGAGCCCACAAGAATTTGAGTAGGTACCAGTAACTGCAAGATTAGGTATTGAGATTGCGGCCGAACCGCCTATCGTTTTCGAAGAGCCGCTGAAAGTGTGTGTTCCCGTACTCGCTGTATATGTCCCGTTGTTTGTAAAACTCCCTGCGACACTAACGGTCGCAGCACCGAATTCCGTGAGTGTACCACTAACCGTGACGTTTGAACCGAACACGAGCGACGCCGCTGCGATTTCCGTGAAGTCTGCTCCGCCATTGATAGTCACCGCACCGGCAAATGTCTTCGCTTCCGTCACGGATGTAATTGCAAGAGTTCCGCTTGTCCCTCCGCCGACAGTCGTCGTACCGGATACAGACAGGCTGTGCGCCGGAACGGTGAACGAAGTGTTGTCACCTATGTTTAGATTGCCTCCGACAGTCAGGTTGGCGCCCGTAGTCACCTTCGCGGCGCCGGTCAATGATAGGTCTCCGTTCACCGTCGTCACCGCAAACGTCTTGTCTCCATTGCCGCTGAGAATCAGGTTATGATAAGTGGTCACTTTGACTGTCTGTGCGTCCCCTGTGTAATTCACGGTGTTGTCCGATGCGCTCGCATTTAACGTGGGGGTGATTGCTGTGCCACTATAGTTTAACGTCGAGTTATTTCCTTGAGCCCATGTGCCTGTCGCAGTTCCAAGGTCGCCGACTGAAACCACGCCATTATTTGTCACTGTGTGCCGCCTGTTAATTGTCATCGTGCCGGTAATCGTGAGATCAGCCGTCGAATTAATCGTGTGGCTCGTGCTAGCAGTCATCGGGGCTGCAATGGTTCCTGTTCCGTCTATTGTGGCTCCTGACCCGCTTAGCGTTATACCTCCCGTCCCATTCAAGGATCCATTAACAAGAAGATTTCCTGAAACGGTTTCCGAATACGTCCCAACATCCAAAGAGCTGCCAGGCGCCACATCGCCGATACTCAAAGTCACCGTGGTGAATGCAGATCCGGAAGTGACTCCCATTGCGTTGTTGATTTTCAAAATACCAAGCGACCGACCGCCACCATAAAGAAAAACGTTTTGAAGAGTTGCGCCATTTAAGTTGATCACGCTAGCGGCCGGAGGGGTGGTAAATCCCCCGCCGACTGCCCCCGCACCGTTATCTACGTTCCCACCAATATTGATTGTTCCGGCTCCGGTAATATCAATATGGTTTTCTGCAAAACTGCCCTGCATCGTGAGGTCGCCTCTGATCGTGATCCCCCCCGTCGTCAGGGAGACGATGCAATCACGCCTGTTGTTTCCCGTGTTTGCCATGGTTATCGAGCCGGCGTTCAGACTACCTGCGCCGACAGCCATTGTATTTGTTCTATAGTTGCTCGTCGGAGCGTCGATTGTGGTCGGGCCACTGACGGTTAGAGCTGTGCCGGAATTGAATGTGAGTGTAGTATTGGTACTGGTGCCCGAAATGTTGATAGAAGCAACTGGGTTGACCGGCGAGACATCCAGCGTAATCGAATTACCGTTCTGGATAGTCACATTAGCGGTACCGGGCTTTTGACCCGGATACCCAACTGTATCCGGCGGTGTCGTCCAGCCGTTACCATCATAATACTGCCAACTTCCGATGGCACTCCAAATGCCGGAACTTGCGCTGCGATAATCGCCGACCGATTGCGCAAGGATCGGGTTTATTGCTGCCTCGCCAACCACCATAGTGATAACCAACGCTATGACGAAACTCGATGTGCTGTGTACTTGCCTCACCTGTAATTGTGTGTCTTCAAACTCGAGTCGATAAATCAATATTCTCGTTCAGTGACGATGTTTGAGCAACTGCTATGCTGCTTTGGAATGCTATCGACGGTCTCGTATTCCTAACATGTCGCATAAGACATTTTTCTAGACACTAGTCCAAGCTGCTTGATCACGCTCAGACAGCCGATCCCTGATAAACAGCATTGCCGCAAATTACACCTGCTGGACGCTCTCCTTCTTCAGATCCACAATCTCGATGTTTGTTGCCTTGCTCTCCATCTCGCAGCTACGACGCTTCTCTTCTCTCGCAACGAAATTTCTATTGCCACCCGCCGGACTGGTGTCCGATCTCTGTTGCTTGCGTAGATCGGTCAACCCGGTCTCACCCCTATACCCTACCCATTCAAACCTGAGGCTATTTTCACGCCAGAATCTCTTTCCTGTACTCCCCCTGGTTTCACTCCGGGGGTTCATAATGCCACCGGCGGGGTCAGTCGCCTTTTGCCCTTTTCCAATTGTCCAGCTACCTTCCTGCCTAATCAACTCTGTACCTGCTCCCGCTATCGTTATCTCTCATGTCACAAAAGACCCGAACTCTAACAGTCATAGCTCATGTCCAGCCCTATTGCGAGTGCGGAGTTTATCCACCGGCACTTTAATGAGCCACACTTATTCCTGACAGTCGGTCCTTTTTAAGAACAACCGGTTTCTTCCCGAGAGTACTCCAGGCAATCATACTCCGGGTGCACTATTAGATTTGGAAAATTACGCTTGTCCACCCCTGACAGGGAAGGATATTCCTATCAACAGGGGTACGGGCAGGTAACGTGGCACTCTGCACTGGTCATTATATTGCGCAGCGTCCCGCGTCCGGCAGGAATAACTGGCGTCACTGTACCTCGCTTCCCAGCGGAATGGAATCAAGCCTTAGACGCTCAGAGAGGAAAAACAATATGGGCTTGCAGCCAAGTTCGTTCCGCTTCCAAATCCAAGTTGCTCAAGAATTTAGACGCTATCTCTCTAAAGAATTGTAATGGTTCCTCACAACAGGAGGCAGGTAATTCAATAAATCCGAAGCACGATCAACGTATAAATTTAAGCGCGGCTATCGAAACTGTCAATAGAGATTCTCATTTGCGGCACATCTAAGATCCGTCCCTAGTGTTGTTCCTCGGTGCCCTTGCCGGGGACCACAATGTCCGGGTCTATACTGAATTCGCGGTAGAAATGGGGGACTGACGGCAATGCAGGGATCAGGTTCGTGTAAGACTATGTCTTCGACAGAAAGAATTCAAATTGACGCACTACCAATCTGAGAAATCCACGAAGAACAGCGCTTCTCTCGCCCTATTTTCTTTGTCTCGCGATTTCCGCCATCACTATTGAAGCCGCTACGCCAACGTTCAGCGACTCCATCTTCCCCACTCTCGGAATAAAAACGCTCGCGTCGCAAACCTGGGAGATCTCCTTTGAAATTCCTGACGCTTCCGATCCCAACACAATTGCCAGCTTCAATGGAAATCCATATTCGAAACAACTCGCCTTGCCATCTTGAGTCGACGCAATCACTGCAAAGCCGACTTTGTGGAGCTCGGGCATCACTTCATTCAGGTCAGCTTCCTGTACCACCTTAAGCCGGAGTACCGCAGCCATCGCGGACCTGACAACTTTCGGATTGTAGACGTCCACACTGCTTCCCGCCACCACAATACCGTCAATGCCGAACCATGCGGCGGATCTGAGAATTGTACCGAGGTTGCCGGGATCGGATACTCTATCAAGTATTAGTATGGTAGCACTCCTTTTCGACCGAATTTCAGAGGATAGGTCCTCGAATGTAAATTCCGGAATTGATGCTACGGCAATTATACCCTGACTCGACTCCGTCGTAGAGAGTTTCCTAAACTTAGTCGCCGGTATCTCTTCGATTTCGATTCCTTGCTCTTTCGCTGAGGAAAAAACGGATTCGAACCTATCGGAGTTGGCACCAAGATCTAAAATGATCTTCCTTACTCCAGCGCCCTCCTCCAATGCTTCACTCACAGAACGTACGCCCTCTATGAGGAAGAGCTTCTGCGCCCGTCTTCCCTTGCGATCTCTAAGCTCCGAGAGCCTTTTGATATCGGAAATTGTGATCACTTCGCAATCACTTCATCCATTAGGAGTTTCTTCTCGTACGCCTGGCTTGCATCGTTCAGGTACAACATGCCTGCGAGTTGCTCGCCATCTCTCACTACCGGAATCGACGGCACACCGGCATCCAGCATCTGTTTCATCGCCGTCGACAGGTCTTGATTCTCCTTGACGCTGAACTTTGTCGGATTCAGGATATCCTTAACCACAAGCACATCGAGAATGTCTTTGATGGAGGCGTCGCCAAGTGCCTGCCTTATATCGCCATATGAAATCGTGCCGGAGAGAGTCCCGTCATGTTTGATGACTGGAAACACGCTCGTGCGGCTTTCAGGGATCATCTCGAGCAGGTCAATCAACCTCGTAGATTCGGAAGCCGCTGTGATCTGAGGTTTCATCACATCTCTAACGGAAATCGCGCGAAGGATATTCACATCACGACCGTAAACGTCCAGCACTTCGCCTCTGAGTTTCAATCTTACGGTGTAGATGGAGCCTGCCATGTACTTTCTAGAGATATAAGTTGCCATCACCACCGCAATGAGGATGGGCAGAATCGCCTGATAGTTGGCTGTCATCTCAAACACCAGGATTGCCGAAGATAGAGGTGCTTGTACTGTAGCGCTCGTTACAGCTGCCATTCCGATTAAGGCATACGCGCCCGGCGGAGCAGCAAGATGCGGTACAACGAAATTGACAATAGTTCCAAACACGCCGCCTGCCATTGCACCTATGAAAAGCGAAGGCGCCAGCGTTCCTCCTGCTCCTCCGCTACCGAGAGTCACCGATGTAGCTATGGGTTTGAAAAGCAGCATTCCCGCCAGCAACAGGAAAGAGTCCCTGCTGTACAGAGATTGGCTGACCGCCTGATACGTGTAACCGAAAACACCCGGATAAAAAATCCCGATCACTCCCACGATCAGCCCTCCGAGTGCAGGCTTCCAGATGTGACTCTTTACTGGAAACTTCCTGTGCTCAAAGAATTCCTCTGTTGCGTAGAAAAACCTGACGAAATAAATGCCCACGAAGCCTGCAAAAATACCAAGAGCCACATAGAACAATAATTCCCAACCGCTTCTCAGAGAGAATGTGGGTATCTGAAAAATCGGTTTGTTACCAAGGATGCTGCGAGAAAGGAAAGTGCCGAATACTGAGCTGATTATGATCGGCGAAAAGGATTGCATGTTGAGATTCCCAAGGACCACTTCCATCGCGAACAAGGCGCCCCCGATAGGTGCGTTGAACACCGCCGCAAGTCCGGCGGCAGCGCCACAGCCCACTAGTGACTTGGTCTGCTCTTCGTTTAGCCTGAACAATTGACCCACGATTGAGCCTGCTGTCCCACCAATTGCAATCGACGGCCCCTCGCGTCCGCCGGCGCCGCCGCTACCTATTGAAATCGCACTCGTAATAAGCTGCTTTGCTCCAACTACCGGACTGAGGATTCCTCCCTTTTTGGCGACACCATCGATCACCATCGGAACCCCTTCTCCCTTTACATCGGCAGCCAGCTTAATGGTAATCCAACCGACAACCAATCCGCCGATCGCCGGTATAAGCGGTATTACAAGGAACCTCCTCCAGCCCTGAAGGTCGATGAGGTTCGCAACTCCCATCAAACCGGCTGGTGCACGAAAGAGCAGCTCCTCGACCAAAACGATCATCTTGTAAAACAACACGGCACCGAACGCAGCAAATATGCCGGTTACAACAGCCAGCAGCAGGTGGAGCGGCTCCTGGGAGAATTCTATTTTAGAAAGCTTTGAAAGTAACCAGTCTTTTATCTTATAGAAAACGTCCATTCACTTTCTCATCAGAATTTTCTTCGCAAGGTTGAAAACCTTCGCAACTTCTATTGAGTTGACATCCCCACCTCTTCCAAGAATAAACCGATGCTTGGATCCTAACGGGGCCCATTGAAGCGGATCGGTTGGTCCAAAGAGTGAAAGTGTCGGAGTGCCTACGGCAGCCGCCAAGTGCATTATACCGGTGTCGTTCGTCAGCACCATATCCATTTCCTTAAGGAAGGCGGCCACAAATGGTATTGTCCTGTCTCTCAGCCGAACGTATGGAACCTTTAAAAGAGATATGAGGCGATCCATAACCTCGTGGTCCATCTGCCCTTCCGTGAAATACAAACTAGCGCCGGCCTTTCCGTGCAGCTTCTCGCAGAGTGAAGAGAAACTTTCAACGTTCCAGCGATTGCCCACTTTACCAGCACCTGCGTGAACTGCTACTCTCCTCGATCCGTCGCCGCCGGTCCTGGTCAATAATTCCCGCACTTCCGCAACCAACGCCTCATCGACGGAGTACTCCAATTCCCCGACGTCGTCGATCGATTCAACCCCAAGCGGAGATGCTACCTTCATATTCCTGAATGACTGGTGGACCGGTTTGTCATCCCAGCGAAGGTCTACTGCCACATCATAGACGGAACTCGTGCGGTTCGATTTTGCTTCCAGAGACCGGGGGCCTATTTTGGTTGATGCCTGTACAAAGAAAGCCATGATATCGTTGGTCAAAGAAATGGAGACGTTTGATGGCACAAGAAGTATATCGTAACCTTTTCTGAGCTGTTTGGCAAACTGAACAAACAGCGAAGGCCTTCTGTAGAACGAGAGCTTGTCATAACTTATCACATTTGTGACGTATGGACATCCGATGAGAGCGTCCCTATTCTGAGGCGACACCACGACTGCCAATTCTTCCGGCTTGAACCTGTTGTGCAATGCACGAAGAAGTGGTACGGTACACAGAACGTCACCGAACTGGTTATGCTGTCGTATCACGATTATTCTTTTATAGCCGTCCGTCCGGCTGCCCGGTGCTATCCTCTTTTTCCGACTTGCCGAAATCTTTGCCAGGAGCCAAGCCGAGAGCCGTTTCGTCCCCTGCTCAAAGCTTTTCCCGAACCCGGCGGAAGCTCGAGCCCGTGCAGGCATGCTCACGCGCGAACTCTCGCGCCCAGGAAGGATGGTGCACGCGCAGATTTCGACTCAGACTTCAAGCATGAACGTCGCGACATAGTTACACCGATTGCTACATTCAAGTCCAAAGTGACGGCGCCTATTTTAAATCCTTAAAGTTAGCGTCTTCTATCTTCGACCTATCTATCTTCACTTCCTTTTCCTTCTGTACCTTCGCCTCTTTCTGCTTCTCGTAGTCCCTTATCCCACGGTGCACGGCACTACGGATAAGTCCCCTCACCATTTGGACCACTATGTAGATGAAAAACAGCCAGAGAATTAACTCGAACATCACTTCATAATCGGATTATAGTACTCAGTCATTTTCCGGGGCTTGAAGATCTCTGCCACCAGGTTGTCGAAATCCCGCTCATCATTCACAAAATCGATCTGGTCGGCATTGACGATGAGGAGAGGAGATGATTTGTACCTGAAGAAAAAATAGTTGTAAGCTTCGTTTAGACTCTCCACGTATTCCTTGGAAACACTTTTCTCGAATGACCTTCCGCGCTTTTTTATGTTTTCCATCAAGTGATCGACACTGCACTGCAAATAGACTACCATGTCAGGTTTGGGAATTGTTTTTTCAAGTCTCGATACCAGGTCTTCATATAATTTCAATTCATCGTCCTGAAGATTCAGATACGCAAAGATCTTGTCCTTCTCGAACATGTAGTCGCAAATGATGAGCTGGTGAAAAAGGTCCATCTGTGCAAGTTCCTGCTGCTGCTTATGGCGATTGAGGAGAAAAAATATCTGCGTCTGAAACGCATAACGATTTATGTCGTCATAGAACTTATCCAGAAACGGGTTCTCTTCAAACCGTTCGAGGACCGGCATGGCGTTCGTAAGTCGTGCAATCTTCATTGCAAGGCTTGTCTTCCCTGCGCCAATCACGCCTTCAATAGCTAAATGTCTTATGTCTTCGCTGTTCTCGCTAAAGTCCATCTGAGTTTTCCAGAGGTAGGTGAAGGTCGGTTATCTTATCTACATGTGACTCGTCCGGACATTCAGTGAGCAGCTCTCCGACCGTCTTCACAAATACCGGGTGAACAAATTCCGCTGCGATTTCCGACAGCGGCTCCAGGACGAACCTGCGCTGATGCGCGCGGGGGTGTGGAATCACAAGGCTCTCGGAATCTACTTCCATGTTGCCATAGAATATTATGTCCACGTCAAACTCTCTCTCATGCGAAGTTTCCCTCGGGACTCGACCAACCTGAGTCTCAATCGATTTGAGAACGCGAAGGAGAAGAAGCGGACCTATCATCGTTCTTATCTTTGCCGCCAAATTCAAAAATTTCGGCTGGTCCAGATAATCCACCGGATCGGACTCATAGACCGAAGATATCTCCAGCAGTTCGATACCTGCAGAATTCCTGATCGATTGAAGTCCTTTGCTGAGATATCCTGCTCTATCCCCGAGATTCGAGCCAAGCATCAGATAACAATCAGCCAATGCCGACCGAATCCTTTTGCTCGCGAACCCTCTCTGTCTCGAACTCGACGGAATCCACGACGCCGCCGACCTGCGGAGTATGCTTCCTTACCCTGACAACCACTCTGCTCAATTGCAAGAAATTAGTAATAATGCTTTCGGCGATCCGCGTGCCAAGGGATTCTATCAAATAGAATCGCTTTTCAGTGACTAGTTCACGAATGGATTTGTAAACTCTCTGGTAGTCAACCGCGTCTTTCAGACGGTCGCTTTCCGCAGCTCCTGAAAAATCTCCGTACATCTCAACATCCACCTCGAACTTGCCGCCAGATGCCTGCTCATTTGAAAGAACACCATGGTACGCGTAGAAGGTAGCGTTGTGAAGTCGGATACACTGTTCGTTCATCGAATTTCAATAAATATAGGGCGAGCCGAAAAGATTTTCAAGGATTAGAGAATCCGTTACTGATCGGATTGTCGAACGTGAGCCCTTTCACTTTGGTTGATAACATCAACGAAACTGCCCCCCGGCGGAATTTCCGGATTAGCTCCCCATCAATTCCAGCTCCGATTATCAAATAGGATTGTCGGGCCTGCAAGGAACCAGACGCGCGAACACCGTTCCCCATGCCATGATGCCGACCATCCGCGGGAAATCAGCATCAACTCGAACAAAAAAAACAGAAATCGTGTAGCACAGCTTAGCCGGACAGACACGGTATTGCCCATAATCGTGCATGTCCTTCAAGAATCTATCTTACAGGACTGTCCGACTCGCCCCCTGTAAAAAGACGCATTGCGGCAAGTGCTAAACTTTCTCCCGCACTTTCTCCTTGCTTCCATCACCCTTGACGTTTGAATCGGAAATTCCCTTCTGTGACCGAGAGGGTTGTGACTCCCGGGTATATACTTTCAAAAGGAGAAAGAACATCAGTATGAGCAAGACGACAATCAAAGGGAGAGTGAAATTGAACCTTTGAGCAAAAGAGGGAATGGAGGCAGCCAGCGAGTCGTTGGCCGAGGTGCCTACCAGGATTAGAGAGATAATAACGAGTAACATGGATATCACGTTGTTAGATATGCGAGTATTGTCATGGAGATCATGTAAACGAGAACCGCGGCACCAAAAAGTGTGAAGAACGTGCTCTTTTGATTTCTCGAAGCTCTTCTATCAAGAAATGGTACAATGAGCCAGACTAAAACAGCAAGTGTGATCGTGCCAATCGCTATTGTCTCCGGAAATCTCCTCAAGGTTTCAAAAACAAACAGGAAATACCACTCGGGTTTGATCCCAACGGGCGCCGGCATAACAGGGTTGACCTTCGGTCCCAAACCCGCCGGGAACATCGTAACCATAGCAAGAAGGATCGCAAGCCCTCCCGCCCAGACCGCCGCGTCCCTCATAAGAAAATTTGGGAAGAACTTTATAGCCTCTCTTTTGTTGGCTTGAGACAACGGTACGCTGCTTCCGAAGACCTGGCTGAGCAAAACGTGGAGAGTTATCAGAAGAACTGCCAGAAGCGGCAGGATGACTGTGTGGAGTGTGAACATCCTTGTAAGTGTTGCAGCCCCGACGTCTCTTCCGCCTTCCATAATCCTCGTTATGAACCTCCCCAGGATCGGCATTATAGATGGAGTGTTGACCCCAACTTTCGTGGCAAAGTAGGAGAGAGTCGTCCAGGGCAAGAGGTAGCCTGTGAAGGTAAAGGCAAGAACCAACCCAAGAATTAAGACTCCGAGTATCCACATGACCTCACGCGGCTTCCTGTACGCCTTCATGAAGTAAGTCGAAAACATGTGGATGAAGACAACTGCCACCAGGAAATTCGCACCCCAGAAGTGGATCGATCTAATCAGCCAGCCGTACTTCACCGTCTCCATGACGTACTTGACAGACTCATGCGCATAAGCAGGATTCGGCGAGTAATACAGCGCTAGCAAAATACCTGTGATGATCTGAAGGGTGATCAGGAAGAGCGCGAGCCCACCGAAGTAATACCAGAATGAATGCTTGTGTTGAGGGACAGATTTTTCCTTCGCCCATCTGCGGAGAGCAGACAGGTCCATCCTCTCGTCGAAAAAACCAACCAGACGTTGCTTCATCCGGCGTCAGGCAGGCTCAATCGGCACCGAAACGAAAATCTTCTCCCCCGAAACCGACACCTGGTATTTTGGCAGAGGCAAGACTGCCGGCCCCCTCATGACCTTACCCGTAATGGCGAATTCGCTTCCATGGCACGCGCAGTGGAAGTAATCTCCATCGGATCTGAATTGCACCGTGCAACCGAGATGTGTGCACTTGGCAGAGAGAGAGGTGTACGTCCCATTTGGAAGCCTCACAAGCACCGCGGGTTCGTCAAGGAATTTGAAGTACTTCGCCGTGTTCCGTTTCATTATGCCGGTGTCTGTGACGAATACCTTACTTTGTTCGCCGAGGGCAACGGAAGGTGGACTTAGAAACCTTATGACAGGATATAGTATATAGGCGGCAACTATTGCGACACCGCCCCCCAATATACGGTTCAAGAATTGTCTTCTGGTCGAGTTCATACAATACAGTTAACATCATTCATCTGCATTCTTGTTCCTTCCCTATGAAAAATTAATTCATAACAGCCAGATCTATGCGCTCGTTCCCGTACTTCGCAATACTGACGAAATCGACTGCACTTGCCAGATCGGGGCATTCTCGGCTTAGTGAGGAGGGGTTTGGGCGGTGGGTCGAATCGGAGCTATACTATTATCTTCAGACTTCGAGGGGTGACGGTTATATCCAGCTCAGTAACCCTGGATGTCGGGATCTCTCCATCTCTGTGAACTGCAACGGGAATCTCGGATTTTATGTTCACTTTGCTTGACCTCCTCATAGTCACTTCGGGAAGTTTTACATGTTCGCCTCGAAGAACGCTGGGGATGACTCTTAGCACACGGGGTATCGAGACATCCCTGACGATGCAAGCATCGAGTGCACCGTCGTCCAATACGGCGTTTGGCGTCAGAAGGAAACCGCCGCCAGCGGAGATACCGTTCCCAATTGCGACGAGATAACTCTTTTGGTTGATCACATCATCGTCGAGTCGGATTGTAAGCTGGGCCGATTTGTACTTCGACAGGGTTCGCATTACCGATACAAGATATCTGGAGATTCCTTTAAGTCGAGTGAAATTCAAACTCTCGCGTGCCACCTCCGCATCGAATCCGATACCGACGCCGTTTACAAACACGAATTCCCTGTTATCCATACAGACTGTGCCGACATCTATCGCTTTGATCTTTCCGGCAACAGCTCTGTGTACGTACTCGTGGAGACTCTTCAGTCTGCCTATTGCTCTTACGAAATCGTTCCCCGTACCTGTAGGGATCACTCCCATTACTTTCTTCGACTTCCATGCACCTGTGGCAACTTCATTGACTGTCCCATCACCGCCCACCGCAATCACCACATCGAACTCATTTGTGTTTTCGTTCGCAAGCTCGGTCGCATGCTGGGGTGCCTCGGTCAATTGGAGGTCGAATCTAACCCCCAGTTTTTTGGCAACGCCGACAAGGCGTGGAAGAACGCGTCTGGTCCTCCCATTGCCTGAGACAGGATTCACGATGAATCTTACCGCACGATCGCTTAAGGAGCCGGGTTCCATAAATAGTTCACTTTCTTTTCGCAGTCGCTAGCCGGAATGTTTCCTTCAATCCAGATCGGATTCTGAATTCGCGCCGGTGTTTGGCTATTTCGTAAATCGTTAGTATCCCGAATAGGATGGAAGTAATAACGCGCGAATTATCTCCAATGATAGGAATCTTAGGGAGAAAAGTAAAGTTGCCCGGAAACACGAACTGAGCGAACCAGAGTACGAAAAGGATAATCGCGTTGCCTCGAGTGAAACGCAATTTTGCCAGCGTTGAGCAGCCGTAGAATGTCATCATCATCGAAAGAAGGATTTCCTCGCGGTGATGGATGTCGAGCGGTATTGTCGATACCCTGCCCATCGAGAGCGAATATACGATCGGGACCATTGAAACGAGCAACGTCCACTGGTTCACTTTGCTGCTTATCATGTTCAAGAGTGCCATTGGAGCGAGTCGTACAGTTCTCGCCCAATAGAATGCCGTCACCTTTTCTGGAAACTCGGAGAGAAACGGGGCCACCCACTGGACGAAGACAAATGCGCTGATACCCATGCCGGCAGCGAGCTGCGTCATGCCCTTCAGGAAAGGATCGGCCACCGCCCACATTGTCACTCCTCCTACAAGAAACAGAAAAACCAAGAGCACGCCACGTTTCCTTTCTTCTCCGATGTCTACCAGTGCGCGCGGCATGGAGAGAAGTAAATCCTTTTTTCCCTCCTCTTCTTTGGGGAGAACCCGCAGAAGGTACATGTAGCCGACGAATACCAATCCTAAGAATATTGCGTCATACACTTGCAGATCGCGCTTCATTAGGACAATGAAGAAGTACAAAGATGATACGAAAAGAGCAACAACCTCTATTAGGTTTTCAGGACGCAATTCTATTTCTTTGATGCCTTTCCTGGTCCTCAGTCGCGAGTATATATCCGCAGTAATGAAGATCAGCGGCCAACCGACTCCCATGAGCAGCCTGTTTGATCCGGTAAAATTAGCGAGCATAAGGTCGATGTCTTTTTTCCATGCGATGACAGCCTCAACCATGAACTCAGGAACCACCTGGAGTAGCGCCACAATCGCGACGGCGAGCCCCTGGCTTATGCTGAACTCTGCCGCCTCAGCCGACCAACTGATTATGAGTGCGGAGACCACAACCGCGCTAAAGCACAAGAACGCGATTGCTCCGGCCAATCGGATCGGATAAAGATGAAGATAAAACGACACAACAAGGCTGTACAGCGACATTATCAGGAAATACAGCCCGTACCGTGATCTCATATTATGCTTTTCTGTCGTCCCCTCTTAAATCGCCGCCCATGACAATGCGCCTGTCCCACGATATGTGCTTCTTACAACTCCTCGTATTCCCTTCTTCCGTATCCACGGCGTTCCTCTCTAGTATTCAGATATCCTTCGATCCGTTACCGGATACTGGTCAAATCGAAACGGGGAATCCGGACCTCCGACATATCATGGTAACCTGGCTGAAGCTCCAGGAAAGACGTGAGCTGGTTCAGTATCAACCCAACTGTAGCGAGGTCACCCATGATACCGTTGTTTATTACCACATGCACCGGCGGTACACCATCCACGAAGACCGCGTCATACTCAATCGAGGCATCTATCCTCATGGTCAGTCTCAAAGAAAGTACCGTCTTCCCCCGCTGTTCGACTGTCGCTTCATGGCGAACGCCGAGCACATGGTCCTTGGCCACAAATATCTCTTCTCCTTTGTAGTCGTAGTCAGCCACAACTGGTTGCATATCAAAGTGAAGATTGTCCGGTTGAAAACTCAGGTAATGTGCTAGAAACCGGGCCGAATCGACAAGCCCAGCGTGGCCAAATTTATTCTCGGCAGCCGATTCGATGAATTCTTTGGAGCTCAGACCAATACCGAGCTTTCTCTGCAACGCCAGCCTTCTATTGCTCAGATTGACTACTCTCTCTGCTCTGATATTGTCTACCGATATGCAGGGAGCAGTGAGCATCAAGACCAGGCTATCCATCACGTAGCCAGGGTTGATCCCGGTTGCCAGTATCCTGACTCCTTTGCGCTTTGCCATTGCATCCAGTCTTCGATACAATTTCGGGTCGCGGCCTCTAAGGAAAAACATTTCTTCAGCAGTAGTTACTACGTTGTAACCCCGATCGATGATAGATCCCGTCTGCTCAGCAACTTCAGGTAGAAACGATAACGTTGATAGTATGACAACGTCGGCATTCTTCTTCGTCAACGAAGCGATCGAGTCAGTCACAAACAAGCCGGCTTCAATCTTAGATTTGAGGAAATCATTGAGTTTCCTACCGGCTAAGTCGGGAGAGGAATCTACACATCCTAAGAGTTCGAATCTGTCAGAATGGGAGAGCAACCCTTCGGCAATCGCTAGTCCGATCTGACCGAGTCCTACCTGGATAACTTTAATTCTTTTCTTCACTTATGGGATTTCTGGATTGAATTGCGTGGACAAACACCTGGGTAATTACTGTCGGTCTCGTAATAGCTGCCCCAACGACAACAGCATATGCACCCAGGTCGAGTGCGTGAGCCGCCTCGGCCGGACGCAGGATCCTGCCTTCGGCAATAACCGGAATCACCAGTGAATCAGAAAGCCGCTCGATCAGATCGAAGTCCACACCCACTTCGACCTTGTCTGCAGTCGTGGGGGTATGGCCGGACAGAGTGGTTGATACGAGGTCGGCGCCGAGCTCCGATGCCTGCACGCCTTCCTCAAATGTGGAAACGTCGGCCATAAGCAAAGTAGCGGGATGGCTTACGCGCACTTTCTTTAGAAACTCGAATCCTGTCATGCCGTTGGGCCTGACTCTTTCAGTTACATCAAGTGTAACAATGTCTGCGCCGGCTTCAATGATGTCGTCAACATCCTTAAGATCCGGTGTGATGAGGACCGAACCATCGGGATAGGAGGACTGCGTTAAACCGATTAGAGGAAGACTCACACGAGACTTGACCGCCTTGATATTCTCTTTGCCCTCTGTCCGGATCCCGGCAGCGCCTCCGAGTTTTGCAGACAACGCGAAGAGAGAGACATAGTCGGGGGAGTTAAACGGGTCGTCCGCATCAAACTGGCATGAGACTATCAGCCCGTTCTTGACGTTAGCGACAGAATTCAAGTATTCCATAAGAAGCTACCTCTTCCATTTAGTAACCGTATTCCGGATGGAGTTCATTTCACCAGGAGACTCTTTGCTGCATCAGTCAGCACACTAAAAGCTATCAGGATCAAGCCTACAACAGCGACAGTTATTATTCGTCTTGTAAACAGGAGTCTGACTAAGTGTACCACGAAGTTGATCGCCGCTAAAACCGCTATCAGTTCCAGGATCACGAACAGGTAGAAAGGAGGCGGGTTTATGATCCACGGGGGCGGATTGTTGGAAAAGAGGTACGGTCCGTAAACTGCAATTTCCATCGGCAGAATCACAACCATGCTCAGTGCCAACGGGTGTAAGCTGTAGATCATACCGGCTATAAAGCCTCTCGCCGTGACTCCCGTCCGATACACGCGCAAAAGAAGATAACTCAGGATTGCGGAAAGATAAAGCATCGGGAGGAACAGCAATATGCCCGCTACAAACCCGGACAGGATCAGTCTCGGCAGTTCTATCGAGTATGTGTCGCCTGCCTTCACGAAAAAAAGAAACAGGTAACCGAGAAATACTCCCTCGAATGCAGCGAGGATAAAGACATAATTCTTGTGCTCCGCGAGGAGAATCTTCCTGATGGTATAGTCAGGAAATCGCCAGATGCCGTAAAGAGTAGAGAACAAATTCAGAGTCTTCGCTCTGTCCTGCAGAGTACCTCCGCACGATGCGCATCTCGTAGCGAGCTCCTTGTTGGTTGCACCACAAACAGAGCAAGTAATCAAACGTGCCTCTTAATGGGAAGTGCGAATACTCCGTCAAGGCTCAAACAAGTATACGCTGCGCCATTTGACGAGGCCCGTTGAAGGATTCGCCGCGTGGGGACACACGTTCCCAAAGGACTTATCCATCGCGAGCGGCACACTGAGACAACCCACGGGTGTCGGCAGGAAAGTGGCGTTCCCCGCTTCTGTGAAATAACGAGCGGGATCATCTCTCCCTCTTCGTTTTGCTCGGAGTCCTCGCAACAACCGAAAGCAGCTACTAGCATGGCGTCCTGACTGCCGCCTGTCGTCGTAAACCGCATCAATTCTCCGTCGGCTCAAAATGTGCAGTGAAGTGTCTCAGATAAGGCGGCTCATACGTTATCCTATACCCGGGGATCTTTTCACGACGCTTGAACACCTCGATGATTATTTCTGCGGCAAAATCGATATGGCTTTGCGTGTAGACCCTTCGCGGGATGGCGAGCCTCACCAACTCAAGCGGAGCACCCTTGAACACACCATCGGTTTCTTTTCCGAACATCACAGAGCCGATCTCAACGCTTCTGATCCCGCCTTCCAGGTAAAGCTCCGCGGCCAATGCTTGTCCGGGATACATTCTTGCTGGAAGATGAGGCAAGAATCTGCTCGCATCAAGAAACACGGCATGACCACCGGTTGGGACCAAAACCGGAACCCCTTCACGCAACAACTTGTCCCCAAAGTATTCAACTGACCTGATCCTGTATTTGAGATAGTCCTCATCGAGGACTTCAGCCAGCCCCTGTGCGATGGCATCAAGGTCTCTTCCGGCAAGCCCGCCGTATGTCGGAAATCCTTCCGTCATGATCAGCAGGCTTCTGGCTTTCTCAGCAAGGTTCCCGTCGTTCAGCGCAAGAAAGCCACCTATGTTGACGAGCGCATCTTTCTTTGCGCTCATGGTACATCCGTCCGCGTAGCTGAACATCTCGTGGGCAATTTCTTCGACCGTCTTACCGGAATAACCTGGTTCCCGAAGCTTGATGAAATATGCGTTCTCAGCAAATCTGCAAGCATCGAGGATTAGCGGTATCTCGTAGCTGTTCAGTAATTCCCTGGTGTCACGTATATTCTTCATGCTCACAGGTTGTCCGCCGACAGAATTGTTAGTCAGCGTCAACATACAAAAAGGAATTTGCTCCTTACCTGTTCTCTTGATCAAATCATCGAGCTTCTCGAGATCTATGTCTCCCTTGAAATCTCCATACTTGTCAGTCTCCAGCGCTAACGGGACAGGAAGATCTACGGCTTCGGCCCCTGAGAATTCTGCGTTCGCCCGAGTGGTGTCAAAGTGCGTATTGTTTGGAATTACTTTTCCCTTGCCGCCTGCTATAGTGAAAAGGATCTTTTCGGCTGCCCTCCCCTGATGCGTCGGTATTATGTATCGAAAGCCGGTGAGACGCTTTACGACCTCTTCGAATTTGAAGAAGCTCTTGGAACCGGCATAGGATTCGTCTCCGTCCATAATAGCGGCCCATTGTTTCGAGCTCATCGCAGCAGTCCCTAAATCGGTTAGGAGGTCGATAAGGACATCCTCTGCTTTCACAAGAAAGAGGTTGTAGTAGGCTTCCTTCAAAATGCGCCTGCGGTACTCCGCGGTGGTGAACTTTATAGGTTCGACGGACTTAATCTTGAACGGTTCGATGATTGTCTTGATCATTTCTCAGCACCGAAAGATATCGATTTGCTATTTGGCAGGGTTCGCTATCGTCTCTTCGACAGTTTCTGCAAGCTTTGCCATGAAAATATCCACGTGTTCCTCTTCAATAACAAGTGGAGGCAGTAGGCGAATGACATTTCCGTTGGTACAATTTGCCAGCACACCCCTGGAGAGTAATGCGTTGACCACCTGACTGCATTCTTTTTTGCATTCCATTCCGAGCATCAATCCTCTTCCCCTTACATCCGTAACGAAGTCGGGATGAAGCTCTTTGAATTCGAGTAGCTTGCTTTTCAGATATCCTCCGACTCTCGCCACGCGGTCGTCAAAATTACCTTCCGCCAGTTCTGTCAGAGTCGCAAGCCCGGCTGCACACGAAACCGGATTCCCTCCGAATGTAGTCCCGTGAGTGCCGTAGCTCAGCACGTCTTCGAGAGAAGCGTCAACAAGCACACCGCCAAGTGGAAGTCCGCCGCCGATGGGTTTTGCCATTGTCACCACGTCCGGCCTGATACCGAAATACTCGAAGCAGAACAACTTCCCTGTGCGGTATATCCCGGATTGAATTTCGTCCGCCACAACGAGAAAATCGAACTTCTTCTTTAAATTGAAAAGCTCTTCAACAAACGCATCGGAGACGACATTTATCCCTCCCTCACCTTGTATGAATTCAACGAAGATTGCAGCAGTGGTCCCATCGACTTTTTTCTTTAACTCGGCGACATCGTTGAAAGCGATGTGAGCTACTCCGGGAAGAAACGGATCGAAATCCTGTCTGTACTTCTCGCGGTCTGTTAGTGAAAGCGCTCCAAGTGTTCGACCATGAAAAGAATTGGAGAGTGCGAAGAGATTGACTTTCTCTCGCTTCTTTCCCCATTTCCGGGCGATCTTAATTGCGGCTTCGATCGCCTCTGTTCCTGAGTTGGTAAAGAAAACTTTTGGGAAGCCGGACAACCTGCAAATCATTTCTGCAAGCTCAATCTGGATATCCATATAAAACATATTGGACATGTGCATGTAACGATCCACCTGACCGGCAATTGCGGCTTTCACCCGACGATGGTTATAGCCTAAAGCGTTCACTGCTATACCGCCGAAGAAATCGAGGTACTTAGTCCCGTCCTTCCCATAGATATAGACTCCATCGGCATGGTCTACCTCGATTGGAAGACGCTTGTAGGTATGCAGTAAGAAATGGCTCTCTTTTTCCTGTAAATTCATTTCAATCCCATTATTTGTACATACTTTCAATCAGATCCGCGTATTTCTGCTCGACAACCTTTCGCTTCACCTTTAACGTTGGAGTTAAATCTCCGCTTTCTATCGTAAACGCCGAGGGTAAAAGTCTAAACCGTCTAACCTGTTCGTACTTTGCGAGGTCCTTCTGCAAGTTGTTGATATCTTTCTCGACGGCAGCAATTACTTCCTCCCTGGTAATTAGATCTTCATCGGATGCAAAGCTGATATTTTGCTCTCTGGCAAACTCTTTCAGATAATCGAAGTCGGGCACAATCAGAGCTGTGTTGTACCGTTTCTTATCTCCGATAAGAACCACTTGGTCCACATACTTGCTCTGCTGCAACATATTCTCAATCGGCTGTGGGGCAATGTTTTTCCCGCCGGAGTTCACAAAGAGATGCTTCTTCCGATCGGTAATGACGATGAATCCGTCCGTGTCGAAATGGCCGATATCACCCGTGTGCAGCCAGCCCTCCTTGTCAATTGCCTCAGCCGTAGAGCTCTTGTCCTTGTAATAGCCGACCATCACGTGCGGACCACGAGTCAGGATTTCACCATCGTCGGCGATCTTCACCTGCACGTTCGCGAGTGGTTTACCCACCGTCCCGAACTTATAATCGTCAACTCTATTTGCCGAGATGACGGGCGAACACTCGGTCATACCATACCCTTCAAGTACAAAAATGCCGACTGATTCAAAGAACTCACCCAGCTCCCTGGCAAGAGCGGCGCCCCCACTTACAAAGAATTTTATGTTGCCGCCCGTCCGCTCCTTCAGTTTTGCAAATACAAGTCTGTCTGCGAGGACATATTCCGAGCGCAAGATCGGTCCAACTATCCCCCGCTTCTTTGCCGCATGGTATTTCCTACCCACTTCGAGTGCCCAATAAAAAATTCTCTTCTTAGCCGTCGAGCCGGATTCGACGTTCTTGAGAATCGTCGAATGTATCCTTTCAAAGAGACGGGGCACCGTCGTTACGATAGTGGGTCTCACTTCCATTAGGTTTTGAGCAACGGTCTCAATGCTTTCTGCATAAGAAACAGTTGCTCCGGTACACAATGCCGTGTAGTACCCTGCCATTCGCTCGAAGCTATGAGAGATCGGCAGGAACGACAAGAGAGAATCTTCCTGGCTGATCTGGATGTGTGCTAATGCGCCTTTCATGTTGGCGACAAAATTACCGTGGGTAAGCACAACTCCCTTCGGCTCCCCCGTTGTCCCACTTGTGTAAATTATTGTTGCAGTATCGCCAGGACGGCGCGAGAGGAGCCATTTCTCGAAGCGGTCACGGTGCCTGTCGCGTTCCTTCTTACCCGATTCGTAGACATCGGAGAAATCATGCAATGATTTGTCTCTTGAACCTTCTTTGGGATTCATTGAGATGACGTGACTGATTCCGCTTAAGTCTCCTCGGATCTTCTTGATCTTACTGTACTGATACGAATTGGAAATAACAACGACCGAGACGTCGCCATTTATCAGGATGTACTCAATCTGTTTTGCTGTAAGCGTTGGAAAAATCGGGACGTCAACAGCTCCAATCGCCAGAGACGCGAGGTCTGCTATCACCCACTCGGGTCGATTCTCCGACAAGATTGCAATCTTCTCGCCTTCCTTGACCCCCAACGACGATAGCCCATGGGCAAAGAGCTCTACTTTAGTGTACAGCTCGTCATAAGTAATACCGACATATTTGCCCTCTAATTTGTACCTGTAGACTTCTCTGCCGGTTCCCGAATACTTTTTGCAGAGACGAGAGAACATTTCAGTCAGCGTACTGAATTCTACGGCTGCACCCATTCAACCCTCTCGACAAAGTGACGATTGATATTAATGATGTTGTTCATTTCTCCGAGCTTAAGCTCATCGCCCTTCGATAGCCGAATCGTCGGTAGAACTTCTCTCTGTCCGGCATTAACTAGTCGGAGGGAATTCCTCGCGATGCACACCATCTTTCAGGCGATCCAAAATAGCTCATTGCGGCCGTGAATACCAACCAAAATTCGGTGCTTCCTCCCACGTGCCTGACAAAATCAGACGCGCCTTCTCTTGCACGCTGCAACAGAGAACAGGAAACCAGTGGGTTCGATAGAATTAATCCACAGCTGACTAAAGGTTGATGCCGTCGACATCGCATTTAGTTTGCCTCACCGGGCTTTCCTCTTTCCAAAAAACGCAACCGAGAGAAACGCCGTACCTACAATCAGCATGACGATTCCCCAGATTAAGTTGACGTCTATGTTTAGCGACTTTGCATAAATACTTTTTGGGCCGAATGCTCCGTAAACAAGCAGAACTATTCCATAGAAGCTTAGCAGCGTTCCGAGTGGAATCTTCAGGTCGAAGAAGTGTTTTCGGTTTTCAGGCGTAATCATTTCAGCTTCTCCTTCGATTCTCTTACCAGAATATGATGTTCAATGCTACCATAACGGCCAGCGACAACACCCCCCAGAAAGCAGGCTTCTTGAAGAACCTTTCCTCTGAGTGAGTCTTGGGAGTCAGTCCGTACACCAAACCTACGAGCAGGTTTTCCTCCTTCTTCCTGGTAAAGAAGCTGACGACGACAGTAACAACAAAATCAACGCACCATGCCCACCACGCCTGATAGAAGTTGGCAGCCATCTCGCTCGGATAGTGAACTTTGCCGCCGTGATACAAGACGAAGTAATGGAAAGCTGCCGCAAGAATTCCCGCGAGCAACCCCCAGAAGCCCGCCCACGGCGTTGTCTTCTTCCAGAACATTCCCAGGAGAAAAGTAGCAAACAGGGGTGCGTTGAAAAACGAGAACAAAAGCTGCATGTAATCCATCAAATTCGGGAAAGAGCTTACAATGTATGCAGTTCCTATACTAACTATCACGCCCACAACGGTCGTGTACTTACCCATCTTGAGGTAATGCGCGTCCGGCATATCCTTCTTTATGTAACTCCCATAAATATCGTAGGTCCAGACAGTATTGAAAGCCGTTACGTTCCCTGCCATTCCGGACATGAAGCTCGCCAGCAGCCCTGTGATGGCTAATCCAAGTACGCCATTGGGCAGATAATGCGCGAACATCAGGATAAGCGCCGAATTGTAATCAGGCGTAGGACCTCCAGGAACGACCTTGAACTGCGGAAGAAGCGCGACGGCGAGAAGTCCAGGTATAACGACGATTATCGGAACAAGCATTTTTGGAAAAGAGGCTACTAGCGGGGTCCGTTGTGCCGCTGCAAGATCCTCGGAGGCCATCGCCCTCTGAACGACGAGGAAGTCAGTAGTCCAGTAACCGAATGAGAGAACAAAACCAAGACCTATTACAACTCCGAGCCAATCCACACCCATTGGGTTGTCTGATGCAGAACCCATGTGCTGCCATGCGTGGAAGAACGAAGGCGGCACTCGCTGCATCAACCCTGCAATTCCACCTACCGCATGGAGACCTATATAGACTATGGGAAGGAGACCGAGCCAGATAAGAAAAAATTGTATGACTTCATTATAGATTGAGGAAGATAGTCCGCCAAAGAAGACATATATGAGGACTACTATTGCTGAGAGCAATATGCTCGAAGTGAGGGACCAACCGAGTGTCAGCTCGAAAAGGAGTGCCATGGCATACATGCTTATGCCGCTCATCAAGAGTGTCATTATTGCAAACGAGATGGCATTGAGACCACGTGTCGCCTCGTTGTAGCGGAGTTTAAGATACTCAGGCACGCTTCTCACTTTTGTACTGTAGTAAAATGGCATCATAAACAAGCCCAGGAAAATCATGGCAGGGATGGCTCCGATCCAGTAGAAATGGACCGTGAGCATGCCATACTTCGCAGAGTTCGCAACCATTCCTATTACTTCCAGAGCGCCGAGGTTTGCAGACAGGAAAGCGAGGCTAGTAATCCAACTGGGCAACGAGCGACCAGAGAGAAAAAAATCCTCGCTTGTCTTCATATATTTCTTCAGCGAATAGCCCACTACGATTGTGATTACCACGTATGCAGCCAGGATCAGGTAGTCTACGAAATTGAGGGTGATGACTGGTGTCAAATTACCTCCATGTTGATGGTTAGATAACACAACGTTCTATCGCAGATTTTCCCGAGATGCCAGAGGGACCCGGATGTTCAGACATCAAGGTCTATCTACGCTTGTGGTATGAGGAATTCCCATGACTTTCGTAAATATAACACCTGCCCAAAAAGCTTCAAATTCATTGAGACAGCGTCTACCACATACTATATTGAGTCGGTGAAGTTGCCATTTTACATACTCAAACGCCACGTGGGACCTTTCTTATTCTCAAACCTTGTTCTCATCTTCATTTTCCTCCTCCAGTTCCTGATGCAATCCATGAACCAAATTGTTGGAAAAGGTCTCAGTCTCGGAGTAATAATTCAGCTGATAGTTTACAACCTCGCGTGGATCGTCGTCCTCGCGGTTCCGATGTCTGTGCTGGTTGCCACCTTGATGGCGTTTGGCGGTCTGGCGTCCAACAATGAAGTTACTGCCATTAAGGGTTCCGGAGTCAGTCTCATACGGATGATGCTCCCGGTTTTGATCGCATCGGTTGGAGTGTTCTATCTGCTAGTGCTTTTCGGAAACGACGTACTTCCCGATGCGAACCACCGGGCAAAAACGATCATGATAGATATAAACAGAAAGAAACCCACTTTCACGCTTGACCCCGGTCAATTCTCTCAGGAAATAGAAAACCACGCGATCCTTGTACGCAAGACCGTGCCCAATTCTACCGAATTATATGGCGTAACCATTTTTGACTTCTCTAATCCGCAGAAATTCACGACGATCACTGCGGAGCGCGGGAAAGTCGGATTTTCACCGGACCTCAAGCATCTGATAATGCTTCTATATGATGGTGAAGTCGATCAGTACGACAACAATCAGCCTTCCGTTTATGAACGGGTACGTTTCAAACATCAGGAAATAGTTCTGCGGGCAGAGGGTTTCGCGTATGAACAGTCTTCTGAGAATGCGTTTGGGAGAGGCGACAGGGAGTTGAGTGCCGACTCGATGGTCTCGATTGTGGCACAGTTGGGAAAAGACAGAGATGTCTTCAGAAGTCAGCTCCACAACTACCTACAGTCTCAAATCAAGTCTCTGACCTCACCCGTTGCCGGGAGGTACGTCCCAGCCAAACCATCGGATTCACTCGCCATCATAGACGATGCGCTCTCAAGGAGTCAGTCTGTTGCCGCGATCACGCGAGGAATGGTTGCGAGCATCAATCAGACTGAGAGGCAAATCTATTCATATCGAGTCGAGATAGAAAAGAAATACTCAATACCATTTGCCGCCATCGTATTTATATTTCTTGGTGCTCCCCTGGGCATGATGTCCCGCCGGGGAAACTTTGGAGTTTCCGCGGGGCTTAGTATGCTGTTCTTCCTCGTATATTGGGCTTTCTTGATTGCCGGAGAAAAATTTGCGGATCGCCAAATGATGAGCCCATTTATGGCTATGTGGCTCGCGAACATAGTCCTCGGCGCTCTTGGACTTCTTTTGACCTACAGAGTGTCGAAAGAGACATTGGTTATTAACTGGAATTCATTCGTCCGATTCTTCCCGAGGAGATGGGTTTCCGACGAGACGCTTGTGGAACTGGCAAAGCGAGAGCGGTGAAGAAATTCGATCTGTACATAATCAGGCAATTCACCACTGCGTTTCTTTTTGCCCTCTTCGCCTTCGACATAATATTTGTCCTGGTCGATCTGATGGATCATCTTAGCGATTTCATGGACCACGGAATCGGCGTTTTGATGATTGCGAGATACTATCTTGTCTTTACGCCGCAAATTCTCACTCTTATCACACCTGTGGCTGTGCTTCTCGCCGCACTGTTCACGACTGGAAGGATGTCAAATCAAAACGAGATCATAATCATCAAGAGTTCCGGCGTCGACATCTACAGGTTACTCGTGCCATATCTTGTGCTCGCAGGCGTTTTGTGTGCCTTCATGGTTTACTTCAACGAATGGGTGGTACCCCAGGCAAACCATGAGAAGTTTAGAATAGAGAAAGTCTATCTTCAACAACATCGTGAGGGTTGGTGGAAGTATAATATTTTCATGCTCGACGGCAGAGATAGAGTAGTGTCGATTGGCTACTACGATGATGTGACTAACACTGCGTCGAAGGTATCCGTGCAGGTATTTGCTGATACGAACCTGACTTACCTGGTAAGGCGGTATGACGCCCAGATGATGACTTACGACACAACTACTCACGTTTGGGTGCTGCGCAACGTAGTCGAGCGAGCCTTCACCGATTCATCTCAGACTTATGCGGTTCTACCTTCCCTACCCTTGAAAGAGATTTCGTTCAAGCCGGCAGACCTGGCGCAGAAGGAACTTAACCCCGATGACATGAACTTTGACCAGTTGAAGAGATTCATCGAGCTGCAGAAAGCAAGTGGAAACGATGTTGCAAAATATGAGGTTGACTATTACTCCAAAGTGTCGTTCCCATTCGCCGCGATCATAGTCGTCCTCTTCGGTGTTCCGCTGGCTGCTCGCAAGAAGAGGAGCGGGTTGGCGCTGGAGTTCGGCGTTAGTATCATGATATCGTTTATCTATCTACTCGTGATCAAGATAAGCCAGGTGATCGGGTACGATGGGTTAGTGAGTCCGCTCCTCACGGCCTGGCTGGCGAACATTGTTTTCATGGGAGCTGCATTGTATAACACAGCAAAAGTGGCACGATAATAACGCGATCACGTTCCCAACGCATCCAGCCAATGCGTGGAGAAAACATTCCGAGAAGCTGAAAGGGAGACCAAATTTATTGCAAGTGTCGAACCGGACACCCAAGAGTTTGCAATCATCAAACCTGACGTTGTGAAGCGAGCTGCCGGTTAGATTGGCCAGGCTCAGATTACATTCAACGAACTCGCACTCGATGAACTTCAGTTCAGCAATTTCTGCCTTGGAGAAATCGCATTGGTTGAAATTACATTTTTCAAATACACCCCTATCCAAGTCCTTCGCTTTGGAATCAATTCTGTCGTACCCCTTCTTTTCGATAAAGCACTCTTCCAATTAGTTTGTCATCGCATCGATGAGTCGCCACCCTTCTGCATTCGTCGATTGAAAGTTTCGACTTCCAGCGCGTTCATGACTCATTCACAATCGGAACGGAGCTTAGGAACGATTTGACGACAGCGGCAAATTTATCTGGCTGATCATAATGAATCCCGTGACCCGCCTTCGAAATTTGCTCAACCTGTAATCTTGAATTAATGCGCTTCAATTCTCCGGCAACGGCAGACGAAACTACACCGGCATCTCCCGTCACGAGAAGCGTCCGAACGTCAATCGCCCTGATTAGGTCCATGTAATCCGGGTTCGGGGGCGTGAGGATATTGAAAGCTTTTGTATTCGTTTGAAGGCGCGCTCGGGCAATTAGTCCGAGCAGCTCTAACAAACGATCAGGATGCCTGGCACGCGCTTCCTTCACTATCTCATCCAAGGACATGGTAAGCATTCGCAGATGCTGCTCCACCGCGTCGCTCTCGAATACCTCGCGCTGAAAATCGGGACTCAAAAACGTCGGGTCAGATAAGATCAGGCCGCGAAGCAAATTGGGCTTGCGGCTTGCCACAACTGCTGCTGTCAGCCCTCCCATCGAGTGCCCGAGCAAAAAGGGAGAAGTAAGTTTCATTGCCATTGCGAGACCTACCACATCGCTGGCGAGATCTTCATATCGATATCCTACTGGAGGTGAAGCCGAATTTCCATGACCTCTGGCATCCGGCATGATCACATCATATTCTCCGTCAAGAGCACGTGCAATGGGAATCCAGCAAGCCCCGTTAGCGGATAACCCGTGCAGAAGGATCAGAGGAGGTTTGTCTCCGCCGGTTCTAGTGTAATGGATTTCTATCCCGTTCGCTTCGCACGTTGATGATTTCCAGTTGCTCAATTATTGTTTCCCTCTCGTCAAGATTTACGGTTCAGCTTACAAATGACACCAACTTAGCAACCGAGATACTCGCCTGCAAACGTTGATCAGTCCATCGGCGAAAAGTCGTTGCTTTCGCTCGCTACAAATGCCGGGCATGCCTGCCGGAACCCAGGCGTCCTCTTTATCGTTGTCCGCTGTCGCGCGACTTTCTAGATTCCGTTGGGTTTGCATGCAAACCTTCTACACTTTCTATTGGACTGAGAGCTTGAGAAGAAACGACATGGATCGCACCGCTGCTTCCAAGGAGTACGAACCCGATAGAAGCGGTTGTCCTGATGCGCCGATCAATACTTGCTTGATAGAATAAAAATCAATCTGTGTAGATTGGCCAGGCGCCACAGGGACGAGTTCCCCGAGTATAGCTGCGCCTCCGCCTTTCATGACGTTGTCACCGCTTGAGTTTACAAGTGCCCACTCGAAGAAGCTAGCATCGACCCCGATTGTGTCAACGACAGAACCAGAGTTGTGCACGGTGATAGCGGCAGTGAGCGTGTCTCCTGGTCTGTATGTCGCATGTGCCGTGCTAAACGTGTACTGAAGTGAACCCAAACTTTGAGTGTCCGATGGGCCGACAGGGTTACCGCTGTTACTGCATCCGAGTGTTATGATGCTAAGCGTCGATATTGTGAGCATGATTGTCATTACCTGTATCATAGGTCTCTCCTTTCTTGTGCTTGACAAAGCCAAGCGTCCCTAGGTTGCGTATCGGCTAACGTCCTGCCGGAAGAAGTCGTGGTACGATCCTTCTTTTATTATGTTCGCGCCATAAAGCCGATCCTTGAATAGCCTGTCCCGGCATGTTCTTGGTCGGGAAGCCTGCCTGTCCGGTAGGCAGGCGTCTTCTTCCCCCTTGTTATCTGCCGTGTTCGCCGTCGCGTTTATCCTCAGATGACATTCGTATGGTGCCTATTCGAACGGTACCTCCTTCGGTGTTCTTGTGTCCGCATCGAACGTCCAGTAGCTCCCATCTTCACACCGCACGAGGCTGTTGTAGTAAGCATAGATGGCCGAGACTTTCTTCAAACATTGGACCTCGACAGGAGTACAGGTACCGCGTTTCTCTAAAGGTTTTTCCAAGCCCCAGAACCAGACGGTGCCGTCCCGCTTCAAAGCGAGATTATAATCGTAGTTCGCTGAGATTGAGACAACATCGGTCAGATCTCCGACCCTAACGGGCTGCTCGCTGTCTTGAAATGTCCCGTCTCCGAGTTGCCCGAAATCATTCCACCCCCAAGCCCAGACTGTGCCATCTTGCTTGAGGATCACTGTCCGGCGATACCAAACGCTCTCGACCTGCGCGACGTCACGCAATCCCTTGAGAGGCCCACCTCTATTAGGGGGAGGAGAAATCTCACCTGGTATGGTAGCAATAACGTCGTACAGCATTCCATCAGCCTGTAACGCATAAACTTCCGAAATTTGGAGAACGGAATAAAGACCGGTAACCTGTTGCGGAGGGAGATAGGTTGTTGGCCGGTTGTGATCATGTTGGACAAACCAGACTGTTCCGTCCTTGCGTAGGAAATAGATTCGTTGGCGGATGCCTATGAGGAGAGATTGGATGCCGGGCAAACGTGAAATTATGGTTGGAGCTACCACTACCGTGTCAAATCCCGGTGGCTCAGAATAGAAAATATCGTCCCCCCAAAAATAGACGTTTCCATCCCTGTCAGCCGCGATCCCCATCATTCCATAGATATCGACAGCGATTGCATTGTGAATATTAAGAGCCTGAACGGGAGTGTCGCTCGACTCCAATGAACCAATGCCAAGAGTCCCGAAGTCACCAATCCCCCAAGTCCACACGCTTCCGTCGGGGCGAATGGCGGCCGAAACAAAATCGCGAACCATTGTGGGGCCGACAACTTGCTGGATTGACGGAGCCTGATCGGTCTTAGGCTCTATCAGATTGCATCCTGCAATCAAGACCACTAGTACAATAAACAGTAAATATCTCACTGTCCTACCTCAGAACGTGAAACGGACTTCCGGCGAACATGGCAGATAACGTCCACCGCAAAAAAGTCGTGCTCTTGCCCGCTATTAATAATTGCGTGGCATCTAACTCGCGGGCAAGAGCATGAAGCGAACTCCATGGTATATAATAATTGAGCGTCTTTTTGGGGCATGTTATACGCCGCTTGCCCAACGCTCATGCGTTAACCTTGTAGGACTGTCGCACGAGCGATACAATGTACTCCAATTCATCGTCTTCGGTGTAGGTCCTGACTTCTTTACTGATCTTGTCCACCACGGCGCTCTTTTTTGAGACGGTATTTATGGAGGCGACAGCTTGCGTTCGCTTGTGCTCATCGAAACGGACGGTGTTGTTCGCGAATCGATGGACTTCCCAAAGCTCGATCGGTAAATCCTTGAAGTTGATAGCTTCGAGCTGGTAGGTGGTAAACGAGGGTGCTATGAACATGACTTTGGATTGTGACCAATCAACGTCATCTCTTTTGAGAGCTGCCCCGCATTGTTCATTGTATTCAAGGATGAATTCGGCTTTGTTGTTGAGCATAAGACCAAGGTAACTCATTCCCTGATCGACGACGGAGAAGTTACGGTCGCGCTTGTTTTCAATTAATGCAAATGATCTTCCTTCCTCGTCAAACGCCAGGGTATCAATGCGAAGACCCCCGACTGCAAACTCGCCTCGGACAAGCTGAAGGCCAAAAAGCGAGCCCATATTCCCTTCGACAATCTCCTGAATTTCTCTCTCGACCTTGAATGGGTTCTCCTTGATTGGCTCGGCTTTCTTGTCAGACAACTTATAGAGTGGCATAACCACGACCTTTCTTAATTAGTTCGGGCAAATGGCATATAACGTCTACGGCAATCACGTCGTCGCGCGCATCCTTTCTTGGAGTAGGATAATGAGCGCGCGATGAACCGAGCACGAGAATATATAATAATCGAGCGTCGTGATTGCCGTTGTTATCTGCCGTTTGCACCTTCCTAGCCAATCTCATTGAGCGACGAAATGACTTTCCAAATCGGGACAAATTGAATGACGTGCCGACTCTCCGTTGCCTCCTTGGGACGGGCCAGGATTCCAATCACACGGATACCATCAATGGATTTAATCCATCCTCCCGAACCGCTCATTCCGCTAAGGTCTCGGCTTCCTACAGTTGCTTGGTCGCCTTCAAGCTTTGGGAAAGCAGCCGTGTTTGCAAACAATAACTTCTTTTCAGTAAAGTCACCTATTAGAGAGTCCTCGTCAACATCTACAAGTGGCCCTAGTGCCGTGTAGATGGGCAACTCTGCGTAGATAGAACTTGAATCGACCTTTGTAAACTCGGCTAAATAGCCAGGGACGCCGAAGATAACCATGGCATTGCTAAGATTTCTCCTGAGAAGTTCCGAGGTTATCGCCGATGCAGACGATAGATCGATTGCAGACTTCTTAGCTACCGAGAGGTCGATTCCGTCTAAATCGAAAAAGGCAAGGTCATGCTGTGGAAATCTCTGAATTACCTTTACCGCGGGCACTTCATGAAGTTCAGACCGAGGAATCATTGGTTTGTCGAGTCGTTCAGCTCCCACAAAGTATTTGGTGCCGTCTTTAAGAACGTGATTGCAAGTAACACCGATGGATCTTTTGCCATCACGAGAAAGGACATATAGGCACGATCCAAGACCAACGAGTGTGCCTGAATCATCGAATCGAATTAGAGTATCTGTGCTGGGTTGAGCAACTTTCCGCACCTCATTCAAAACCTGCTTGGCTTCTTCGTCACTTACTGGCATCGCGATTTTCTACTTTCTTGGATGCAAATGTCGGATAACGTATGACGGAACAAAGTCGTGGCGCGATCCTTCTTTTGTTATCTTCGCGCCACGAAGCGATTTCCACATATACAATAATTGAGCGTCTTTGTTCCGTCTGTTAGCCGCAGCGCAGCCGATAAGATTTCTGAAAATGCTTGAGGCCTTTAGCAGGGATAGCGCGGCACAGTGTTGAATCATGGGTTCGTCACGACGAAGAACTTAACGGTGCTTATAGGAGCAACTCCTTGTTCCCATGCCCGCGATTGATTAAACGTCATGGTACATTCGCCTTCTTTCACAACTCGGAAGTAGAATGTTTCAACACTAACTCCGCCAACCACGTTCTTAGGTGCTTGAACAGTTGGTTGAGCATCCATGGTTACAATGGTCGAATCGCTGATTTCGTATTTCCATTGGTATCCACCGTCCGCATCCAAATCTAAACGCAACGAGAACTTTTCATTTGGACTGGCAGTGAACGTTCCGCCGTTGATTGAGGAATCCAGCTGTGATTGGGTGGGGGCAGAGGAACGCGAACACCCAATCAATAACAATGTCAAGAAAACTAACCAGACATAGTAATTTCGCATTTGGGTACTCCTTTCTAATTTAGTGTTGCCATATTTCAAAGTCGGCTGCGTTGCGGCTAACGTATTGCGCAAAAAAGTTCGTCCCGTTTGGTAGTCCATAAATAAATATGTGTGCCATCAAGTAACGATACCAAACGGGATGAAGCGAGTTCCATATATAGAAATGACGAGCGTCTTTGTCCGGTTTGTTAGGCGCAGGCAAAGTCCGGTATCGATCGCGTTTTGCGGCACAAGGATGAACTTCATTGTCGCAGTGAGTGTCTTCCTTCGTGGAACTATTGGGGATAGTCGATCACATTGTTCTTCCCACAGATCCTCTCGGATATAGCGCAATTGCCTCCAGCTTATTTCCGGCCGAGGTGAAACCGAGCAGAAACAAGGCGCGCGCAAACTTGTGTATTGCGAGGTTTGTAAACAGCGCGATTGGATTGTGAGCCGTTTGTTTAACACGACGGTCTAGGGAATACTTCAGCTCTAGCAAGTCACGTATCTTATAAGTGGATTCTTTTATCTCTGGAGATACGTTCACAAGCGATTCAGCAAGAACTCTCCAAATTCTCTCGTATTCAACCGCTTCCTTGCGGGCATTAACGTCTGGATTCACACTTGGAGAGAACAAATACTCGCATTCCCAACGGCCCTGTTGGTCAGCAACCATTGTTACTATCTCGTTGAGATCGACGGGGGAAAGTGACTGTCCCTTGACGAGGTCGCGAACAATTCGATCAAAATACTCTGACCGCACGAATGGGTTGTCGATGTCTGCTCCAAGCCCGTGCAACTTGTCGCGTATTCGATCTTTGACTTGTTCTCCCACAATTAATCTCTCCTTAGTTAGTAACGGGAAACGCGTTACGAAATGGGTCTTTGCTTGCGCCTAACGTCCCGCGCAAGAAAGTCGTCCCGATTTGCCGCTACAAATATTGCGGAGCATCCACGATGCGGCAAATCGGGATGAAGCGAACTCGAAATATTATTCATGATGAGCGTCTTTCTTGCGCGTGTTAGGCGATGTGGCGGCGTTCAGCCTTGTCTTAGCCGATCAATTTCCATTCTTATCTCTTCCAGTACTTCTGGATTTCCAATTTCCCCGTCAAGACTGAAAATGACGAAGACCTTCCCGCCATATGTTTGAGTGAATTCTTCGAAGCTTGCTTTCATCCGCTCAGTGAGCGAGTATCCGCCAAAATTGGCTCTTGCCGTCACGGGCTTCACTTGAATACCGAATGCTCTCTGTTCCACCCACCCTAAGTAGTCAATATCTCCTGCGTGATCTAAATGAGGCGAGGACTCCTCGAACCTTATTTCTGGAAATTTCTTGCCCAATCCATCGGTGACAACAGATTTCTCGGTGACATAACCGTCATAGGTGCGGTGAATGGTGAGACTGTAGACATAGTCCACGCAGTCCTCGATGGTCAGAGTCCTGAATGCTTCCTGCCATTGTGGGATAACGAACTCCGTGATCTTTGTGTATAGCCGTTCACCAAGCTCACGTAAACTTTCCCTGGTAACCTTATTTGGAAACTTGGTTTTCGTGTAGGCATGTTCAAAGTACCAGCGCTCCCATTCCTCGAATGACCGTGGTTGGCATTCCCTGATAAGAGCCATGACCTCGCCAACCTTGTTGGTCTTGGTAAGGCCCCATCTTCCATTAGAATAGTTAAGAACCATCTCTTTCGTCCCGAAGTCCTTCGAATACTTGTCAGGCATTGCGTCCCGTGTTTTGTTGTTCGGTAGTGTAAGAAATGAATTTGTCTTTCAATCTGTAGGCGCGAACACTATCAACATTAACAAGGCCGGATTTGATCAGATGTGCATTGACGAACGTCTTGTTCTTCAAATACACATACGCCAACAAATTTCCAGTATCGTCCTGCTTGTCCCTGTCAAATTTTAGAAAGACCTTCTGACTTTTTATTCTCTCAACTAGAAAGTCCATGGCCTGCGCGCGGCGGGTTGGATCCTCGGTTACTCCGATAAGTCTGATTGTAAGCCCTTCCGCAAGTCGAAGAAGTTCAGGGCTAATGATATCTTTGACGGTGTGGTATTCCGTCCTCTCTCCGCTATCCCCATTTTCAATTTTTGAACCAAACTTCATCTTCCTCGGATCAATTTTCTTGTCTAGTTGGTGCGGGTCAGTGAACTTGTACGGAAGGGAATCAACGCTCCTTTCACTGATGTTCTGATCCTTGTCCCGCGTAATGAAGTTGTAGGTCACGTCGGCGAAAATGTCATGTTGGGAGATTTGTAGCCTGTCCTTGATGATGGGGGAAAATGTGGGGTTGATTTCGTAGCCAACCGAGTTCCTGCCGAGATTCTTTGCAGCTAGTGACGTTGTTCCGCTCCCAAGAAAAGGGTCAAGGATTGTATCACCAACAAACGAAAACATCCGGATCAATCGGCGAGGGAGTTCCTCCGGAAACATCGCAAGATGTTTGTCTTGCTTTTCTCCGGCAAAATTCCAATGACCCGCAAAGAAGGTATTCCATTCCTCAGTGGTGAGCTTTGAGAGTTCCTTCGCTTCCCTGTCAATCTTTGGCGGCTCACCCAATTTCTTGAAAATCAAAATAAACTCGTAGTCAATCTTAAGGATTCCATTTCGAGGATATGGAAAGGATCCCATTATGCTTGCCCCACCAGTAGTATTAGTCGTGGTCACCTTCTGCCAAATTATAGCCCCCATGTAATCCATCCCTACGGCCTCACAGAACTTCGTGATCTCAGTTCTAATCGGAATGACTTTGTATCGTCCGTAGTAGACAGACCGGGCAAACTGGTCACCTATGTTGATGCAGAGACGGCAACCCTTATGTAGAACGCGAAAACACTCCATCCAAACCAAATTGAGATTATTGATGTAATCCTCATAGGAATCATGAAAACCAATTTGGTTCTCGTCTCCGTAATCCTTGAGTTGCCAGTACGGTGGTGAGGTTATTATCAGGTGAACAGATTCATCGGGAAGCTCCGTCATCTTTCTAGAATCTCCGATGATGATTTTGTGATTGGTGGCCATGTTTTTGATCAAATATACAAATTACTCAAGTGAGTTACGGCTCCTTTTTTGTCTTTTTGGGGAACGCCGCCATTTCGCCTAACGTTCATCGGGAAGAAGTCGTTGCGGTCGCCCGCTATAAAAGCTGCGAAGCATCGAGAGCGCGGGCGAACGCAATGAAGTGAGCTCGACATATACAAATGACGAGCGTCTTCTTCCCGATTGTTAAGCGCAGTTGCCCGTTCCATCATTTGAGCGACAGAGTTCCGCTTTTATCATGGTACGCTACATTAATGCTTTGAAAAAGTTTTGGACTGCGTTGAATCCGAAAGGCATTAGTCTGTTTATGATTTTCTTCATAGCGGGGTCTTTCATCATCTCGGCTACTAATTGCTGTTGCTGCACTTGCTTTTGATAACCTGGCGGTAAACTCTCGACTTCGTTCATGCGTCTGTTCCAATATGGAGCGTTTTGAGACAGATCGTGGAGATCGTAGCGAGTTAGTCCTGTATCAAAGTCAACAAGATTAACAAGCATTGACGCGATGGGGTTATCTTGACTTCCGATGATGTCGGATAACCTAAGCGTCTGAACAAAATAGTAATAATAGCCATACCCCGCTACACAGAGAAACGCAATCAGGAAAAGAAGCACTTTGGTTTTATTCTTCATTTAATGCTCCATCACGCTATAGCGGACTTTCGTACGTGCGAACGTTGGAATAGAAAGCTACGCAAGTTACCAACTTCGTCTTTCACGATTTTGCCGTAATATTTCCTCAGTTCTGTTTCTCTCTTGCTCCGAGGCTTTGTTCTCCTCAAATTGTTTTTTGGCACTTTCGATACTTGCATTAACTTCATTTTCATCGAAAGTGTGGCCGCAGAAACGGCATACTTTGGCCTCAAAGTTAATCACTTCAGCGCATTTAGGGCACTTCTTTGTCATGCTAGCGAGATCGAATATGGGTTCTTCTCCCTTGCTCGTGGCAATTTGAAGTGTTGGACGGCCTCTATTGGTGGATATGTTATAGATGTTTAATGCGGCGGTCGATAGAAGAAGCATAGACACTATCCAGAATCCAGCCAAGTAATCTATCCCAGCAATCCCACCCGCTTGCGAATTGATACGTATGAGTTCTACCAACATCAAAATGAAACCAACACCTCCCGAAACGGCGGAGAAAATATAGCCAGATTTCCCTTTCATAAATGCGAACCCAATTCCAGTGAGGATTGCTATCAAGCAAAGAATTGCTAATGCCTCAGGGTCGCTGTTCTTCGCTCCGAACGCTAATTGGAATCCGCTTAGTTGTGAGCTTTGGAAAAGAAATGATGCTCGCACAAACGGCAGGAAAAAAGATAACACGGCTAATGTAAAAATAGCTGCCGAATACTTATTGAATGATTTGCCCATTCTTGACTCCATAGTTGTGGGTTTGTTTAGCTCCATGGCAATTCCTTCTGCTTTAGACTGTCGAGCCGAAATGTTACTACGATAACCAGCAATTTTGCCCTGAGTGAGATTGCTTACCCGCGATAAAAGAGTTAATAAATGTCGTCTATAATAGACACCGCCCGAAGCCGCACCAACAAGCAACACTATAAGAACGATATGAAACAAGGTAAAGAACCCTTGAGGTGAAATTACCGCCGCGTTGACAAAGTAATCATCTGGAGTGAGGGGCCGTTCGACCTCTAACTCAGGATTTATCGTAAAGGTTCCTTCAATTGTCACCTTGTCACCCTCGGAAATATTTTTCATGCTACCACGATAAATTACTCTGCAACTTCCGCCGCCGTCGTCAACAAAAAATTCGTATCCTTGACCGTACACTGGATGTATATTTTTGATTTCCCCAACTATCGTGACTGTTCTGTAACTATATTTACTGGCAAATGCCTGCAAATCTTGAACGGCGACCTTCCCACAGTTTGCTTTATAGGATAGTGCAATCGCTTCACTCGCGAGTTGTTGTGAAGCGGAATAACCATCTGTTCTCAAAGAGTCCTCTGATTCTTTGAGTTTACTTTCGGCAGTCGATATATCACATCCCAATTGCTTCGCTTCATCAAGGTCTTTCCTTGCTAGTGAAAGCCGATCAAACGAACTCTGGGCAATCTGCGCATAAGTCTGAGCGTAGATTAGCGATTTCTGAGCAGCGCCATACTCTCCTTTACTCAAAGAGTCTTTCGAGTCGGATAAAAACTTTTCAATTGGCAGAGTATTGACATTATTGTTTTTCAACTGTTGAATCGTATTCTCCATGCTTAGAATCTTGTTCCGAAGTGACTCTGCAAGTTGTGCTGGAGACACCTGAACAGGAGCATCGCTTTCAACTAACCGAGGACTTCCATGGTACGTGCCATTAAACGCGTTCGGGGATATATCCTTAGCCACAGACCCGTTTTGGGCAAGGTCGTTGAAATTGTAGTAGACAAGGAGACCATGGTCGGCGCCTGTGAGTTCACTGTTCATGGTGGATTTTATTTCGTCCGATGAAAGTGGGCGATCCCAAAGTCTGAATTCGTCAATCAGTCCACCAACCCTTTGAGAACTTGCATAGCCATTGTTCCACGTATGGTGATCGATAAAGATCGGTTCTGTGCTATTAACTGTGAGTGGTTGAGACGTTCTTGCCGCACCTTCTTCTACGCCGTTTACAAAGATTCTGATCGAATGACCATCATAAGTTGCGGCTATGTGGTACCAATTGCCCGCAGGATGCCACGAGGATGATACTTGTGCTGAGCCGAATTGAAAATCGCACCTGAACTGTGAAAAGCTTCGGGCATTTCCATTTTGATCGTCCTGATTTCTGGTGATCCATAAAAAGAAAGAATTAGTACCTTCACCCGTTCCAACAAGCCCCTCCGTCTGATTCCAAGTACCCAAATCAAAACTCGTTGGTTTGAGCCAAAGTTCGACGGAAATTTGGGTGAACTTTGTCAATCTTGGATCTGGTGGCAAGCTGATGTAATCGTTGCTTCCGTTAAAGAATATTGCGTGAGCAGTCGATTGAGAATAGGCCGCCTGAAGTCCAGTTACATAAAACAGAAGTAGCCAGAGCACGAATGGAACGCGTCGATCTGAATCTGCTTTAGAAACATTGTAATTAGCAATCATAACCAGTTCTCCTTTTCTTAGATTGAAACGGGCAATTGCGCTTAACGTCCGGTGGGAAAAAGTCGTCGCGCACTCCTTTAACGGGGTACTTTATGTGTGCGCGATGAAGCGAGTTCGACATATACAAATCACGAGCGTCTTTTTCCCACTTGTTATCTGTTCGTGCGCGGCGCATGGTATAGTGGAGACCCCCTTTATGCGAATGCTAAGATGATTGAAGTCACTATATAGGAACCGAGTGACGAGAACGATATGGTCGCGTTCTTTACAACAGCATCGGCTGGCATGGTGCTTTCGTCAAATAGGCCGTAGTCGGGTATCGATAGGTAGGCGGCTAAGAGGTAACCGAAAATGATTTTCACGACCAGGCCTGGGTCTTGCCACAATATCAGGAGATGAAGTAAATAGGCGATAGATACTCCCCACAAAAGGCAGGCGGGCACAGTAAATATGTTTGGGACCCAGTAAAGGATGTTCTTGGATAGGAACCAACCGAGTCTTCTGAAGGGGACGAGAGATAATATTGAAATGAGCACGAATGTCATTCAGATTATCCTTCTGGTTTAGCTACGCCGCGCATGACAGATAACGTCTCGCGCAAAAAAGTCCGTCCCGCTTTGACGCGATAAATGTGCGAAGCTCGACGGGCGCGGCAAAGCGGGATGAAGCGAGCACCATGTTATACAATAATCGAGCGTCTTTTCTGCGGTTGTTATACGACGCGGCGGGCAACTAAAGCAGCCCTATAAACTGTTCGACTGTCAGATCAGCCTGACGAATGATCGCCCGCAGCGTACCTCTATCTAATTCTTCATGATCG
>JAJYIT010000046.1 GCA_021789975.1 Bacteroidota bacterium
AAGCGTCCGGTATGCCTTCTTGATCTCCGCAGACGTTGCTGTCTTTGCGACGCCCAGCTCTTTGTAGTAATCTTTATAGATCATAGTTTTATCGCTCTGTACTCATTCCGGAAGCTTACCACACAGGACATGCATCATCCTGCCACCCGCACCTGCGCCGTCCGCAGCAGTTCGTTGTTCCAGAGATAGCCGCGGCGGAGTTCCTCCACAACGGTTCCGGGCTCATTATTTTCATTTTCCACCAACGCCACAGCCTCGTGCAGATTATGGTCGAAGGGCATACCGAGACTCACAAAAGGGCGGACTCCGTGCGTCTCCAGGAGCGCAAGAAACTTTTGGTGGATGATCCGGACCCCATGCGCAAACGGGTCCTCTTCGTCGCTTGCCCATTCCATCGCTTTCTCCAAATCATCAATGATGCTCAGGAGCGGAAGTATGATTTCTCGTTTGCCTTCCCAGGCAAGCTTGCTGCCGTCACGCTCAACGCGCCGGCGATAATTGTTGAAGTCCGCGAGCGTGCGGAGATTCCGGTCACGCTCATTCATCAGCTCTTCCTGCAGCCTATGGATTTCTGCCGCCCAATCAGCCGGCGGCAGCATGTTCTGTTCGTTCTCGCGTATGTGGATTTCCATGCTACACCTCTTTTTCCGTTACTCAACTGACTTTCACAAGCTGTTTGCCATGGTTCTCTCCGGCAAACAATCCGATGAAAGCCTTCGGAGCATTTTCCAGTCCCTCAACCACGCTTTCAACATACTTCAACTTCTTTTCATTCAGCCAGACTGCCAACTGACGTATCCCCTCATCGAACCGAGCCGCGTAGTTGCGGACAATGAAGCCTTGCATCAGTGCGCTGTGTGTGAGGAGTTGAGGCTGGATTCGTGGTCCCATCGGAATTTGCGTCTCATTGTATAACGAAATTTGTCCGCACAAGGGGATGCGGGCGTTGTTGTTTATCGAAGAGAGGACCGCGTCAGAGATGTCACCGCCGACATTATCAAAGTAAATGTCGACACCATTCGGACAGGCCTCATTCAGCGCTAAACCTAAATTTGGAGCATCCCTGTAATTGATTGCGGCATCAAATCCCAGTTCATTTGTAAGGTACCTGGTCTTCCTGCCGGACCCGGCAATGCCAACAACACGACAACCGTGTATCCTGGCAATCTGTCCCACTACCGTTCCTACCGCACCGGCAGCGCCTGAGACGACGACCGTTTCTTCTCGCTTTGGTTTTCCGATATCCAACAATCCGAAGTACGCCGTAAGTCCGGGCATTCCCAACACTCCGAGCGCCGTGCTAACAGGGGCAATTTCGGGATTTATCTTCCGTACTTCGTTCTCGCCGGCTACTGAGTAATCCTGCCAACCGAGATTGCCTACGGCAAAATCGCCCCTTGCAAAATCATTTGAATTTGACTCGACGACCTCTCCGACCACGCCTCCGTTCAATACTTCGTTGAGTTGAAAAGGTGCAACGTAGGACTTTCTATCATTCATCCGCCCTCTCATGTAGGGATCGACGGAAAGAAATCGTGTCCGCAGCAACACCTGCCCATTCTCAGGATGAGACATTGCGGATGTAACCAGCTTGAAGCAGCTCTCATCCGGCACTCCGGTTGGCCTCTTGACTAAGAGAATTTGTCTGTTTATTTGTTGTTGCACTGTCACTCTGAGCTCCTATATACAAATGAAATTACTCGGCGTGCACGGGATAGTCGGTATATCCCTTTTCTCCCGGAGTGTAAAATGTTTTCATGTCCAGCTCTTTTGAGAGAGGCCAGCCGTTAACGAATCTTTCGACGAGGTCGGGGTTACAAATAAATGGCCTGCCGAACGCGATCAGGTCCGCAAGTCCGCCTTCCAATTCGCTTTCGGCGCGCTCAAGTGTATATCCGCCACTGAGAATAATAGCGCCCTGGAACCTTTCGCGGATTGCTTTCTTAATTTCGAGGGGCACTTCCGGCGCTCCCATTCCACTGTGATCCACCAAATGGATAAAGAGAATTCCGTTGCTGTCCAGCTTTGAAGCAAGATATTTGTATGTGTCTTCAACCTCTGGATAGTGCGGCATATCGCTGGCGACGCCATAAGGAGACAGCCGTATACCGATCCTCCCCTTCCCAATCGCTTCAACTGCAGCTCCTACCACCTCTAAAAGGAAACGGCAACGGTTTTCAATGCTGCCGCCGTAGTTGTCATTTCTGATATTGCTGACCGGCGACAGGAATTGTTCCAGCAGGTAGCCGTTAGCGCCGTGCAGTTCTATGCCGTCAAACTCCGCCTTCATGGCGTTTGTCGCGGCAGAAACATATTCCTGTTTCGTATGTTCTATTTCTTCAATGGCCATTTCTGCCGGGATCGGAAAATCCTGTAATCCCAGTGAGTCTGTCCACATTTTCCCGGCTGCCTTGACAGCAGACGGTGCGACAATTACCGCATCTTCCTGCATGTTCGCACGATGGCTGATACGCCCGGTATGCATGAGCTGGACAAATATCTTCCCGCCCCTGGAATGCACGGCATCAGTGATTGTTCTCCAGCCTTCCACCTGCGCCTCACTGTAGATTCCGGGGATGCGGCTGTAACCGAGACCGTTTGGCGAAGGAGACGTCCCTTCCGTTATGATAAGTCCGGCTGCAGCACGTTGCCCATAATATTCCGCCATCAATTGGTTTGGGACATTACCGATCGCGCGGGAGCGCGTCATGGGAGACATGACTATTCTGTTTTTAAGCCCGATGCGACCCAATTCGTAGGGGGTCAGTAGTTTTGCGTTTTTCATTTGTTCATTTCCTTTCCTCGACTGCAATCAATTGCTTTACCTTTGTCCGATACAACAACCGGAGTCACGCTCAACTCATTGCCATCAAGTATCTCCATTGTGTCGGCCGTGCCGGTGTCCGGCTTATCGCCCTATTTCACGACAACTTCAAAAAGAACCCGCATGTTAGCCCGCGCTGCCTTTGAGTTCGCGTCACTGGGCGTCGCTTCATATAACGCCGGTCTTGTCCTGCCATACCCGATCACAGTAATTCTGTCCGGCGCAATGCACTTTGCGATCAGATAGCTCTTCACGCTGTCTGCTCTTTCTTCACTTAATTTCTGATTGACTTCCGCCGTGCCCATAGCAGAGGTATATCCTGCTACACGGACGTCTATTCCGGGGTTATCCTTCAAGGCCTGCACATTGCTGTCCAGCACCGTCTTAGCCTCCTCGCTGAGCGTGGACTTATCGAAACCGAAATACGTGTCGCCAAAGGCGACTACCTTCTCATCGGGATTCGGGTCGAGCACAAGCACCGTGACCTTCGGCGCAGCAGAGCTCTGTTCGGATACTTGCACCTGAGGGCTTTTCGTGAGAAGCATAATCAACAGGATCGCAATGATAACGCACAATAATCCCTCTATAGTGAAAAGAAGGTTCCTCGACCGTTTATTGCGTTTTGATCTGGATTTTTCTCCTACTTGCTTTTCCGCCTCAAGCCAATCGACAAAATCATTGCCGTCCTTGAAGCCGTGTTTTTTGTAGAGCTCATACGCCTTGCTCTTAATTTCCTTGTTCTCGTCGTTCAAATCTTTCTGGATCAATTGCCCGCTCCTCCCTTGAAATTTTTTATCGTTCTGGATATGTGACGCCCGGCCCGTCAACCCGGGCGACAAACGCCGCTAATTTCCGGCAAGAGTCGGCACCGACGCCGGGTGCAAGAACCATGACTTGACATATAACGGGCAGTGTCATCCGCGATCTCTCTGTCTGGTCATCAATTGGTCTTGTGATAATCGGGATGATTCACTGAACCAACATAGAAAGGAAAACGAGGGGGGTAAATAGTGCGAAGGGATGAAAAGGGAGCTACATCCTCCCTCTCACCGCATGTTGGGGGAATGAAAGGAAGTAGATTTAGCTTCTTACTCTACCTTCTTGAAATCAATAAATCCACGCTCCACATCCGTGTGCAGTAACTCTACGCGGCATTTGTGGCCGACATCGAGGCCTTCGAAGCCGCTCACCACTTTCCCTTCGACGGGCGGATGCAGAAGGCGAACCCATGTTCCTTTTGCAGACGCACCGGTGACAATCGCATCGAACCGTTCACCTATCCTCGACTCCAATACTATCGCCGCCGCGGACTTTTCCACCAGCCGTTCGACTTTTTTCGCGGCATCCTCATTTTCTGTGCAGTGCTTTGCGAGCGCCTCCAATTCGTCGACCTTATAGGGCATGGAGCCATCCGCCATCGCCGCTTTCAGCAATCGCTGCGTAATCAAATCGGGATACCGGCGGTTCGGTGCCGTGGAGTGAGCATAATCTTTGACCGCAAGACCGAAGTGCCCGGCAGAACTTCCCCCCGGAAGCTCGACGGCATACTCACCGGAACCCAGAAGCTTGATGACGCTCAGAGAAAGATCCGGAAAGCGGTCGGGATCGGCAGACTTTGCCGATAACAAAAACGCATCCAGTGCTTTTGAATCGGGCTCGTTGGGAAGTTTGAAATCCCGCTCCGACGCGAGCTCGACGATTCGATCCCAGCGTTTCGGCGTCCGGACAACGCGCCGCAGCGACGGCAGCTTTTTGGCCGCGAGATACCTTGCCGTCACGCCGTTTGCCGTGATCATGAAGTCCTCTATGATATCTTTGGCGGCATTCCTTCCTTCAGCCTCGAGGTCCTTAATCTCGTCTCCCTCAAATACAGGCCGGGTTTCTATCGTCTCGAGATCAAGCGCGCCGTGCTCATGCCTGAGAGATTTCAGCTTCTGCGCCGTGCGATACTGGAGCCTGAGATTTTCGTCGAGACCGCTGACTTTGCCGATATCCTGAGGAATCGGCCCCTTCCCTTCCAGCCACATGCCAACGCTGTTATATCCAAGCTTTGCACGATTTCTAACCGCCGCCCTGTAAATATCGGAACTCTTAAGCGACCCATCACCGGCAATAACCATTTCAATGACCATGGCGATGCGGTCTGATTCAAAGTTGAGAGATGTAAGGTCGGTCGAGAGTTTTTCCGGGAGCATCGGAAATATCTGCGCGGCGGTATAGACCGATGTGGTGTTGTGCTTCGCATGATCGTCAAGTGCCGACTCCTTCCTGACAACACTTTCCACGTCGGCAATGGCGACAAGTATCTTTACGTCCCCATCGGGCGTGGCTTCGGCAACGGTAAGCTGATCCAGATCGCGCGAACCATCGTTATCGATGGAACACCACAGAAGATTTTTGAGATCACGCGTCGATCCTTCGACTTTTGTGAAGGCCTCATGAATTGCGTCAAGCTCGGTCTGCGCCTGGGGAGAAAAATCAGGAAGAAGTCCTCTATCCACCATAGCCCGACGCGCAATTCTTTCCAAGATGGAGCGGTGCCGCCCGTCATTTGTATTCGTCATGCCTGCACCGATAAATAGTTCTCATCATTTAGCCCCCTCATAAATTTATGTTCCTGGTTGGGTCATGTCTTATATTAATCAATATGATCTGCTTTTGCCATCGACCTGAACGCCGAAGAGGTGGTCTACCCCGATCTCTTTCAGCCGGGTCAGAATATATTCAGCGACTGTAATTTCTGCATTTAACATATCGCCACACTCATCATGCCGCCGTTCAAGCCAGGAACGCTTCCGCAGTTTTCTTTCGTGCTTCCAATTGCACGAACGCGTGTCATAGTGGACAAGAGGTTCCTGCTTCCAGGTTCAATGCGACCCGGTTTACAGGGGAGCCATGGTTTTCCGTTTTTCGTTTTATTAATTCCTTTCGTCGCTTAATATCGGTCATGTCACCTTGGGCCGAAACGACAGCCGGAGTGCAGTTTTCCGGCAAACACCACGGGAACATTTCCTGTGGGACAGAAAGCTGCTCACAACACCGAACTCCCCACTTGCCTAGCAGTCTTCCACCATCTTGTTGAGGGTGAGTTTCTTGTGAAGCGTCTTCCGACTGAGTCCCAACATTCTTGCAGCTTCAGACTTGTTGTTCCTTACCAACGCAAGAGTCTTCTGAATGATGATCCATTGTACCTCACGAAGTGACGTTCCCAGAGGAATCACAATAGATTCAGGTTTGCGGGTAGCGCCGCTAATTCGCTCCGGTAATACGTCCACGGCAATCGTTAAGGCCGAAGACATTATTATAGTTCGCTCAATAACATTCCGAAGTTCCCTGACATTCCCAGGCCATTCATACCACATGAGCGCATCGAGTGCTTCGGGCGAGAGCTTCATGAGAGGCCTTTGATGCACTGCGCAGAATGTGAGGAGAAAGTTATCAGCTAACATCGAGATATCCTCTTTCCTCTCTCTCAGTGGCGGCAAGTGAATCTCAATTGCGCTTAACCTGTAGTACAGGTCCTGACGGAACGTTCCGCTTTTCAGCGCATTCTGGACATCCTTACCGGTGGCGGCTAGAGTGCGAATGTCAACTCTTATCTCCTGCTGTCCTCCACCCAAGCGTCTGAATGATTTCGTTTCGAGCGCCCTCAAAAGCTTTGCCTGACTATTCGGAGCCATTTCTCCGAGTTCGTCGAAGAAAATTGTTCCCCCGTTGGCCATCTCGAGATTGCCCTCCCTTCGACCGGTGGCCCCTGTAAACGCGCCCTGTTCGTGACCGAAGAGTTCATTCTCTAAAATGTCTTCGGGGAGCGCCGCACAGTTAATTGCTATGAAAGGCTTGTCACGCCTGGAACTCCTTTGATGAATGAGCGCGGCAACCACTTCTTTTCCCGTACCGCTTTCGCCGCTTATTAAAACCGCTATGGGTGAATCAGCTACCCTTTCAATCGTGGAGCGAATTTGCCTGATGCCTTCGCTTCGGCCAATCAATTCCGGCTCAGCAATTCGTACACTCTGTGTTGGTTTGTGCTTCTTGTTCACCTTGGCCTTTTCCTCAATCATATATGAATTATTATCACCTAAGTACATCACGATCTCCTTCTCCTGCAACCAAATGGTCTTGTCGTTTCCACTGCAAGCCCGCATCAAACGATATTTGTTTTCATGAAGAACGCGTCCGGAACGGGCAGATTTTATTTCCAAAAGCACTGCCAAGCCTCTGCCACAGACTGGTTCTTTATCATATTATCAATTAGTTCAGTGTCCGCGATGCGCCCACTGATGTCGTCTCTTGCGGGCGTGTTTTGAGTTCGCCCTCCGCCTCACCCGGACCAAATCCAAGAGCAGATACCGCGCTGCGAACCGAGGCGATTACCGCGTCGCGATCATTCTTAAAATGTACCCCGAACATCCGCGGCGTCTGCTGCTTGCCGGTACATGCTGTGATTCACGGGAACTCTTAAAAAGCGGGTCACCGGAACGGTTGTTTTGTCCGTGTGATATCTGCAATCGTGGTTTAAACTACACGGCGCCCACTGATAACCCTCACTAAGATCATTACAATTGCTATTACAAGCAGAATGTAAATGAAGCCGCCCATCGTGTAGGCGGTGAGCATTCCAAGAAGCCACAACACTAAAAGAACGACCGCAATAATGTATAACATGGTGTTTATCCTCTCCTTTTCATGTCTAATGTTCGACTGTTTCATCATTCAACATACACAGCGACCAACTGTGCCGTGCATCCTGCTATCGACGCATCAAGATGAATGTTCCGGCGATGATGGCCAGTATCGCCATGATCAATCGCAGGCCATCAAAAAACACCGCCGGGACAATCGCGACCACACCCGAGACTATGAGCCAGATGCCCAGCAGCAACATCCCTAGGTCCTTTGTACCATTCATGTCCATGTTCATTTCCCTTTCCTTGTGCTTCAGTTCTCCCTGGTGATGACTGCCGTATCACAAATACGACAACGCTAACCTGCTGATTGTCGGCCATACAGCTCATTGTTGCGCAAATGTTATCAGCTCTGCATTAAACTTCTGAGTGTCTTCGAGAAACAAGCTGTGCCCGCTGTTCTCGAAGGCGACAATGTGTGAATCTGAGATTCCTGCTTTCATCTGTTCTGCAAGATCAAACGAACATATTTTGTCTCTTCTGCCGTGCATGATCACCGTCGGAATTTTTATTTTCGCCAGGTCCGTTCGCAGGTCTGTATCGCGCAAAGCGATTAAACATTGAGCCGTTGCATGAGAAGAGGCACTCAAGCAGATCCCGTTCAACCAGCTGCCGATCCCTTCATTCAAAGATGTCTCAGTAGCTGAGAATATCTTCGCGAAATCGGATAATAGCTTTGGCCGGTCCCGATAGTTCAATTCGATTAAGTCGTCAACCGCGCTTGTCGGAAGATTGTATGGAAAATCCTTCCTTTGCGTCCAAATCGGTGCGGCTGCTCCGAACAAAGCCAGCTTGGAAATATGAGCTCCATTATCCTCCGCCGCACAACGAATGGCAATGGCTCCGCCCATTGAGAAGCCACCCAGGACCGCATCTCTTATATCCAGTTTGTCTAGAACCTTCTTTATGTCCGACGCATGTACGTCATAATCATACGATCCGTAAGGTTTATCGGATTTGCCGAATCCCCTCAGCGTAATACCGATAACCCGAAAATTGTTGTTTATCAAATCCTTATACTGGTATTCGTACATTTCATCACCCAGCGGCCATCCGGGTATTAACACAATAGGTCTCCCTTCGCCCCCATCCGTAACATGCAGTCGTACATTGGGTTCAACTTCAATATATTCTGCTTTGGCAACTCCCGGGATTCCTTCTTTAGATGATCTTTTCATGGACATTTGTCCCGTCGTTTTCATTTGTGAGATTTGTCTTTTCTTTCATGTCTTATCTGCGCAACCAGTTCATCGTATTCCTTTGACAGTTCGGTTATCTCGTCTTCAGTTTTTTCCTCCGCATTAATCACCGCATTGCTCGCAGGCTCATGCGACGCCACAAGTTCATTCACCTTCAGATGAAGTGAAGCGGCGAAATGGACGAATGATTTCTGTATAATAAATAAGCTTAAGAAAGTAACGCCGAGGATTACATCTCCGATGCTGGAATGAATATCCTGTGTGTAAAACTTCTTGTTGGTCAGCCAAAATACTACAGTGCACAAGGCGATAATGAATGCGATGGAATTGCCGAGTATGGCTGTTGCAACAGAGGTGAGCTTTTCAAAACCTCTTTCTATACGTCCGTATATGCTTTTCATAATTAGTTATCTAAATGGTCTCCTGTGTTAGACTTCAGAGCCTGCCGGACAGAAACGTGTTGTCGGGATTAGAAACCAGATCGGGATAACGATTAACCTCATTCTTATTCAATGACATCTCGCGGCTTAACGGCATGATTTGATCCGGCGGGATTCTTCATTGATGCAGAGAATCATCCTGCGCATAAAGTGACACCGACAACAACAGCGACCCAAATATTGCGTAAAGGCTTTTCATTTTATCCTCTCTTATGTTGTCCGGCTCTCCAGCACGCTCAGACATGAGCGCAGCCAATCAGACCGATCTGCCGCGGCCTGACGTGAGATCCAGGGCATGTCAGCCATTGTCCGAAGTCAAATCCTTCAATGCTTTCCCGATGTTATCCATTTAATTATCGAACCCTCTCTTGAACTGTTCCCACGAGCTTTTCCCGTCATTCTTATAATCTTCCAACTTCTTCTGCATTCGGCGGTTCGCTTTTTCCAGGCCGGCAACTTCTTTATTGTACTTAGCTTTCATTTTCGTGCCTGATTCCTCCATCTTCGCTTTGAAGGCAGCAATCCTGTTCTCATTATCCTGGATTTGTTGTTCGGACTTGCTCTTGAATAGCTGCCACTCGTCGGAATATGTCGCCTGGGAATCCGGTTTCGCTTCTCCAATATTCCCTTTGGAATTCTGGCCGCTTGTTCTACCCGTCTTTTGACAACCCATTAAGATCATACCGGCCATAAGTCCTATCGCCGCTAATGTCGCGATGCTATTCTTCATAATTTCTCCGTTATATGAGTTTAGGAGCCATCTGTCAGGAACGTGGCGCTATGGATACAAGATGTGGAGAAGAGCAGGCCGCAGCAATGGTGCGAAGGGCTGATAAAGGATCTACATCTTTGGGGTGAGTAACCCTCTCACGGAGGTGCCTCATGCCGAGACTTGAGTGTTGGAGAGAACCAAACAGCGATCAAGGAAGCAACTTGCTTCCTTGTTTCGGAATACAGCGACAGTCGTTCGCTCCTTGTTCACTCACTATACTAATTCAGAATCCGACAACATTGCCGACTCCGCTTCGAAGAGCAAACCATGCAAACTGAATAAACGGCTCGTCCGGCTGTCTCGTAAACTTCACCACTCCGATTTTCAACGATCCCTTTTTGTCGGGCATGTTTATTCCGCGGATAACGAATATCCTGCCGATGAGAGAGGAGACCCGATCGGCGATCCCTTTTTCGCCACCGGTATATTTGTCGAGGACGGCGATTGACAGGCCGCTATACTCCGCGCGCAGATAGCCCGTCGCGCGCCCCGAATTTACGTTCACGTCAAAAGTCGCTCCATGGAGAATACCCGATTTGATACGGTGACGTTCGGCTGTTTCAAGAAATCCATTAAGACTGCTCACTTGCATTTCGCCGACGGATCCGCCGTAACTGAACGACAATCGCGGCGATCCGAGTGGAATAGACATGAGAAGTCTCATCGTGGCGACATTCATAAACCTTCCCTGTGCACGGATGACAATAGTATCACGCCGACCGGTATGGTTGACTATTCCTAAAGCAAGTGCCTGCATCTTATCGAATGTTACCGTAGCCGCAGCCGCCCCTACAACATACCTTTCATTATAATTCAACCGGCCGTTTACGATTTGCAGACTGTCTACGCGTATGGTATCCTTCATCGAAGACAAGGCCTCATTCGGCATCAGGGGACCCGGGGTTTTGGTATCCCAGGGCTTGTCCATGTTTACAAGGATATCCACGAAGGCATCCCGGATATTGATTGAACGGGCACGGAAGCTATTTCCATGAAACAGACCGGCATACACCAGTCCGTTTATGGTGATTTCGGGTACAACAAAACGGGACCTGGTACTTCTGAATCCGCTTCCTTCAAAGAACTGCCCGTCAGTTATGGAGGGGTGTTATTCCAGCGCGTAAGCGGCAATCTCCGAATCCGGTATTGACAAATGAAGCCGCCCGCACCAGATTTGATCTTGTAACTTCTCGGAATTTATAACAATGTCCTGCGCGTCCAAAGTAGCGCCGGCAATGATATGGGCAGAAATTGTCTTTTCGCGGTAGAGTTCTAACCAGTCGATCCCGTCCACCGAGAACGCGCCAACTCGGCACGAGAAAGTGGCGTCTATCTTTGTCAATGAAATCGAGTCGCAATCTAAACGGTTTCTCAGGACGTTGAAGTTGAGGCCGGCTATCTTCATTGAATACTCAGGATATGCTTTTTGAAACGCGTCAATGATCCGGCTTTCGAGAAGCCCGTTGAGGTAGACTTGCGGAAGGAAAACGAATATAAGTGCGGATAAGAGGAGGATGATTCCGACTGCAAGACTTGCGCGCAGCGCTATTTTACCTGCCGAGAGTTTTCTTCCATCAACGGTCTACAGGAATTTAATCTTCAGTTTTTTCATGGCCATGCTTCTTTCTCTTTAACACAGAATCCACGCCCTCTGCGGGTTTCTCCGGGCCGAGTAAAACACCAATCCACTTCGTCTCTTCATTGCTTTCAAACGCAAACTTCAGAGTCATGGTGAGGGGAATGCATAAAACTGCGCCGACTAAACCGAGGAGGCTCCCCCAGAATATCAGCGAGAGGAAGACGACCAGCGTGGACAAGCCAAGCCTCCTCCCCATGAGTTTCGGCTGGATGATATTGCCAACTATGAAACCAATCGCAAGATAACCGGCAGCCACAAGAACGGCGCTGCCTATTCCCGTTTGGATAAGGGCGAGAAGAACCGCGGGAATTGCGGCTATAACGGAGCCGATGTTGGGTATGTAATGAAGCAGAAAGACAAGGAAGCCCCAGAGAATGGGAAACTTGACACCGAGGATAGCCAGCCATATCCATATCAAGATACCCGCGAAGAGGTTAATCAGAGTCGACATGACAAGATAGCGTCTGATGTCGGCTGCAAACCTGGTGAAGCGCGGGAATACTGCTTCCGGATTCCCGAGAAATGCGCGAAGTTTGACAGGAAAGCTTGACACCTCAAGGAGTATGAAAGTGACCGTGAGAAGGATCAGGACGATATTGGAGAGTGCCGAGCTCAATCCGTAAAACAAACCCGCAGTAAGGTTCATTACCATTCCCGGATTGACATACTCCAGCAGTAGCTTGTCGGCTCCTGTGATACCCTTGCTTCTCAGCAGCGCTTCAACTGCCTTGAGCTGCTCCTGGATGCGCATCTGATAAAAAGGGAGGGCATCGGAAAATCTTTTGAGCGATGTACCGACTACCATACCGACCAACAGGAGTACAATAACCATGACAGACACCACTATTGCCACTGAGGCAAATGAGGGAATGTGTTTCCGTTCGAGCCAGAGTACGGGAGGCATCCCGATAAGAGCAAGAAAAACAGAAATGAGGGCCAATACGACAACCGACTGAGCCAGATTTATGCCGGCGATTATGACTACGAGTGCAGCCCCAATAACAATGATGCTTGTTCCGCTCGGAGAATTAGGAATCTTGCGCATTGGTTGCCTGAAGCCGTGTTAGAGCACTCGCCGGCCACTAATGAATCTCACCAAGATCATTACGATTGCAATGACAAGCAGAATGTGAATAACGCCGCCCATTGTGTGGGCTGTAAGCATTCCAAGAAGCCATAAAATTATCAGAACGACGGCAATAATATATAACATGGCAAGAATCCTCTCCTTTTATGTTCGGTGTTCAATTCCTTCACAATTCAGTTCACGGCGGCAGCACAGGCGTGAGACAGACTTACATATGATGCTTGGAGACATACAACTATTCTGCGTAATCATCCCTCGTCAAGTATCTCGCAGATACATATGCTTCCAGGGGGTCAATTGTGCTCAACATATGACGCAAGTTCAGAAAACCGCCTCCTTGGCACTTCCAATTTCCTTATCAGTATATTTCCTGTTCGTTGAGATGATCCGGCAACTCGTACGTCCACGGGCCGCAGTAATTCATTACTTCACGTTGCCATCTCGCATCGGGTCACATCGCGACCTTAAAATTACGCTATTGCGGCACCCTCATCCCGACTACAATTAGATAGCGATCGACCGTGTCAAATGGAATAGGTCCAAGGAACTATAAAGGGATTAGCCCGTTTGCCAACGAAATTATTTCGGTACTCCAAGCACGACCCGGACTTGATGGGTGGCGCCGTCGTCTGCCAGGCTCATGCGTGCCGGACCTCCCGCGGGGGGCACGGGTTGCAATGCACCGTCGAGTTTCCAACTGGCGACGCCTTGACTCACTCCGTTCGGGTTTTCAACGACGATTTCGTAGCGTGCGGAGCGGTAATGGTACGTGATTTCGAATCCTTTCCACGATTTCGCAATACACGGATCAAGAAGCAACACCGCACCTTGCACACGAAACCCGAGGATCCACTCAAGACCGGTGCGGTACATCCATCCGGCAGAGCCCGTGTACCATGTCCATCCACCACGACCGACATGGGGAGCTTGAGAATAGACGTCTGCACAGACGACGTACGGCTCCACCTTATATCGCTGCATTGCCGCGCTTGTGCTTGAGCGATTGATTGGATTTAACATCGAGAATAATTCCTGCACTCTGTCCCCGTCACCGAGTATCGCGAACGCAATTGCCGACCACAGGGCGCCATGGGTGTATTGTCCGCCATTCTCACGGATGCCGGGCGGGTATCCTTTGATATAGCCGGGTTCCATCGGTGTTCGGTCAAACGGCGGATTAAAAAGCAGCACGAGCGCATCATCACGACGAACGAGATGTTTATCCACCGCCGCCATTGCCTTCGCCCTACGATCCGGATTTGCGACTCCCGATATCACTGCCCAGGACTGTGCTATCGAATCAATGCGGCATTCATCACTTGACGCTGAGCCGAGCAGTGTGCCGTCATCATAGTATCCCCTGAGGTACCAATCTCCGTCCCACGCGTTCCGTTCAAGTGATGCACCCAGGTCTGCAGCGTATTGCGACCATGCCGTTACCCTCCCATGTTCGCCGCGGGCGTTAGCGAGTGGTATGAATTGCGACAGTGTTGCATGGAGGAACCAACCGAGCCAAACGCTTTCCCCCTTACCTTTTTCACCGACCTTGCTCATACCATCATTCCAGTCCCCTGTGCCTATCAACGGCAATCCGTGAATGCCCCGGGAAAGGCTCCGGTCGAGGGCTCGAGCACAGTGCTCGAACAATGTAGCTTCATCACCGGAAACCATTGGCTGAAAGAATGAATCGTGCTCGCCGGGGCGAAGGACTGGTCCTTCGAGATAAGGAATCGTTTCGTCCAGAATCCCGAGGTCGTCAGTCACTTCGATGTAATGCGCCACAGCGTAAGGCAACCAGACTGGATCATCGGAGATCCGGGTACGAACTCCCCGGCCCGACTCGGGCAGCCACCAATGCTGAAAGTCTCCTTCAATAAATTGGCGTCCGGCAGCGAGAAGGATATGTTCACGCGTCAGTTCAGGTTTCGACATCGCAAGCGCCATCCCATCCTGAAGTTGATCTCGGAATCCGTATGCGCCGCTGGCCTGGTAAAATGCCGAACGAGCCCATATTCGGCACGCGATTGCCTGATACAGAAGCCAGCCATTCAGAAGAAGGTCCATCGACCGATCGGGAGTCTTCACTTGCACTGCCCCAAGTGTATCGGTCCAAAATTTCGTCACCGCGCGGAAGACTGTGTCCAGACCGATCGTCCGGTAGCGTGAAATCAAGGATTGTGCCTCCTCTGGCGTCGCTGCCTCACCGAGGAAAACCACGATTTCTGTCTGCTCGCCCGGGCTGAGTTCAATCCGGGTTTGCATGGCACAACACGAATCGAGTCCTGCACCAGTCCGATTTGAGAGTGGCGCTCCTCCCTCGAGAGCGGCAGGACGATTGAGCGTACCATTGCGTCCCAAGAATTCTTTCCTGTCACCGGTATAGCTCGTTTGGCGTCCGGCAAGATCGGCGAAAGCGACGCGATTCAGGAACTCCGACCTCCATGGATTGCGCGCGAACATTGCCCCCGTCAACGGGTCAATCTGGGTCCAGACGAACGGAGCGGAAGCGTCACGCGAAGCAGCCAGCGCCCATTCACTGTATGCCGTGATCGACAGCCGACGGTTTCTACGTGAATTGTTTTTGATTTTCAGTCGCGAGATCTTGATGGTATCATCGGGCGGCACATACTGGAGCAGTTCGAGTGCTATCTCATGCGACGAGTGTTCAAAGCGACTGTAACCACGGCCGTGTCGTGCAACGTATTCCCCATCTTCTTCCCTGATTGGAAGAGCCGTCGGGCACCACACCTCTCCGCTCTGGGCGTCCTGGATATAGAGGACTTCCCCCGGCTTATCGCCGACGGGATCATTCGACCACGGCGTGAGCTGATTCTCTTTGCTGTTTAACGACCACGTATAGCCCGCACCCTCGGCTGACACCTGGAAACCAAATGTCGGGTTGGCGATAACATTGATCCATGGTGCCGGTGTACAATGTCCATCTTTCAAAATTGTGACATATTCGCATCCGTCGGAAGCAAATCCGCCCAACCCATTTTGAAACTCCATCACTTGGGGCGTTGGGGCGGCTTCCCTTTTAACGTCCTCTCTTCGCACGGTGGTCAACTTGTCTTTAACCCAGTCTCTCGCGTTTAGAGGAAACAATACGCGCCGCTGTGGAAGAGCAGGCTCAAAATCCTCCAGGCTATTGAGTTGTTTGTAGAGACTACCGCGGCCACTGTGGAGCACAGCTCGCGCAACGCTCTGAAGCAACATCCGCACTTCAATTGAGACCAAATCGGCGCGCACAACGAATATGGCGCCTTGTGAAGCCTTCCTCTCGGCCCGCGGCGTCAGCTGTGATTCGTTTGTCCGTAGGATAGTCTCCAGGGCACCCTGTAAATCCATCGTGTAGGAACTTGGTTGTTCATTCAGAATCACCAGATCGACGGCGAGCAACTTCATGCGCCAATACTCGTGTGCGCGCAGGAGCTGTCTGACCATTTCCAAATCCTCCGCTCCATCAATTCGCACAAGAACGATCGGCAAATCACCGGAAATTCGTTGCGCCCACAGCGTTGATTGTCCACGCTCACTTCGTTTCAGGACTTCGGACGGGGGCCTAAGCGAGGGATTTGAATATAAAACGTGGCTGGCAAGAGTCTGGTAGAGGTGCGCTTCTTCAGCACCAATGCCGAGATGATGGAGCTGGACCTGAGCTTGGGTCCACGCAAGAGTGACAACACGTTCAAATGCATTTGAGTCGCGATGCTTGTCCGCCAGGTCGAGCACCTCGCTGCGTGTTGGCGCGACCATTGTCCAGAAGGCGACGCGCACGGTAGTCCCCGGTGGAATCCGCATCCGGCAGCGAAGGCTGAAAATCGGATCGAGCACGGTCCCAACCGAACTGGAGAGCGGCCTGCCTTCCATAACGGAGATCGGTGTACGAATGTCGTGACCCCGTCCGAGAAAACGTGCGCGGTCGGTTTCATATTGGACATCGCCGACACTTTCACCTTCCATGACAGCAAGATGAGCCGCCCAGATTTCGGGTTCCTCGGGCGTCCGTCGCCGTCGTGTCGCAAGAAGAGTATTAACATCAGATACGAACTCCGTCTGGACAAAGAGTTTCGAGAAGGAGGGATGAGTCCGGTCAGAGGCAGGGTGAGCCAATACCATTTCTGCGTAGGAAGTCAACTCGATCTCTCGGACCCGGATTCCAAGATTAGACACCGAGACACGTCGTACTTCGGCATCACTTTCTGGAGAGACAGCTACCTCAAGGGTTGTCGAAATCCTTCCATCGCGCCGGGCGATTTCGACGCGATCCTCGGAGAATTCCACATCGTAGCTGTCAGGCTCGATGCCGGTCGGCTGGTAACCTGCCGACCACACATCTCCGCTACGCATATCGCGCAGAAAGACGTATGAACCCCAGGAATCAGAAGTAACATCTTCGCGCCATCGTGTGACCGTCAGGTCTCGCCAGCGGCTGTATCCTGATCCCGCACCGGTGATCATAACTGCATAGTTGCCATTGGAGAGGATATGGGTTCGCGGAACGCGACTATGCGGAGAATGGAACCTTCTGTACGTCGGCGGTATCAGGTCGCGGACATTGACGGCCACATTCACTTCCTCGGCTCGCGGACGGGCTACCCCAGCATCACGAGGGGGCCGCTCCTGCAATAACAGCTCGGTCGCCTGGATGATCGGTTCGGCGTGAAAACGGGCGCACATTGCCCCGTCGTGAAGAGCATTGTCGATCGCGACCAGGGTCATTCCCTGATGGTGTGCCATGAAGTTGCGGACGATGGCAACCGATTTGCCTTCAGGAAGACGCGACTGCGTATAGTCCAGTGCCTCATAAAATCCAAATCTTCCGGAGCCTCCTGCTTCAGCAAGACGACCATAGTTTTCAGCAGCCGCTTTCGGATCTATCATCGCAGCCAGCGCGGTTGCGTACGGGGCAATAACAGCATCTTCGCTGAGACCGCGTTTGAGACCTAAACCGGGAACTCCAAAGTTCGAGTATTGATACGTAAACTCAAGATCACACACATTGTATGCGGATTCTGAAACTCCCCAGGGCACCCCAAGTTCACTACCATACTCTATTTGTCGGCGGACAACTAACCGGTTTGTCTGTCCAAGCAGGCTCTCAGCAGGCAAACGCATCACCAGTGAAGGCATCAGGTATTCGAACATTGATCCCGACCACGAAATCAATGCCGAACCGTGATCGACGGGGGTCATTGATCGCCCCAGATGAAACCAATTTCGGACCGGCACATCACCCTTTGCTATTGCGACAAAGCTCGCCAGTCGCGCCTCTGAGGCAAGCAGGTCGTAACAGTTGGCATCGAGATTGCCTTCGGCAACCCGGTACCCGATCGAGAGAAGTTGCCTCGTGGTATCAAACAGAAAACCAAAATCTGTTGCCGCAAACATTTTGATCGTCGCCTCCTCCAGCGACGCGAGACGTTGCTTGAGGGATTGGGCCAAGTCACCTGTTCGTTTGAAGGAGTCTATTAAAGCCTCCACCACCGCCAAGGAGCTGCCTTTGCTGCCTGCAGCGCGCAATCTTGTCCGTTGGGATGTCAGAATCGAGACTGCGTCCTCACATCGGTGTGGTATATCTGAGAGTGCCGGGATCGAGCCGCCCAGGAAGCTGAAGATATCGTGATGAGCCATTTCCGGATCAGATTGCACCGCAGCCGCGAGACGGGCCCAGGGCTTCAACAATTCACAATCGAGCTCATGACTCTTGACGGATGCCCGCACTGCCTCGGCCCAGAACAAGACGTCGGCCCCCCATTCGGAGTGCCCCCCCTTTCCATCCTCTTCGACCAATATGCGTGCACTGTCGGCAAGGGTGCTGGCATGGTGCGCGACTTCTCCCAGCTCGGTCACGACGGCGGCTGGGGCGTCGGGGACATCTCGGAGTGAGGCGGACAACGCGCGGAGTTCCTTTTCCAGCTGCTTTCTAATCACCGTCTGACTTGGATGATCGCTCGGAAGTCCACACAGGGATTCTTGGGTAAGAATGAGCTCATCCGCAATTCCCGCCATCCAATTCGAATCCACCAGAGGACGTGTGATCATCTCGGTACACGCGTTTCCAATGGCGATAAGATGTCCCGCTAGGTTCCCGCTGTCAACGGAGGAAATGTACTTTGGGTCGAGTGGACGAAGGTCTTTGGTATCGTACCAGTTGTAATAGTGCCCGCGGAAACGCTCCAGTCTGTTCATTTCTGTGAGGGTTATCTCTAACCGTTCTGCGGTCTCGTGCATACCCAGCCAGCCGAAATCATGCGCGGCGACCGTGGACAAAAGGTACAATCCAAGGTTTGTCGGAGAAGTCCGATGGGCGATCGTCGGCTTCGGACCTTCTTGAAAATTGTCCGGGGGGAGCATGTGATCCTTCTCGGTAACAAACGTCTCAAAAAACCGCCAGGTGCGGCGAGCGATCAGCCGTAGCCGTTGTGCATCAACATCGGAGATCGGCTTCGGGGCGTCAAAAGCCTGCGGACGGCTTGTCCACTGTGCCACAATTGGTGATAGCACCCACAGAACCAGGAATGGAGCCGCCGTCAGCCATGAGTGATGCGGCACAACGGCGACGATTATTCCCGCAGCAATCGAAAGGGCTACTCCGCCTGCCATCCGCCGGTAGAACCCACGGATATTGAGAGGGAGGCCGAACTTCGCCTGCGCGGCGGTCACCCATTCCAGCCTGTGTCGGTGACTGACGAAGAGACGGAACAGTGTACGAACGATAGCGTCAGCCATCAACCATGCCTGGTGTGCAAGGAGGGCGATGTGAAAGCCAATCTGAGAGAGAGAGAGGAGCAAGTCCTTACCCACCGCACGCATATGACCTCGTTTCGAAATCTCCCGTCGCCGTGGAATAATGCCCGCGAAAAACGGCAGGAGCGGGGGCAAAGCTATTGTCGCAAGAATGAACCCAGTCCATATCTCTGCAGAAACGACAGGAAGTGTCCACCCTCCCAGCAATGCAAGAAACGCGGCTGCCGCCGACAGTGATCGACGAAGATTGTCGAGCATCTTCCAGCGGCCCGTCAAGGGGATCTTCCGATGACGCGGCTCTCTGCTTGAGTCGCCCCCACGGCCAAGAATCCACGGAAGCAATTGCCAGTCGCCGCGTGCCCATCGATGTTGTCGGGCCGCGGCAACATCATATCGGGAAGGAAATTCCTCCATAACCTCAATGTCGGAAACCAGTCCAGAGCCGGCAAAAATTCCTTCGATCAGATCGTGGCTCAGAATTGCGTTTTCGGGAACACGCCCCTGAAGAGCGGCTTCGAATAGATCCACATCGTAGATCCCTTTTCCGCTATAGGAGCCTTCTCCGAAGAGATCCTGATACACGTCGGAAACGACAAAGGCGTATGGGTCTAATCCACCCGGCCCCGAGAAAATACGTTGGAAAAACGAACCTGCATGACCTGTCGGCAATGCTGGAGTTACTCGCGGCTGAAGTACTGCATATCCATCGATCACGCGGCCGGTTTGAGCATCAATGGTCGGTCGATTCAGCGGGTGGGCCATTTTCCCCACAAGACGCCTTGCAGCTCTACGCGGGAGCAGGGTATCGGCATCAAGGGTGATCACATAATGAACGCCGGATGGAACGCGAGAGGAGGCAAGAGCCCGATGGTCCCTGGTGGTTAGGAAGCTGGTATCGGTCGCACCTCGCAGCAATCGATTCAACTCGTGCAATTTGCCGCGTTTCCGTTCCCACCCCATCCATTTCCCTTCTCCCTCATTCCACAATCGTCTCCGATGAAGAAGAAAGAATCGCTCGGTGACCGTCGCCGTTTCGTACCGATTGTTCAAGCGCGCAATACCTTCAACCGCAATGCTGAGTAGTACGTCGTCCCCTTCCGCACTCTCCGTTGCCGAGTCCCTCCAGTCTGAAAGAAGTGCAAAGCGCAGATCGCCATCCTGATTTGCCAGATAATGAACTTCGAGACGCTCGATCTGTTCTTCAATCTCCTCACGCGTCGTCAAGATAGTTGGCACGACGATCATGGTACGCAGGCTCGAAGGCACACCGCCTTGAAGGTCCAATCCCGGTAGCGCCTTCGGGCCGAACCGCCTCATAATCCAACGATTCACCAACGCCACGGCGACATCCGATAACGGGATGACTGCAAGAAGCGTGAGAAGCAATAGATCGTATCCGGTCACACCATCTTTCGCAACGCCGAACAGCGGCAAAACAAGCATGAATCCGCTGACGAATGCGATTGTCAGGAGATACCCCCGCATTCCTGCACCTGCTACAGCCCGATCAAACCGAGATCTGAGAGGAATGCGAAACTCCAATTGCTTTTCAAGGGAGAGACGGCCCTTCGAGATAAGGTAATACCCTGGATCTTTCTTCCGACCGTTCTGTTCATCGCCTACAGCGTCTTGTGCCTGCTGGCTTGCGCTTTCGGCGACTTCGATTTCAGTGTGCGGTGAACCTCTGGCGAGCTCTTCAATTGCGTGACGGTAGCTGTCCCGGGTCCGGAAATCCATTGCCGCAAAAATGCTATTTGCCCGCAAGACTTCATCGACGAGACTCACGCTTTCGAAAAACTTTTTCCAGTCGATGGAAGACATGAGACGCATGCTCGTGATAACGTTTCGGACTGTGACGCTCATCGCGCCCTGGAACTGATGTTCTTCGATGACGATCTTCTCAGACGTAGTTCCCTGCGCTGCCAAACGCTTATCCAACCAGCGAAGCGCGGGTGTAACTGCCGGATCCTGATCTCGCAATCGTTGGACGAGTTGTGCCGCGAATGCCGTCGGCACACGCATTCCAGCAAACCGCTGGAGCGCTACATCAGGCGGTTCGGCGTCAGTAATACTCACTCCGAGCAGTCGGTCGGCTACGCTGTTTGCCTCCTGACGCTCAATGAGGCTAGTAACAATACGCTGGGCCGACCTGCGCAAATTCTCAACGAGTACGATACTTAGCGTGACCGCCACCGCCCAAAGTTCTCCGATAGTTAGCGGTTGGATTCGCTGGTAAGCACGCACAAATCGTCTCAGTGCCTCCAAATCGAACCGGCTGTCCGTGTGTGCGACAAATGCCCACGCTATCCCGAACACGCGTGGATAACCTTCGAGCGGGCCTTCCGCAAGTTTGGGGAGCTGACGATAGTAGCCCTCCGGGAGGTCGTCACGAATTCTGCGAATCTGCTCATCCACAATGTGAAAATTATCAACCAACCATTCCGCCGCGGGCATGATGACTTGTTCTTCGCTAATGGCCTTCGCGATGGTTCGATAAGCGTGGACCAATACCCGGCCGTTATCTTTCAAGCGCACTGTCAACGGTCGACCCGCTCCGGGTTCCGCCGTAACGCGTTGAGCGGCAGCAAGGCTCTCAGCATGCTGCTCGAGCCGCTCGACGCTGAAAAGCTCACTTCGAATTGGCTCTTCTGTTTCTTGGGGGAACTTCCGCCGCCAATTCCCGAATACCAGAAAAATGGGACGCTTCACTGCAGACTCTCCACCCTAAGAACGCGCAGACGTGTCCCGACACTGCAAATCCTCAAGATTATACTGCCGCTACGTAGATTCTTCCGGACGCTATTGTACAGCACATTTCTCATCCGGCGACCCGCACCTGCGCCGTGCGCAGCAGTTCGTTGTTCCAGAGATAGCCGCGGCGGAGCTCATCGACAACTGTTCCGGGTTCAACGTCTTCACGTTCCACCATCGCCACGGCTTCGTGCAGATTATGGTCGAACGGTGTGCCGAAACTCTCGAAAGCGACGACTCCGTGCGTATCCAGGAGAACAAGAAGCTTCTGGTGGATGATACGCACGCCCCGAACAAAGGGTCCCTCATCGCCGCCTGCCCACCGCATTGCGTTCTCCAAATCATCGATGATGCTGAGGAGTGGAAGTATGATTTCGCGTTTGCCTTCCCCGGCAAACTTGCGGCCGTCACGCTCCCTCCGACGGCGATAATTGTTGAAGTCTGCGAGCGTGCGGAGATTTCGGTCACGCTCGTTCATCAGCTCTTCCTGCAGTCTCCGGATTTCTCCCGCCCAATCAGCCGGCGGCAGAATGTTTTGTTCGTCCTCGCGTATTTGTATTTCCATGCTACACCTCTTTTTCAGTTACTCAACTGACTTTCGCAGGCTGTTTGCCGAGGTTCTCTCCGGTAGACAATCCGATACGGGATAGTCGGTACATCCCTCTTTACCCGGGGAATAAAACGAAGCGGCGTCAAGGTCTTTTGAGAGCGGCCAGCCGTTAACGAATCTTTCGACGAGGTCGGGGTTACAAATAGATGACCCGCCGAGTGCGATCAGGGCCGCGAGTCCGCCTTCCAGTTCGCTTTCGGCGCGCTCAAGTGTATATCCGCCGCTGAGAAGAATAGCGCCCTGGGACCTTTCTTTGTAGGGGCTCAGTAGCTTTGCGTTATTCATCGTGCATTTCCCTCCACAAAATCAGTGCGGATTTAGTAATCCGGTCATAACGTCTCGAACGACACAGCGAGAACACTCTTAATCGAGTCCTCAAACAACCTTGAATCGCGATGCCGCGTTTTCAGTATGCTCGATCTGCGCCAGTTGCATTTCATCCATTGCCTGTTTTCTGATCTCTGCGAGAAGCTTCTTGTAGCCCCAATTCTCACACATTTAAGAACGCACCTTGTACTGGTTGATGGCGGTTAACTGTTCGGCCAGGAGCTGGCTAAGTACTGCGAGTACCTTGTCATTGCCTACATAGCGTCCCTACATCTTCTTTAGACTGCACTTTCGTACATCGCGGCTATATTACGGTTTCTTATTGAAAAGCATCTGGTCCAACAACACACAAAGACCGGCGGCAAGCACGACCGTAAGCCACATTAAACCGGGGCCGCCCGTTCACTGACTCCTATTCAGCCCGCCGTCTGGCTCTACCTTTCCGAGAGCCAGGCCACCGAAAAGGAGTACAAGCGCTGCGACCACTACGAAAAGGACCGCTATCCTTCTGTTCTTTTTCTTATTCATCTATAGCCAGCCTCCTTTGAGTCTGATAGTTGTATGCTGTTCCCGATAGCACTGCACGCTCACTTGTCTCTCAGGGCTTCTCGCACTTTGACGGCCAGGTCCTTCATAGAGAATGGCTTCTGGATGAAGCTCACGCCCTCGTCCAGCACACCCCTGTGGCCGATCACGTTGGCCGTATAGCCCGACGCGAAGAGAGTCTTTAAATTCGGATAGAGAGAGTGCAATCGTTCCGCCAGGTCCCGGCCGTTCATTCCCGGCATGACTACGTCGGTAATAAGAAGTTGTATTTCGGTCGCGTGTTTCTCGGCTAGACCAATTGCCTCAGACGGTGTGCCTGCAATCAGCACCCGATAGCCCATTTTTTCCAGCATCATTTTGGCTATCATCAAAAGCGACAGTTCGTCCTCCACCACCAGAACAGTCTCGCCGCAGCTTGAAGGAATTTCCGCTGTCTTTTCCATTCGGCTCTGGACTCCTTTGTCCGAGCACGAAGGCAGATAGATATTGAAGGTTGTTCCTTTTCCCTGTTCGCTGTAAACGTTAATGAATCCGTTGTTCTGACTGACGATGCCGTACACCATAGAGAGCCCCAGGCCGGTCCCCTGACCCAACTCTTTCGTAGTGAAGAACGGATCGAAAATATGACCGAGGGTATCTTTGTCCATACCGTCTCCGCTATCACTGACGGCAAGCAGCGCATACTTTCCCGGCACGAACCCGGCATGATCAGCGCAGTAAGCCTCGTCAAAGATGGCGCTTCCCGTTTCGATAGTGATCTGGCCGACGCCGGGGATTGCGTCCCTCGCATTGAGGCAAAGATTCATCAGAATCTGTTCAACCTGGATGGGATCCATCATGATCGGACACGGGCCAACCGTCGGCAGCCATTCCAGATCAATGTCCTCACGGATGAGTCGCCGGAGCATCTCGACTATGCTTTCGACGCTCCGGTTCAGGTCGAGCGCTACAGGAGCGATTGTCTCCTTGCGGGCGAAGGCCAGCAATTCCCGGGTTATGTCCGCGGAACGTTTCGCGGCATTAAAAATATGCCGGAGGTCGGCATATAGAGGCTGGGCCGCCTCCACCTTCTTCATTGCAAGTTCCGTATAGCCGAGGATTACGCCGAGCATATTATTGTAATCATGGGCCACGCCGCCCGCCAGCAGCCCTACGGCTTCCATCTTCCGAGCCTGCTGAGACTGGGCAGCCAGTCGGAGTTTCTCGGTGATATCCCGTTTGACGCTCACATAGTTTACAATCTGGCCCGACGCGTCGCGTACCGGCGAAACCATCGATTCCTCAGTGTAGAGAGTCCCGTCCTTGCGCTTACTGACCATACGGCCCGCCCAGGTTCTGCCGCCTGAGATAGTATCCCAAAGATTACTGTAAAACAACTCGTCCTGCTGACCGCTTTTGAGGATACGCGGATTCTGGCCGACGGCCTCCTCCCGGCTGTAGCCAGTCGTGCGCTCGAAGGCCGAGTTCACGAACTGGATGATCCCTTTTGCATCGGTCATGACGATTGCGTCCTCGACCTGCTCTACGGCCGCTATCAAACGCTTGTGTTCGGCTTCGGCCCGATTGCGAGCGGTGATGTCACGGATGTTGCATTGGATTACCTTCCTATGGTCCACGAGGCAAACGTTACTGACAAACTCCACGGCGATTGGCCGTTTATCGAACGCTTCCAGCGGTAAATCCTCGTAACGGATGTACTCGTTATCCTGCAGTACCTTGAAAGCTTCCTTGGATGCGGCAATGTCTTTGAATACGCCTATTTCCCAGATATACTTTCCGATCACTGCGTGGTATGAATATCCGAGCAACTGCATCAGGAAAGGATTGACGTCAACTACCCTGCCGGTTTCTGCATCGAGAATAAGTATACCGTCTTTCGCTGATTCAAAGAGCCGCCGGTAGCGTTTCTCGGAATCCTGCAGCGCCTCCACAGTCTTTTCCTTTTCCAACAGATGTTCTTCCAGTACCACAATTCGCCTGCTTAACTCGGCATCGGCGGGATGAAGTCGGGTTTCGATATTTGTGTCTTGCATGGTCATAACCTCGATTAGTTTATCTCCAGGTCAAAGCCGTTGATGAGAAGCGGCGCTCCGGAACAAAGAATCTGCATATACGCTGCGCGACCACCACAAAGAAGATCACCTAGGTTCCTGTTGTGTTTCCTGGTCATCCGGCAAGCCTTCTTGGCGTTTGACACCCGCGGCGCATCGACCTGCGCTCCAAATCGCCCTGTGAGATTCGCTTCATTATGTCACGGCTGATAGGCGACGCCAGGATTCGCGGTTTTGCGGATGCCCACCGCGCATTCTGCGCCTTCCTCGTGATGAGTATCCAACCGAACAGCAAGATACCCGCACTCAACTCGCCGCCGAAGAGCAGCAAATAGACTACTAAAACCACGGATGCGACGATGAGTGGTTTATTGGATATCGGTTTCATGAAAGTAATGTCCTATCTCATAGTTGCAACATCCCGGCATCAGCCGAACGGCTTCAGTCGCAGCACCGATTATGTTGGCAATAGAGCTTTGCCTCGACGTCTGAACCGGATTTTCCGCGATGTTGAACCGAGCGAAGCCAAAAAGCGATAGCGGTATTATAACAGACAGTTGCATTGTATGGTCCTTCCTTATCAGGCCGCACACAATCATTACTTTTCATTCAAAGAAGTATCTTATTCCTACACCGCCCTCGAGCCCCAGGCCAACAGATGAGGTAAGTTGAAGCACTGGCGCTAGCTCGGCAAACACATCTATGGGAGTCGAATGTGGAAACCAGGCTATACCAATTACGCCTCTTATGCCAAATGAGCCATCATAACCGCTGCCGCCGCCGTTGTACCTTCCGCCGAATCCGTAATAGATTGGAAATCTTTCGGTTGAATTTATCACATTGAACGAGTGCCAGAGGTAATCCATATGAAAATGGAATCGGCTGCCTCCGTTCTCGCTGCCTAGAGGCAAACCGAGACCGAAATCAAAAGCGTTTACCTTCGACGTCCAGAGTTTTGCGCTCAACCCCGTTGGTGCTCCAAACATTATTCCGATCCCAAATCCGCGGTCCTGTGCCGCAACCGGTTTTACAAAGATCACCGCCATACTCAAACCCAGTCCAAATAGAAGTCCCTTTTTCATGACAATATCTCCTTTTATTTTCACTTCAATTTTTTCGAGCCTCAATCAGGTCGTTTCTAATCCTTTGTTTTGCAGGACGACCGCTCAGCTACGCAATCCTATGTTTCCGAACACAGTACAGGCTAAGGGAAGGCGCAAGACAAATCAATCGGGCCGTGGGATGAATGAAGAGTTAGTCCTATCGGTTGAGAAGGACTATTGTCCGCGAACAAATGCAGCGTGATATTTAATTCCATTTCTCGCCGGCCGATATTTTTAATGCCTTGTCGCGCGGCCTCTGGTCAGAACAAGGCTTACGTTTGGCGGACGCGCTGAGTGTCAAACACTTTGACAGAACTCTGTCAGAGCTTCTCAATCAGCTTACGTATCTCTTCCTTGGTTTTTCCAGGCTTTTGCTGAAGTCTTCCGAGAAGCTCTTCCTCTTTGCCCTCCTTCAAGAGCAAATCATCGTCCGTCAGATTGGCAAAGTCTTGCTTCAGCTTACCGGCAAGTTCATCCCAGTTTCCTTTGATGCTTAGATTCTCCATTGGTAATCCCTTTCAAATACATTTTCATGCTTATCGGGTTTGCTCATCTGAGTAGGTTACATTAGATTGTATCATGTTACCAGTGTTCGGACAATGGAGTGCAAACCCCAATCCCTTTCTAAAAGATATTATCACTGAAATTAGAAAATCACGGAAACCACATTGGACAACTTGGGCTATTTTAGTCATCGCATTCTTGACGTTAATTGCTGGATTGCTTGAGTTAGGGCATCAATTTGGTGTTGTGCCTTTAGGAAAACTAAAACAATCATAACCTGAGTTAATACAACCAGAAAAGCGATAAGTTCCATGATTTTTTGCCATCGTTTGAGTTCCATGATTATTTTTTAGGATTCGGATGAATCCAACCTTTCTTTTCTCCTGCATGATAAAGTTCATAATACGTTGGGGCTTCTCTAACCGTACCGATTCCGAGGATTGCGTTAAACGCCTCAAAGGGTACACGTCGCCGGTTGTATCTAAAGACATACTCATTCAAGTATGCCTGTAAATGTTTCGGAGATACTCCGTGATGTGTCCCGTTGATCCATGTCTTGAGATTAGAAAAAGCCCTGTGAATGTGGATTAAATTCTTGGTTACTTCGATTGAAGATTCCCCCTCGATGATCTCGTGTTCATATCCGTATGCTTCGGCTATATTATAGCTCTGCCATCCATCGGTTACTATTGTGGAACCGCTCTCAATGTTGTCCTGAATGAACCTCAGTAAGATTTCACTGGATGAAGAAGCAATTTTTCTCATTCGGATCCGACCGCCGATTTTCTTCTTTGATGTGTCTATGACTTCAACGGCTCCCACAACAAGGGCTTTACCACCTGCGCCTCTGCCACGTTTTCCTTCTTCTTTAACGCCGATATACGTTTCATCAATCTCAATAACGCCTTTTAGCTTTGATCTGAAGGGGTTTATGAGTCCGGCCCGAAGTTTCATTAAGAGCATGTATGCCGTTTCATACGATAATCCGGTTTGCCTTGCAAATTGCCGGG
>JAJYIT010000047.1 GCA_021789975.1 Bacteroidota bacterium
CTCCGTGAGACCTCACAGCTCACTCGGCTACAGACCCCCAGCTCCAGAAGCTTTCTATCCGGTTCAGTTTGCCAATGCCTGACCGGATCACTAACTTATCGTTGGTACAACAAACGGGGGCAGGTCAATTCAGCGGGCCTCCGGCGTGCAGCGAGTATCAAGACACACTCAGAAACTTTTCCGGTGCGGACATATTCGGATTGACAAAGCAGGAGATGGGAACCGCAACACTTACACTTTGCTGGAAGGATTAGACGAAATGAAATCGACACAGAGCATAAGCCTAACTGAGTACGCGAAGGAATTTCTTGAATACTCTGCCGGTGTTCACACAAAGAAGACTCGGAAGACGTATGAGACAGCGTTCAGGGAATTGATTCGAGTCGAGGGTGACAGACTCCTGGACAAAACAGGCATCAGAGAAATTGAGCATTTTCTCGGCGTAAAGAAGCTGGAAGCATCCGAGTGGACTTCAAGGAAATATTACATTGCCCTGCGGTCTGCATTCGAGAAGGCTATCCAGTGGGAGCTTATCAAAGAGAATCCGTTCCGCAAGGTCAAGAAGCCGAAACCACCGGACGTGATACCTGCTTACTTCAACGAAAAGGAATTTGCGCTGTTCCTTTCCGCTGTGGAGGATAAAGACTTCCGGGAATTATGCATCACTGGACTTCTCGCGGGCTTCAGGCTTGGAGAGCTGCTTGCACTTCGCTGGACGGATATTGACTTTGCCGCAAAAACAATTCTGATTCAAAACAGTGAGGTATTCACAACGAAGAGCAAACGTTCCCGTGTCGTTCCTATGAGTGAGGAGCTGCGAAGACTTCTGACAGAGCGTAAGGAAAACATCCGGCACGAAACTGTGACGGTGTTCCATGATACACAAGGAAAACCGATGAAGGAAGGAACAGTTTCACAGCGGTTCAAGCGGTACGTCCGCCGTGCCGGTCTCAATGATAAGCTGCACTTCCATTCCCTCCGGCATTCCTTTGCCTCCGGTCTTGTCATGTCCGGTGTGTCTCTCTACCAGGTGCAGAAGCTCCTTGGACACTCAACGAGCAGGACAACTGAAATCTACTCTCACCTACTTCCTCAGCAGCTGCATAAGGAAGTAAACGGACTCGCTGCGAAGTTCAACATTCAGCATGGACAGGAGAACTGATTTGGTGGGGAGTGGTGTCACGGAATGAGCGAGATGCGTCCGGCATTCTCTCACGAATGCTTTCGTTACCGCTTGTCATTGATTGTGTCTAACGGATGTGATACATTGACGGAAACAAAGAAAGGTGAGCGTATGCCTAAGACAGCAACGATAGCGGTAAGGATTGAGCCGGAGGTGAAACGCGAGGTGGAGAAGATATTGAGCAAGGTCGGGTTGAGTACAGCTGAGGCGGTCAATGTATTCTTCAGGCGCGTCCAACTTGAGAAAGGGATTCCGTTCGACGTGAAGATTCCGAATGAAGAGACACGAAAGGCGATTGAAGAAGCACGGGCAGGCAAGGGAAAGAAGTTCCGTTCAACCAGGGAGCTGATTGCTGACCTGAACAAGTAATGCTGAATATCCGGCGACTATCGAGGTTCAGGAAGGATTATAAACGCTGTCTAAAACGCGGCTATGAAGTGAATAAACTTCATTCCGTTCTGGAGACATTGATGCAAAGCAGGAACCTTGATTCGAGATACAGGAACCATTCTCTTCACGGTGAATACGAAGACTGCCGGGAATGTCACATTGAACCGGACTGGCTGTTAATCTATCAAGTGACTGAGACCGAGCTTGTCCTAATCCGTACCGGCACGCATGCAGACTTGTTCGAGTAGTCATTTTGACGCGGAGGACGCTGCAAGAATAAATCAAAAGGTACTTCCATGGCCTTTTGCAAGCGGGTGCGAAAGGCGCTAAATCGGGGTATATACCAATAGATAAAAAGGCAGTTCGGTTTCGTTTCAAATAACAAAAACATTGGAAATCAGTCTAATTTCTTCGATTATCACCCTCTGAAAAGGAACTGAGGCTGTACCATGATGTGAAGGAATTACTTTGATTCGCCTTTTGTCTTCTTGCATGGTGTCGCCTCGTTTTGTATTTTGTTCGAGCAATTGAATTCGTTCGAAACTTCCGAGTCACACACGGGTTTCTAACAGTTCCCCTTCAGTGAATTGCATGGCATCGGAAGTGCCGGAATGACGCTTTAGGGGAATTGTTCTTTGTGAAGTGAGAATAAGAATCAGGTGTGGCACTCAATGTGGCACTCATGTGGCACTTCGAGAGCCTAACTTGGCACTTTCGCCGTTCCTACGGGAAACAACAACGGCGAAAACAGAAAGAATTCAACTGGAGAGGTGGCCGAGTGGTTGAAGGCAACGGTTTGCTAAACCGTCATACTGGGTAAACTGGTATCGAGGGTTCGAATCCCTCCCTCTCCGCTTCAACAACCATTAGAGTTCGTAGGCTCATGTATTGGACATACGTTCTTTGGAGCGCAAGACTTCGAAAGAGGTACATCGGTTCAACCAGCAAAGAACCATTAGATAGACTCGGGGAGCACAACAATACCATGGTTCAGTCAACAAAGCCACACTGACCAATCGCATTGGCCGTGGAATGTTGAAGTCGCAGGTGATATGAAGGCAATGAAGCTGAAAAGATTTTTGAAGGCGGGATCGGTGAATGCTATTCGAGGGGAAGGGATCCTGTTGGAATAGATCGAGGGCGGAATCCACAAGTATGACGAAGCTTCGAAGGCAGGCCACTTGCCGCTCCTCTTCTCAACTACTCAGGAAAGCGGCAACGGACGTTAATTGCTGGAAGTGTTAGCTGATATTCAACACAGGAAACAGATTAGTTAGTTTTCTGTTGATTGACCGGCAGTCACAAGTTCATTGTCGATGATTTCCTTCAACTGCTCCTTCGGCAGTGCACCGACCGCCATCTGAGGTCTCCCATTTTTCGGAATGAAGAGCAAGGACGGGATGCTGCGAATCCCAAATACGCCGGCGAGTTCCTGCTCCTCATCAGTGTTCACTTTGTAGAACTCAACCTTCCCCTCGTACTCCTTGGAGAGATCTTCGATAACCGGACCTACCGCCCGACACGGCCCGCACCACGGGGCCCAGAAGTCCACTACAGCCGGCAAAGTTCCGGCGAATTTCCACTCTTTATTTTTCTCGTAGTCGAATACCTTCTCCAAAAATGTCTGTTTCGTCAAATGCTCCGGCATTTCTAAATTCCCTTTTATGTTGATAGCTGTTTTGTCTACGGTAAGATGACGGATCGATGAAAACGATTCAGGTCTAACAAAGTGACCTCGATTACCCTAATCAATGGTGAGATCATGTCTTTACCGGATGGTCAGCGATTAGCCCTTCGTTTAGTGCATTCGGCCCGACGTACCCGCTTGTCCTCCGACTCGACCCGCTTTCAGTTGGACCCGATCAGAACGACGGCGGGAGCTAAGGAAACCCAAATTGGAAAAGGAACTGATTCATTTCGATGGTGCCTCGGTGCAGGAGTCGAAAGACGTGACTGTACCTCCGCCAATTCCCCGTTCGATTCAAATATCTGCCTTTCAAGAAATCGCCATAAACTCCCCTCTGAAATCAATTGTTGTTAGGTGCATGCCTTATCAGGCGGTAGACTTCGACAAACTCCTTAACCGGCAAATGGAAGCAGCATCACGGACTTCCCCGCAAGATCTCAGGACATTGCGGGACCTCGCACGGTCTGTACTGAACGGGGTGGCGGTCAATAATCTCGTGCGAGCCGGAGATCTTATAGTGCGATATACCTGGAATGCGATGTCCTACCGAATTCTCAATGATCTTTTTCATATTATTCGCATCCGTGGTTATCTTGTTTTTTCGGTGTCCATCCGTGAGCACTCTTTGATTTTGAATTTGCTGAGGTAAACAAGTGTCAATTATGAGAACATCCGATTTCGATTACGATCTACCAGAGTCCTTCATTGCGCAGAAACCCGTTGAGCCGCGAGACTCTTCACGGCTGTTGGTTCTGGATCGCATCCGTGGAAGCATCCGGCACGATACCTTTCACAACGTCGGCGAATACCTAAAACCTGGCGACCTGCTTGTCCTGAATCAGACAAGAGTAATCCCCGCCCGGCTTTACGCGCGCAAGGATACCGGCGGAGAGATAGAAATACTTTTGTTGCGGAAGGAAGATGAATTGATCTGGGAGTGTCTCGTCGGCGGCAGAGGCATGTCGACAGGTCGCGTCGCAACCCTGCATGATGGACTCAAGGCTGAAGTTGTTGAAGTACTGGATGGCTCACGCCGCAGGGTGCGCTTTGCCGAACCGGTTGAATCTCACTTCGCTGAAGACGGTCAGGTTCCCCTGCCTCCTTATATCCACCGGAAATTAGAAGACCCCGAACGATACCAAACGGTCTATGCAAAGACGCCGGGCTCAGCCGCTGCACCGACGGCTGGGTTGCATTTCACAGAACAGCTGCTTGAGCACCTCAGAGATCGCGGCGTAGACATCGCATATGTGACGTTGCATGTCGGGCTCGATACGTTCGCACCTGTAACCGAAGATGCCCCGACCGATCACAAGATTCACGCTGAATGGTGCGAGCTTGATTCTGCGGCTGCGAAAAGGATTAACGATACGAAGAAGGCCGGAGGTCGAATAGTGGCAGTAGGAACGACCGCAGTGCGCACGCTCGAGTCAGCGGCGGATCAAGTACCGAGAACTGAAGTAAACTCGGCCGAAGGAGCACGCGCAGCGGTCTTGCCTTTTGCGGGGCACACTTCTCTCTACATTCTGCCCGGTTACCGATTCAAAGTAGTAGACGCGCTCATCACCAATTTCCACTTGCCGAAGTCCACGCTGCTCATGCTGGTCAGTGCATTCGCCGGCCGCGAGACTATGTTGAATGCTTATGAAGTCGCAAAACATGAAGGTTATCGTTTTTTCTCCTTTGGAGATGCGATGCTGATTATTTGAGCTGACTCCTAAGAAGGAAGGTAGCCATCGGCTGCGCCAGGCCTCGCTCACTCTTCGACTCGTCTACCTACTACAGGCTCGCTCAGAGGTACGATGGGGGATGGCGGTGTACAAAGCAGTGGTCAAAGGCGGAGAGTCAAAAAATGCAGTCGCTCGGCCTCCGGCCATTGCGAGTTCCGAGCACACGCAAGTGTGACCGGTGCATTACGATCGATTACATAGTGGTACAATACATGGGAATCGCTGTCATGTGGGTTGCATGATTGGGATTGCCGGTTCGATTTTGCTTCCTGTGCGTAGATTCTTCAAAGCTGAGCCTCCGCCATGACTTGACATGCAAGAAGCCGGTCTGTAATATTAGTTCAACAGGGAAACGGGTGTCTATGAAAAGAATGATCTCCTTTTTTCCGTTGCTGGCCGCTATAGCTTTTGGCAGCGGCTGCGATCAGACGGGTAATCCTGTCGGTGTCGGATCCAACCCCGGCACGACAAGCCAAACCAAAGATGGTACACGGTATACCTTCGCAGTATCGAAAGATACTCTCAGTATATTCGACGGGCTGTCGATGACTTTGACTGCGTTCAACGAAACCGATACGTCCCAATCGATACTCGTGAGTGATTACTTCTACAGATGGCTGCTAGCCGACAGCATGGGCGATACCATAGCTTCCGGTCCGACGGTGATAAGCAATCTCATCGCAAGAGAAACCATCGGCCCGCTTCAGTCGCGCTTACTCTACCGCGTAGGTTATTCGATGGCCGATCTATTCGAGAAACCTATTCAGACCGGCGTATATAATCTGACGTGGAATCTTTCAAATGGTTTGTCCTTTCACGTCGGTCTTCTGTGCGAAGCTCAGACCGCCGGACCCGGCATCGACTCGCCAATCTACCCGCTGAAGGTCGGCAATGAGTGGACGTTTCTCAAGACGTTTTCTGTCAACGGAAAAATCATGGGAACGGATACGGTGAGAGAAGAGATAGCAGGCGAGAAGGATATCAACGGTGAGGAATGGTTCCTCTTGAGATCAGACGATTATGTCGACCAGTACATTACAGCGAGGCAGGACGGAATATACAAGTATTTCCCCGATCTGGATACCGCGGTTCTTCTGTATAAGTATCCTGCCGCCGCAGGAGATTCGTACAACTCCGGCTATGAGCTTGCCTCAAACAATAGTTTGATTATCACGCCGCTTCAGATGACGGTCGACTCGACGGACGAGGCACTGACCGTCCCGTATGGCCAATTCAAATGTTACAAATACACACAGCACGAAGATTCATTGGGCTCACCGAGCGGTTCCACAATCATTCCGGGTCAGACAATATACCTCTCGACTGTCGGACCAATCGCGCGCGGCGGCACCGGCATTTCCGAGGTACTGGTTTCGGCAAATTTGAAATAGGTTAGTCATTCAAGGCGCCGTCGGCTATTGTCAAGACGGCTCCATTGTCTGAACCTTGATTTACTCGATTCCACGATTGCCATGATTATCACTAATCAAGTTAATCCTTTAATCCCATAAATCGTGGTTCAGACATTTTTGCTCCCATTGTCTGAACTTTGATTCGCATGATTTCAAGATTACCATGATTGTCACTAATCAAGTAAATCCTTTAATCCCATAAATCGTGGTTCAGACAGCTTTCCCTCCATCATCGACAGTTCCGATCGCACGCTTGGTGCTCGATTAAGGACGTTTCTGCTTCAATCCTTATAATGACTTGGGCACGGCTCCCGCGTCGAATGGAAGAAACTAAATGAAGAGTGGAGCTCCAAGTTCCTCCAGCATTTGAACGACTGTCACAAACAGATGGAGAGCTGCCCGTAGGATTTCGAAAAGTAGTTCCGGCTTCTCTTTGACTTCTGGAGGAAGGTGGTCGTGAAAAAGGAAGAGCTAAACATAATTTTCCTGCCATGTGAATTTGAACATTGAATATGATTCTTTGATATGTAGGTCTTCAGTCTGCCGCTCGCCCGTTCAAAGCGGTGTTATTAAGTTTCTATGCCGCCCACTTCCCGCCTTTGAACGCGTAGTCCAGCATCATGTCGAACACATGGTCGCACTTCTGCTTGAAGAGCATCCTGTCGTAACTTTCCGGCAGATGCTTGTGAAGCACTTCCTCGACGGTTGTCTTCACTCGCTGCTTTGTCTGGTTGTCCCTGTACCAGTCCTGGACAAGAACGACAGGCTTCTCCTCCCGCAGGCGGTGAAGCAGTGATTTTGCGGCGAGCTTCACCCTTTTCGTCTCCTCGTTCGTCATCTTGTCCTTCTTGAGCAGGTCGAAAATTTCCAGCTCGTCCTCTGTCAATCCTTCGCGGAGATGTCTCTCCTCCTCCGCTCTGAGATTCTGCACGTATTTCAGGAGTTCTTCGTAGTAATCTTCCGCGGTCGAGCTGCCGGCATTGTAAGCGTCTATGATTCCCTGAAGCCGCTCGGCAAAACCGGTGCGCGTGATGTTCGCGTGCAACAGTTGATCTAGCTTCTGCTGGATGAATGCTCGCAGATCGGAGATCTCAATGTTCTTGTAGTGCGACCTGCTGAACTCCGCCTTGAGATTCTCCAGGTTCAGCTTGCTGAGATCGAGCGACTTCCAATTATGCCTGACGGTGTATTGGGGAGGCTTGTCCTCCTTCGCCGCCGGTTTCTCCGCGACTACACTTTCATCCAGCAACCGGCTCACCCTCAGCCCGACCTTTTCCATATCCATTTGATCTATGATGCTGTCCAACACGCCGCGCAAATACTGGAAGGCAGCTACCGTCCGGACGATCGAATTTCCAAGTATCTCCGGCTTGCACGCTTCATATAGCGACGTAATCGTATTCTCATACACGATGAATCCCTTGCGCCAATCGTCTTTCGCAAGGAGCTTGTCGGCAAACTCATTAAAGACACCCACTTCCCTGAAAACATCGTCACTCTTCAACGCCGATTCCAGATCGATATCCCTTTCTTTGCAGAAAGCCAGCCCTTCAGAGATGGAATCATCGAGGAGCTTCATGAGATCCTGCTTTTGCTTTACCGGAGCATCCTCCTGTCCTTCCCGCCCGTGGGCATAGTCCTTCAATGCCTTCTTCATGCTTCTGAAGATGCCGATGCAATCGATGACTTCGCCGTTCCTTTTTTCGACGTCGCCGATCTTCCATGACGTTACCCTGTTCGCCCGGGCAATTGCCTGCATGAGCGTGTGATCCTTCATCGGCTTGTCGAGGTAGATTGTCGAAACGGTAGGGGCATCAAATCCTGTGAGCCACATCGCACAAACGAATACGAGCTGGAGCGGGTGTGACGGCTCTTCTTTGAAGTTGTATTCGATGTCGTGGCCATTCTCGTCGATCCTGTTCATCCTATCCCGGTGAGGCTTAATATCGAGCTCCTGTTTCGCGAACTTCTTCTCCTCTTCGGCTTCTTCGCTGACCACGACCGCCATTTCTACGGAGCGCATGTAGTTTACAATGTCCTGCAGTTTCGCTTTCTCGACTTCGCTCTTCGCTTCCTTTATTTGGCCAAGAAGCTCTTTGATATGCTCCTTCCAGCGGTGCTGCACTTTGTCGTACATCTTCACGGCTGTGAATTTGTCAACGGAGACGACCATGCCTTTCCCGCGATATCCGCGCCGTGGAAAGTGATAGACGATATCCTTTGCGATCGCTTCGAGCCGGTCGTCGCGCTTGATTACTTCCAGCTCGACGGCATACTTCCTCTCCAGCCTTTCCTGCTGTGCTTCATCCAAGTTTTCGTCTTCGAGTATCTCGTAAAACTCATCGCCGAGCCTGTCGTTCTGGATCGCGACTTGAGGAACACGCTTGCTGTAGAACAGCGGCACCGTGGCCCCGTCGTCTATGGATTGCTGGAAGTTGTACTCGGATACATATTTGCCGAACCATTTATTGGTCTTCCTGTCGGGTCCGAGGAGCGGAGTACCCGTGAACGCGAAGTACTGGGCATTGGGAAGTCCGGCTCTCATATTCTCCGCGAGTGTTTTGTACTGAGTACGGTGTGCCTCATCCACGAAGACTATAATGTCGCTGCGCTCCGAAAGAAGCGGGTACTTCCTCCCTTTTGGCCACCAGAATTTCTGAATCAAGGTGAAGACCACCCGCTTGTTCTGTCCAAGGAGCTTCCGCATCTCTTCGCCGTCGTTCGGCTGCGCGGCGTCACCCTTCGTGACCGTGCCCGTGCTGAGAAAATTATTGTAGATCTGTTTGTCCAGCTGATCGCGGTCAGTCACCACGACGAACGTAAAATTGCCTGTCTGCTTGCGGAATATCTTCCTTGAGAGGAAGATCATGGAAAAGCTTTTCCCCGATCCCTGGGTGTGCCAGAATACTCCTAACTTCCCTTCGCGCTTTTTTCTGTGGACAAACGATTCGTAGGCCCGGTTGACGCCGATGAACTGGTGGTTCTGTGCGACGATCTTCTGGTTCTCCTTGTAGAAGAGGATGAAGTTCTCGACATAATCGAGGAGCCGCTTCGGCGGCAAGAGGCCTTCGATCACCCTCTCGAGGCTTGTCCCCTTCCTCTCTATCTCCTTGAGGTTGACCTTTTATTTCTCGTCGTCCGGCCGGAGCCATGTGAAGAAATGCTCCCATTCGGCGGTGAGACTCCCCACCCGCGTTTCGATGGCATTCGACAGAACGCAAAACGCGTTGGGCTGGAAGAGCTGCGGAATCTCTTTCTTATAGGTCACCAGGTTGTCGTCGTAGGCGGTTCTCAGCCTGACATTAGAATTTTTCACCTCGATGAAGACCAGCGGGATTCCGTTCACATAGAGAAGTACATCCGGCCGGCGGAAGCCGATCTCGCCTTTGATCCACAGCTGCGAGACGGCGAGGAAATGATTATCCGCCGGACTTTTGAAATCAATCAGCCGGAGCTGTTCCTTGTGCTTGCTTCCCTTTGCATCGTCATACTCGACGGGAATACCGCCTCGAAGCAGCTCGTATATATCCTTGTTCGCGGCTACGAGCGACATGGATTGCCGCCTTTCGGCAAATGTCCCTATGGCATCGAGTATCACCTTCTCCGGTATATCCCCGTTGAGCTCTATGGCAGCCTGAGTGAGACGGTCGACCAGTATGACTTCCCGCTTGCTCGCCCGGTGGGAGCCGTCATTCAGATCTTCAGGATCTTCGGTGTAGCAATTCAGCGAGTCGTATCCGTGAAGCATCTGCAGCTTTTGAATAAGCGCTTCTTCTATTTGCTCTTCGGAGATGAAGTTAGGCATCAGCGGATTTCAACTATTACGTCTCAATTCAATATGTGAACCTTACTTCTGTATCGACCTACTGCTTTTGGCGTGTTCACGATTTGGGCAGTGTTCACGGCGACGTGAACATGGCCGTTTTCGTGAACATACAAGTCTAATCCCAGAATCACTTGTCATCGCGAGTCCCGATCGCGTGTAAGCGCGAGCGGGGCATGGCGATCCCTTATATAGTAGTCCATCAGGAGCACTGGCTCCACTGTTCTGAGGTTTCATCTTGGGGATTGCCGCGTCGTCCGCCTCGCTGCGCGAGTCGGACTCCTCGCAATGACGGGTTATGGTGGGGGCGAGCTCTGCCAGACTTCCTGTCATTGCGAGCGACGCTTTAGCGGAGCGTGGCAATCCCACACATATTCGACTCAACTCCCGGACTCCTCCTTCATCTCCTCCATCATCCCCGGGGGAAACTGAATATCCAAATTCTCCACCGAAAGCTTGCCGGAGATGAGGCGAGGAAGAAGAAGGTCGCGAGTTTTCAACAGGATCTGATTTGACTCAAGGAGATTCCTTATCTGTGAAAATATTGCCTCGAAGTGAACTTGGTACTGTTCCAAAAGCTTCTTCACTGGCACAGACAACTCCAGTTTCTTTAAGAAGTCCCAATCCGCGCGAGGCATCTTGGTTCCCTTCGACGCTACCGAAGCGAGTTCCACGAAAGCGTCGCTGAAAACTGTCAGGAGAAGATAGCCCTCGTAATAGCGTTCTGTCGGTCTAAGCACTATCGTGTCTGACGAACAGGCACCTGAGAAATGCGCAAAGCCGATTTTGTGCAGGTATGGACGGATCTTCCCGAAAAGGATATCTCTTTCCTGAAAGAAAAGCTTATTGCTGTCGACAGTATCACAAGTCGAACAGTCCTTAATCGAGATCGACTTTCTGGAGATGTGTTCAAGACCGATGTATTTCATGTCGTCCGGCAAGTCTTTCTTCTTGATTCCCTTTTTTATCTCCTTGGCAAAGTCACCAAGTCTCTGCACTGTCCAGCCCTGTGGTATCCCCTTGGTGAATTTCACCTTCTCATGCCCCGGGAACCTGAGTCTCACGAACCATTCGCGGTAGATTTCCTCCGCCATTTTTTCGAGGAGCGCGATCCGCCGTTTGTTGTTTTCGATAAGCTCGTCGTAAGCCGAGAGTACCGCGGCGATCTTGCGCTGAGTAGTTGGGTCAGTTGGGAATGTTACAGGCGTCCTTCTCAAAATACTTGAGTTGAGATTTGGCATAGTTGCGCCAATCGCCTGCCCCTCTATCCAACGAATAACTTCAGGCAGTTGAAGGTATAGATTAAGAAACTCCGGAATCACCGCAGACTTCCCAACGTTGATTCTAAGACAGCCACTACCACACAGCCATCCGACAGTTGTCCCCTTGATCAAGGCGTGACGGCCTATATCACCTCGACGTCCATAAACTATATCACCTTCTAACAATTTGTGCCGGCGAAGTCTCTCCACGTGTGCCTCCGAAACGCGCGCAATGCCGAAGTGGTCGATGCCACCTGAAATGATGTCCTTCGGCATCACCACAGGTGTTCCAGTCTCAGAATAATCAGACTCATGAAGCTGTGAACCGAACGGACCGGTTTGAACCAATCCTCCTCCAGCATCGCACAGCTCACCGAGAGTCTTTGTAGTCCAGCCCCTCATGACTCTCCAGCCAATATTCGTAAATCCTTAGAGATCTCCTTCTCCAGCTTATGAGCATCGCCCGTCAGACGTTCAAACTCCTCTACGTGACTGACGATCTCATCAACAAACTCTTCCTCCGTCTTCCCATCCTCCTCAATCACCACTCCAACATACCTTCCCGGATTCAGCGAATATTCCTGCTCTTTCAAGTCAGCAGGCCCCGCAAGTTTGCATAAGCCGGTCACGTCCTCGTACTCCGCGTTCGGGAACCGCTCCTGAAGCCAGTGTATGTGCTGGTAAAACATCTCGGCGTTTTTCACCTCGCCGTGCAACTCTTCCAGGGCTTCCTTCAACGCCTTCACCTTGCGGTCGACGGCGGCACGCTTGCCGTTTGCCAGCGCCTCCTCGGCCTGCTGCTTTTCATGCTGGCGCACGATCTTGTCGAGCTGCTTCAGGCCGTCATGGAGCGCCGTGAAGAACGGATTGAACGCCTCCCGCAGCTGCTGCTGGGCCTTGTTCTTCTTCTCAATCGATTTCTCGCTGCCGTACTTTTGACTGTATTGCTCATACTTCAACTTCAGCTTGTCGAGCGCAGCCCACTGCTTCATCAGCTCGCCGACTGTCGCTTTTCCCGTTTCGTCGTCGAGCACTTCGAGAAGCTGTTTGGAAACAGGCTCGACCATCTCCTTGTTTTCATTTAAGCGCTCCATTCCGGACTTGAAATAATCGTCCACAAGCCTGACGAACTTCCCACGGTTACCCTTCCGCAGGTGGCTGATGACGGCGATGTTCTGAATCTGCTCGTCTGAAAACTCGCGGTGTGCGCGGTCTATCTGCGTGAAGATGTTTCGCGCATCGATGAAGAGTATCCTGTCGTCCTTCTTTCCCTTGTCGAAGAACCAGAGTGTCGCCGGAAGCGTGACGGTGTAAAACATATTGGAAGGAAGCGTGAGCATGCCGTAGATCAGGTTCTCGTCGATCAGTCTTTTTCTTATTTCCGCCTCTGAGTGCCGCGCGTCGGATGCGGAGTTTGCCATGACGAGTGCGGCCCGGCCGTTCTTCTTCAAAGAAGTTGCGAATAGGTTAATCCAGAGGTAGTTGGCATTCGGAACGGCTTCCTTGCCCGCGTCTTTTTTCTTTGCCTTCGTCTTCTTCCTCGGGATTCCGTACGTGTTGAAGCGCTTGTCCTTTTCCACGGAGCTGATGTTGACGTCGTCGACGTTGAATGGAGGATTTGCGAGGACGTAGTCGAACTTCCCGAAGCTCGTAAATTCGTCATCGTAGTAGGTATTAGCGACCCTTATGTCCCCTCGCAGTCCGTTTACGGCCAGGTTCATCTTCGCCAGCTTCACTGTCTCAGATTTCTTTTCCTGGCCGCTGAAGAAGACGCCCCGGTCCGATCCTTCAAGTTCTTTACGGTGCAGCTTGATGAAGTGGTCTGATTGGACGAACATCCCGCCGGAGCCGCACGCGGGATCGAACACTTCACCACCGTGAGGCTCAATAATCGATACCATCAATTGAACCACCGAGCGGGGCGTAAAGAACTCTCCCCCTTTTTGGCCTTCAGTTCTGGCAAAAGCTGAAAGGAAATACTCGTAAATTCTGCCGAACAAATCGCCCTGTGCATCCATCGGAATATTGGCAAAATTTTTCAGCAAGTCCTTGAGAATTGTCTGCGTTCTCTCGCTGTCTGCAAACCTGTGATATTCGTCCTTCGGCAAGGTGTCCGCGAGATCGGAATTGTAGGTCTCGATATCCACCATCGCCTTTCTCACGGCCTTCGCTATATTCTCTTCTTCTTTCAGTTTCAGAAGGTGATCGTACTTTGCCGACTCGGGGAGGTAAAACCGGCACTTCGCAATTGCTATTTCGGAGATTTCCTTTTCGCGGCGAGTGTCTTTCAGCTTCTGGTATTCGGCGAGGATATCCTTTTCGTACCGGCTGTAATTGTTGTCGGCAAATTTGAGGAAGATCAGTCCGAGGACCGGGACTGAGTATTCGTTGGAAGTCAGGTCGGAGTTCGCACGGAGATTATCCGCGGCACTCCAGAGGTCCGCTTCAAGTTGTTTGTGCTGCTCTTTGGTCATGGATTAATTGGGTGTAGGTCGAGGAGTCGGTGTGATTCAACGAGGCGATGTGTGCGCAAGAAAAACTGTAAGTTTCGGTACCGATCATTTTTTTGCAACTTCGCCCGTCTGCATTTTGTGATTCAATTTTAGCGAATGCCTGAGAAAATACCAAGCTTCCCACGCTGAAAGATTCAATCACATAGGCGCATAGAAAACATGGACGGGCTCAATCAACTACATGCCCTATGTGCTCAACGAGTCTACGACTCGATGAGTCGTAAACCTATCTGGTGTTCTTCTTTGTCTTGCGCCCACGGTGTGCTCTTCTTTTAGTACCCGACTTTGTCGATCTTCCCTGCCCATGTCTGAAACACTTCGATCGCTTCATCCCGCATAATCTGATGGAACGGCATCCTGCGATCTCCGAAGGCGTTGTTCATTTCATTGTAGATCAAAACGTCGTCGAAGCCGATCGTCGCGGCATCCTCCCTGGTGTTTGCAAAGTAAACTCCGGACAGATGCGACCAGTAGATCGCACCGAGACACATCGGACAGGGTTCACAATTCGTGTAGAGTGTGCAACCATCGAGATGGAACATGCCGAGTTTTCTACATGCTTCCCGGATCGCCACGATTTCTCCGTGTGCCGTCGGATCGTTCCATACCGTTACGCGGTTCATGCCGAGGGCAATGATCGAGCCATCCTTTACAATTACGGTTCCAAACGGACCGCCGCCGGAATTGACAGACTCCTTCGAGAGAGCGATTGCCTCTCTCATAAAACCTTCGTTACTATCATTCATCTCCGAGATGCTCCATTTATTCTTGTCTGCCTGCCGACGGTGACCACGTAGAATTCAGCAGACTATTGAAAAACCGAAGACGCAGGCTCGCTGACCGCGTGAAAACGAAGGGACATTCTCTCTTCATGAGTGAACTGCCAACGGCAAAGCCATCTTCACATCACCACTGCCATAGGGGGTAGGTTTCTGCCGCTGACTAAACAATTTCTCTGGCTCTACAGACGTCGACCCATTTCGCATTTTCAGACGTCTCTTCGAGTTCTTTGCAGGTCATCTCTATCGCTGAGTTTGGGCTGCCGCAGGCGCGAAAAACGGTGTCGAACCTTTTCAGAGATATATCCAGAAAGATCTTCACCGCGGGATCGACGCCGAATGGACAGACCCCGCCGATTTCGTGACCGACCAATTCTTTGACCTCATCGGGGTTCAACATCTTCGCTTTGAAGCCGAACTCCTGCTTGAACTTCTGGTTATCGATCTTCATATCGCCGGCGGTCACAACCAATAGTGCTCCATTGTCACTTTTAAAAGACAGAGTCTTCGCAATTCGTGATTGCTGCGTCTTTAAGGCAAGCGCCGCAAGCTCGACAGTGGCACTCGATACGTTGAACTCAATTATATCTTTGTCGCGATTCCACTTCTTCAAGTGAGATCGCACATTCTCGATGCTCATTAGATTTTCCCTTTCAGGTGGTCCTCAATCCCTCCGTCCTGCGATAGTTTTTCACTATCCACCATGTTCCGATCCCCGCATTGATGGTGGAGAACACCACATCGGAAAACCAGTGCGCGTCATAATAGATCCGCGAGAGCGAATCCAGTATCGCAAGGAGTATCCAGAGCGCCTTCCAGATCTTGTTGTCCACCAGTGATGCCATGACTATTGAGAGTCCGAAGACGACTGCCACGTCGCCGGAAGGAAATGACAGGTAAGCATTTGGACCGGTGATGAACGGGCTGAAAGTCAGACGGCCGTGACCATTCCAGGGACGCCAGCGCCCGACAGCCGATTTCAATGCGATAGTTATTAGTCCTGGATATAGAAATCCCTGTACCAGCATGATCCCATAGTCACGAGCCTTCTTCCAGTTCGCGACAAACCCGACGATGTAGAAAGCGAAGAATAGCCACAGCGTTGGGCGGCCGGTACCGAAGAGATGGACGAAGCCCGCGATCTTGTTTTCAACAGGACCGTGAAGAGTGAAGAAGAAGTACCTGACCGGCTCGTCAAAGTACGCGGATATAACGACCAGTAGCATCAACTCGCCGAATATCAGCCATTGTTTCAGCTTCCAGCTCAGCGGCAACGAGTAGTACTTGCCCCACTCAACAAAGAGCCTCTTGAAATCCTGCCCGGACACTTTCAATCGTTCTTTCAATTTCTCCTCCGGTTCATCTAGAATAGGTATGGTATGAACATTCGCGTCCTGCCAATGTAGTCCTCATAACGATCGCCAAATCTGTCAATGTTAATCTTCTCTTCTGCCAGTGCAGTGACAGTGGCAGTGTATGCGCACCCGAATAGAAGAATTGCTGAAAAGAGTGACGGCCTCTTGAAAAGTGATCCGGCGGATAGGAAGACAAGAGACGAATATAGCGGGTGCCGTACAAGCGAGTAGATGCCGGTTTGGACGAGTTCGCCGGGGTCTGATTTGTCCGCCGCGCGTGAAGAGCCCAGGAGTTTGAATCCTGAAACCGCAAGATACAGCGAACATACCAAAAGCAGCCACGAAATGATTTGCAGCACTGAGAAGGGATCGGCGAACCAAACCCGAAGATTTCTCACCACTGACAACAATGTGAACTCAAGTGCAAAGAAACGGTAGTACCCGTACGAGTGACGATCACGGAGACCGTTTCTGGAAATGAAAAGCACAGCCAGTGAAACGACCATGAAGATGGTTAGTTCAAGGGATGGAATAAGGAACTCTCCATGTTAAATGATTTCTCCGATGCTTCTTGATATGATCTTCAATTCGGAATCGTGCATTACAAGGAACAGCACGCCGATGATGCACGAGTAGGATTGATCGGCTCTCCAGTGGTAGTCCCAAAAGAACTAATACGTCATCCGATCTGTCATTTCCGCGCGCTCTAAGTCTACCTACCGGACAGAAAGGCGGGAGTCCAGTCCGCTTTGAAGAGCGGACTCCCGATACAATCATTCGATCAACGACCTCCCTACGGGATCGTAGATCGTAGAGTGAATGAGGCAGACCGCCTTTTGGAACAGCCTCGCGCGCGTCGAAACGAACGTGTCCTGAAAGTAAGTCGACCAGGCTGGCCGACTTACTTGTTGATTCGTGCGATCCGCTTTCCACTCTGTTCTTCGAGTTCACTAATGCTGAGGTTCAGGCGGGAATGCCGGCGTGTATGGCGGCTTCGGCGGAAGCTTCTTCGGGTTCTTTTCAATTTCCTTCATAAGGTAGTTGACCGCTGCCTCGATTTGAGGATCATGGCCTTCCATCACGAGCTTCGGCGTCTGGTGCACTTTCATGTCCGGCACCACACCCCAGTTCTCTATTATCCATTCGCTCTTGAGTCCGTAGATCGAGAATTGTGGTACGGTGATATAGCCACCGTCGATCAGCGGTCTGAAACCGGTAATGCCTCTAACTCCGCCCCACGTCCTGGTGCCGATGAGCGGCCCGAGATTATACTTCCTGAAATAGTAAGGGAATATATCGCCATCGGATGCCGAATACTCGTTAATGAGACATGCCATGTAGCCGTTGAATAGAGGCGACGGAGTGGTCGTCGGCGCTCCATGACGCGACATGGACATTCCGACAAGTATTCTCCTGAGCCGTTCGAGAAGAAGCTCATCGATAAAGCCGCCGCCATTGTAGCGCTCGTCGATTATCAGTCCTTCCTTTGTAATCTGCGGATAGTACTGCTGAACGAAGGCATTGAGTCCCGCAGCTTCCATATCCGGCAAATAGACATAGCCTATCTTACCGTGCGAGAGACTGTCAACGAGATGGCGCTTCGAGACTATCCAGTTGTTGTAACGAAGATCCAGCTCGTTGCCGATCGGATTTACTTTCGCTTCCCATGCGCCTTTGAGTTCCGGCTTTGAGTTCACGAGCAAGGTCACGGTGGTTCCGACAGTATTCTGCATTACGCTGTCAATACTCATCGGAAACTTCACGGGCAGGTTGTTGATTGCAAGGATGTAATCGCCTTCATGGACATTCACTCCGGGCAGTGTCAGAGGGGAGATCCTGTTCGATTTTGTATTCAACCCGATCATAATTTTGCTGATCCTGTAGTAACCGCTGGCCTTGTCGAGGGTGTAATTGGCCCCCAGGAGCCCGGTTTGCACCGCGTGAATTTTCGGATAATATCCACCGCCAACATACGTGTGCGAGTTGCCAAGCTCACCGATCATACTGCTTATGAGACCAGTAAGGTCGTACCGATTGTTGATATATGGAACCAGTACTTCATACTTTTTCTTGACCGCATCCCAATTCACACCGTTCATCTCGGGTGAGTAGAAGAACTCGCGCTCGAGCCGCCAGGCCTGGTTGAACATCTCGGCCCATTCTTCATGGAAGTTTACGAACTCCTTCATATCGGAAAGGTTCAGCTCTCCACCGCCGACTTTCTCCTCTTCAGGGTTTGACGTGATTATCCCGAAGGTTTTCTTATCCTGGTAAATGATATATTTACCGTCGGCGGAAAGCTGGTAACCATCAATTGGCGAGAGGAGTTCCGTGTCTTTTCTGTCCTTTAGATCGTAGCAGTGGAGAGCGGACTCTTCTCCTGACGCATTACCGGAAAGGCCCATCGTGGGTTCAGTCAGGTAGTAAATTCGGTCTCCTGTCGAGCTGATGCCTGTGATGTTGTTCGGTGCGATTGGAACTTCGACAGCTCTCTGGCTCAGCCCCTGGAAATCGATCTTCACGTCTTTGATTTGCGGGGATTTCTTTTCGTGGTTTTTGCCTTCAACTTGTGACCCTTTGGATTTTTCCCCGGTCACTTTCACCTCATTGTTCACCGGTGTGAACGGAGATGCGCTGTCAGCCTGGAGAGTGGCTATATAGATTCCTTCCGACTTCGTGTCCGTGAACTCCATATCGAAGTTGCCGATAACCCCGTTGTATTTCCGGTCGGAAACAAAAATCAGATATTTCCCTTCGGTATCGAAAACAGGATCGTAGTCGTTGGTGTAACCGTTAGTTATCTCATGAATCTTTTGATCAGCGACAGAATAGATGTAAATCGAAGTGAAGTTATTCTTATGATGCTTTGCGTAGGCGACGTAGCGGCTGTCCGGAGACCATGAATAGTTGGTGATCTCCCAAATAGAGTCTTTGTCGACCAGCACACGTTTCTTCTGTGCGACGTCCACATACCATAGCCTGAAGCTGTTGTCGGTGTACAAAATCATCTTGCTGTCAGGAGACCAGACAAGGTGGTACATGAAGTATGTATTGCCGTGGGTGATCTGGATAGGTTCTGAATTCAGCTTATCCTCGCGCAGGTAGATCTCGTCCTCGCCTGTCTTGTCGGAGACATAAGCAATGTACTTCCCGTCCGGCGACCAGGCAGGATTCTTGTCGTCGACGCCGGAAGTGTTGGTCAGGTTCCGGGTATTGCCCGTTTTTTTCGGCACAGTAAAAATATCGCCGCGTGCCTGAAAGACGGCTCTCTCGCCGTCAGGGCCGATTCCAAAATTCACTATATCGTTGCTGACCTTGACCCATCTCGGCATCGAAGCAGCTTCACCGTTCGGGATATCTACGTCAAGCTTTCTAAGTTTCTCACCGGGCAAGTCAAGCACGTACAGGTAACCGGCGTTTTGAAAGACTATTGCATTCGGTCCAAGCGATGCCCAGTTGCAGTCGTAGTCCTTGAAGAAAGTCACCTGCCGCGACTTTTTTGTCGTCAGATCGTAAGCCCAAATATTCCTCATGTGGCTCGCCCCCTCATCGGAGAGGTAGTATATCGTGTTCTTGTACCACATCGGGTCTGTGTTGGTTCCCTTCCACGATGTAATTTTCTTTTCATCCATGGTGGCCATATCGTGGATATAGATCTTTTGTGCCATTCCGCCGTAGTAATTCTTCCGCGCCCTGAAATTTCTGAATATCCGGTTGTATGCGAATTCTTTTCCATCAGGCGAGAAGCTGAGCAATCCGCCCTTCGGCACCGGGAATTTCACAGGCATGCCCCCATCGAACGAGATCGTGTATAGCTTGCCGAACCACGTATTGAAGGTGTGCATCCTTGAGAGAAAGACGATGCTCTTGCCGTCGGGTGTCCAGGTGATCACCTCATCATTCGGGCCCATTCGTTCCGGAACGCCGGATACATCTTGTCGAAAAGTCAGCTGCCGCGGTTGACCGCCTTCGCTAGGCATCACGTAGACGTTAAAATTCCCGTCGTACTGGCCCGTGAACGCGATCCACTTCCCGTCCGGGCTGAACTTGGGAAACAGCTTCAAGCCGCGTCCCGAAGTGAGCCTTCTCGCAACACCGCCCTCGGAGGCGACTTCGTAAATGTTGCCCGCATATACGAAGACGATTTTATTTCCATAAATGTCAGGGAATCTCAGAAGCCTGGCATCGTTCATCGCAAACACATTGGAAACAAGGAGCAATAAAGTGAACAGGACTTTTCTCACTACCGACCTCCGGTTTTTTTCACAATCTATGAACCATGGCTTAGATATAAAAGGAAATGAATAGAGGTTAGTGTCCTGATCTGAGCCTCACTTCAAAGAAGAAAAATAATTGAACCGCAGTGATCGCAGGGATCGCGAAGTTCTTTCTCGCTAATAGATCCCTGGCGTATCTTAGCGATCTTCGTGGTTTGGGTAAAACATGAATTGGCACACCACCGAAAGGAAGGAAGAATTGTAGACCACTATTGAATCGGAATGAGTATCCCTCCCGGGGAAACGCGGGCGGAATCGTCGCGGACTCCTTCAAGCCAGAGGCAAACTGTTAACCGCCCGCAGAAATCTATCCGGGACGCTTAGTATCTGACGACCCTTATCGAGGAAACGCCGGCGTCGAGTGAGACGAAGATCTTCTTTGAAGTGTTTTTGAAATTGGATGTGCGGTAAGTCCCGTTTTCGTTCTTTGTGAAACCGTCAAACGATTTTGCCGAGAGTTCCGCCTTGTCGTCGATCTGGCACCCTGACGCAGCAGGAACATAGATTGTCAGCTTAGAAATGCCCGTGTCTATATCCAAATTGGTAGTGTCGGACTTCTCACCGAGTCTCACGGTAATGTCCGAAGCGCCGGCGTCAATGTTAGCCGAGCGCACCCTGTATGGCGTAAGGTCGAAATCACCGGCGCAAGCACCAACGTTGATGTTCAGGTTCCAATCAGGCTTGCTGTTTAGTCTAATCTTCACATTATTCTCCGAATGACCGAAGTGCCAATCGTGAGTGCCATTTTTCATCGACAGGTTCATGGTTTCTGTCCCTCCATTCTTGTCGCTGTCGAAGTTATATGATCCTACGTTTGATTCCGTCCTGGCACTCACTACGGAGCCGGTAGTATCCTGGATTGAAAAACTGCCGGCTCCGCCGTCCAAAGTGAACACGGCATGCTGCACGCCTCTATCCATCTCAACAGAAAATTCCTGGATCCTCACATTGCTCTTGTTGTCGAACACATGACGGAACGAGCGTGAACCTCTTGAGAAAGCCGAAAAAATCCAGACCACCACAAGCACTATGGTCACAATATAGAGGACAACTTTTGCTCGCTCATTTGGGACGAGAACGGAAATACCGGCTAAGATAAGGAGCACCGGCCACATCCTGAAAATAAGCCCCCAGTCAAAACTGACGATATCAAAGTTCGAAAGAAGAATTGCTATGCCCAGCAGAACTATGATCAATCCGGCAAGTACCCGACTAGCTTTCATGACTTTCTCCCTTCTTTGAGATCCTGCCGGTTGAGTTGAGCATCATGGCAGCACCTATTGCGATGAGAATCAAAGGCCATGTCCTCGAGAAATGGAAAATGGGCATGTAGTTGTCTGCAAGAAAGAGCAAGCCTAAGACTATCAAGACCGTCCCGCCAATTGTGCTTCCATGACGTCTATAGTCTGAGTTTCCGTTCGAACCGGTTTTGCCTGACATCGCTGTTCCTCCTTCTGCACCTGAGGAACTCGCAGGTTGAGTTCCCTCTGTATGTGCAGATGTTTTAGATTGTTCACTGCCCGGTGAAGATGTTGCAAAGACAAATTCTGCTTTCGGTACAACAATCCAGAGCAGTATGTAAGCCAGGAAGCCAAAACCGCTCGCGAGTGTTGCGACCACAAATATTATGCGAATTAAGACAGGATCGATATCGAAGTATTCGCCCAGGCCCCCTGCCACGCCGGCGATTATCTTGTTTTTCGTGGATCGGTAAAGTCTTCGTTCCATATCCAAACTCCTTTTGAATGGAATTACGCCGAGCCGTGAAGAAAGTTACCACACCGTTTGGACCATGGGCAGTCCGATGGCCATGGCAAAAAAAATCCCGACCGGTGGTCGACCGATCGGGACTCTATCGAAGAAAATTCTTCGGATGAGTTTTTCAGACGGCGTTAGACTTTCTTGACCTTCGCCGCTTGCAACCCTTTGGGGCCTTGCTCGACCTCAAATTGGACTTTGTCGCCTTCTTTCAAAGTCTTGTAGCCTTCGCCGACAATAGCTTTGAAATGGACGAACACGTCGTCACCGCCCTCGCGGGAGATGAATCCGTATCCCTTAGTTGCATTGAACCATTTTACGGTTCCTTCCTCCATTGCTGGATCCTTTCAGTAATGTTTCTGAATGCGTACCCGAGCCGTCGCGCCAGATGTTCTTGGCTTATACAGAATTGCCCCGACAAATGTCGGGATCCCGACCATGAGTCAGGACCGATGAGGAGCTCTTGCTCCGCATCTCTGCATAAGATGCTACGCCTCGTGTAGAACCCAAACGATGGACTCACTTGCGCGCCGAAAAACTCATGCTCGCGAGAAACCCTATGCACCAAAAGAAATTTTAGAGCACAGTTACACGGGGTATTACATCTCGAAGACGCGGCGCACTTCTACCCGCGTCTTGCGAATGCAGCTACAACCTATAAAAGCATGATGGTCACCGCAAGCTTTGCGCTGTGCCATCACTGCCGCTCACCAATCGTAAATAACAATTGAACGCAGCATGACGCCAAGGGCGTCATTTGGCGCAAACAACGGTGTACTGTTATTTGCGGGTATATGATAGCTTTTTGAAACAACAAATGCAAATCGCTAATAGACAACTCCCGGTCAATCCCTCCCGCTTATGATCCCCAGATCGAACTGCGAGGCAAAGAGCTCAATTACCTCCCTGTCCGAATCAACGAACGGGAAAGTCAGTGAGCGCGTTAGCACGATCATCCCGATTGGCCCCGTGTCGCGCCCCAGGGGAACTGCCAGGAGATTGATGCGGTCGCGCCTCCTCGTGGGGTGGTGAGCTTCAGGATTTAGCTCAAAATTGTTCTCTAATAGCGTTTCCCCCGAAACGGCGGCCCTCCCCAACCGGTGTCCGTCAACTGAAAGCCTCTGCGGCAGTGATTTCGAGCCTTTGCCGGAGCGACCGAATTCATTCCCTAAAACCAGTGCGTGCATCACCCGGTCATACTCGAAAAAGGCTATGACATCTGCCGGCACGGCAGAAACTAGCTTCCGGCAAACCGTATCCAGGAATTTCGCCGGACGCCCATGGGCAATGTCAATGCCATCATCCTTCTGGATTATCTCAATAGCCTGGCGTACTGCTTTCAGTCTCTCTGCATGAACCGACTGTGCCTGATTACTTTCATTGTACTCGAACAGAAGCGAACTTATATGGACGATGGCGTCGAAAGCTTCCATCTCAACATCTGTGAAGCCCGTCCTAACGTTTCCAACAACAAGCCCTCCCAGCAATTTATCTTTACCGTAAAAAGGAGCATTATATATGGACTTCACACCTGCAAACTTCTGGATCATACGCGCCGCGCGCGCAGGCATGGATGGTCCGAAGACTTCGGCAAAATCGTTTCCCACCCAGGGTCTTCTTTCAAGAGTGTACCGGTCCACTATACAATTGTCGGGATCAAAAGGAAATACAAACGAATCTAACGATATGCTAAAAACCGACTCGGCAAACTTTACAAGTTTGCCTCTGGGATATATCCCGAACGCGGCGAACCCGTTTTGATCCGGGAAGAATTTTTGAAGACTGACTACCTTCATGTTGAGTCGCTTGACTACCTGTTCTGCCATTTCCTGCATGACTGATTTCAAGTCGTTTGTCTCAACCATCTTCCGAACCAGCGAGGCAAGTATCTCCAGTTGATGTGACCTAAGGAGCGATTGGTATTTGGCATCTACCGCATCTCTGATTGCAGTGCGCGCTTCAACCCGTTTTAGTAAAGTATCGGGAAACATGCGAAGCGAGGATTCGGTAACCGGGTAATATGAATCCGCTCCCATCCTGGTGACTTCAGAAAAAATCACATCCTCATAATGTCTGGAAATAATTACGACTGGAAGATGAGGATCAATCTCGGCGGCCGCTTTCACGATAGAAGCGGCGGTCCCGACTGCGAGATCATAATCTACCACGAGCGCATGGAAGTCCCCCATCGCGAGTTTCCTCATGACAGTACCTGAACTCGGTACCGCCTCCACCCTGAAACCTTGATTTGCAGAAGTCAACAACCGTGAGAGTTGTTCTCTGAGTTCCAACGAATCTTCGAGGATCAATATTGAGGTTTCTTGAAACGTCTTATCCATTTACCAAATACTTCGAGATATGATGACGAAAGATAACCAACCTATCTTCGTAATCAAACGAAGCCGATGCCTATTTCGAAGGGCGAGCGAGCGTCATTCCCGAGAAATCAATCATGAGAATGACGACCGTCTCGAAAGTTCTATCCTAAGTAAGCCCTCAGGGCTTTGCTGCGAGTTGCATGGCGCAGCCTCCTGATTGCCTTTTCTTTTATTTGTCTGACACGCTCGCGCGTCAGATTGAATTTCTCTCCGATCTCTTCGAGGGTGAGTGGATGCTCCCTCTCTATTCCAAAGTAGAGTCTGATGACTTCAGCTTCCCTATCTGTCAGCGACTTCAATGCTCGCTCGACTTCCGTCCTGAGCGACTCTTTCATGAGAACATAATCTGGCGGAAGCTGATTGTCATCAGCCATCACATCGAGAAGCTTGTTGTCTTCACCCTGCACGAAAGGCTGGTCTACTGAAAGATGTCTGCCCGAGATCTGCAGAGTCTTGTCGACTTCATACAAGCTCATGTCAAGCTGTTCGGCAATTTCCGATGGGCTGGGTTCTCTCTCGAACTCCTGCTCCAATTCACTGAACTTCTTGCCAATCTTGTTTAGTGCACCCACACGGTTCAGCGGCAGGCGGACTATCCTGGATTGCTCCGCCAGCGCCTGCAGGATCGACTGCCTGATCCACCATACTGCGTAGGAAATGAATTTAAAACCCCGGGTGGGATCAAAGCGTTTGGCAGCCTTAATCAATCCGAGATTGCCTTCATTGATAAGATCACCGAGGGAAAGTCCCTGGTTCTGATACTGCTTTGCCACACTGACAACGAATCTCAGGTTTGCCTTGATCAATTTTTCAAGTGCCTTCTGGTCGTTGTCTCTTACTTTAATCGCCAGCTCAATCTCCTCCTCGGGAGTAAGAAGATCGACCTTACCAATTTCCTGCAGGTATTTGTCGATAGTTTGATTTTCACGGGAAGGATATTGCTTACCGACTTTTATCATATCGAATTATCTCACCTCATTTGGTTGACAAAGGAATCCACAAGCTAAAACTCTTCGTCAATCTTTAGATGACCAGGTAGTTCGCTAGGTTCATCCTTATCAACAAAGAAGCCTCCCATTTTGCTCCCAATCAAGCGTACACTTCCTTTTCGTTGCATTTGCAAACCTTTACGAAGCGCTGGTTGTACTTGTATCCAGCCTTCTCGTTCTTTTCCGCGGAAACGACCAGAACATTCTGCATCGTTTCACCGCATTTTGGACATTCCGAACCTTTTTTCCCTGCCATCGCTTTGGCAGCCTTTTCCGCAAAACTAGTCGTCTTAGCCATTATTTATCTCCTTTATTATAAAATCTTAACCACGTTTCCGCCGCTCGAATGTGCGCGCTGAAGTACCTTTTGGGCGGTGATAATCAAATCGGAGGAATTGTTCTTCCCCTCGACGTTCAGAACGGCAACGCTTATCGTCGCCATATAATTCCTATTACCGATAGGATACACTCTCGACGCAAGGTTCTTCCTAAACTTCTCCCCCCATGCCAGTGCTTCATGCTGCGTGAAACCTTCCAGTATGATTCCGAACGAATGAGCCGATAGCTTTCCTATAGCATCATAGGGTTTGAGCCATCCTCGCACCGTATCAGCTATATCAGTCAATATGTAATCGACACCGTCGACAGAGAACCTGTTTCGTATGTCGTCAATTCTATCGAGTCCCATCAAAACGAGAGCGCTCTTTATGCCGAGGTCGGCAACTCTGCCGATTTCTTCGTCGAGCCTCTCAAGAAAGAATTTCTTGTTCAATGTGCCCGTGATCCGGTCAAATACGATGAACCTGTCGAGGAGTTGATAAGCCGAGCTTACCTCAGCGGCAAACGCTCCCAGGTTAACGAGCTGTCGCATCCCGTCGACTTCAAGTCTGGAGAACCTGGAGGGGGCAAGGCTTTCTACAGTTATCGCACCATAACATTTGCCGAGCCCCGATATCGGAATGGCGATAAACGAACCTTTCCCCGAAGGCTCACCCGGATTGAACCGATGGTCCTCCACCTTGCTTATATCCTCTGTGTACAGCGTTCTGTTCTCTCTGATAGACTTACCCGCAAGCGTGTCACTTAGGCCAACCTTGCAACCTTCCTCTACGTAATCACTTCCCGAACGTTTCAGAACTCTCGATACCGACCATGTGTGAAGATCCCCTTGCGAGACCAGAGTCACAAATTCAGCATCGACTGTGTCGGAGACGGCAGTAGCGAGCGTCGTCAAAATCGAAGTGAGATCACTCTTTGTCATCAGCTCGTTCGCGAGCCACTTTAGCGAATCAAATGTGGTTTTGATGACGCCAAGATCATACTTCTCTGCCAGGGCTCTCAAGACGGCAGCGACGAGCCTGGTAAAATTGCCAAGAAGGGGCACCGTTTCCCGACCAAATCCCTCGTCTCCAAGACTATCGGCGACTAAAACGGCAACAGCATCGTCTCGATAGAAAATCGGAACACCGATAAGACTTTTCACTCCGGCAGGCGTGTCGTAATATGGAACTACGTCCGTCTCGGCCGCCGAATTTATCTCCGAGATGATCTCCGGCTTTCCGCTTAAGGCGATCCTACTGATCACGTCGTTACCAAGAGGCAGCTTAAGGCTTGAAGTAAACACCGTCGAAGCGGTTACCTTATCCGCTACCGCCAAAACATTCTTCTCCCTGTTGACCCAGAAGATAACAGTTGTATTTGCGAAGAGAATCTCTTTTACAAGTTCCAACAGCTTGTGCAATATTGATTGAAATTCAGTTCTGGGTTCGACAGGAGACTGTTCTTCAGGCTTGAAGTACAAAGCATCAATAATGCTGAATCTAGGTCCCTCCCTCTTTGGCGTAAAACTCCGCTGTGGTTCCCCCGCAGGCAGCGAATCCTGCCTGATTTGAACTGGCTTTTCTGTTTGGGCCAGCTGCGGCTCTTCATACTCTGCATAGTATTCCGAGCTAATGTCATCAAAAACAAACCGCTTTACCGGTTTCTTGGATTCGTCAGTCATTCTGAAGAGTTTAGAAGAGTTTCTTGAGGCCTTCGTTCATTTTGGCTGGAATATAACATCCGGAAGTAGAAAAATTCAATATACTCTTGGTTCCTTAAATCCGCGATAGGGGCATAAATATTGACGGATAAAAAGATGAGAGGATCCGTTAAGTGATTGATATAGCGATAGACGCTGGATTGGCGAGAAAAGATCGGGACACAACGGATTTTTCACCA
>JAJYIT010000082.1 GCA_021789975.1 Bacteroidota bacterium
AAGAAAGGTCATTTATTCCCTGAACGTTTTCAAACAGAGGAGGAAGCAAGAAGGAAACTCTTTGAGCACTTGGAAATATTTTACAACCGGGTACGTCGCCACTCGCCACTCGGTTACAAACCTGTCTGCCGGCAGGCAGGTCACCAGTGGCATTTGAACACCAATTGAAAATAGCGGCTTAATTCCTTCTCCTTCTTTCAGGGTACACTCCACTTTCCCTTAGCTAAGCTTATGTCGACCATCCTCCGTCAGAGCTTTTTCATGTCACGGACGCCCAACACGCTTAACGCAAAAATCAATCGCTTTGTATTGCAGCTCATCAATGCGTTGTCAGAGATTTTCTTCCCACCCGTACTCTCTATGCTTAGCAAATCACCCCCGGCGTCCAGACCGCATTCAAAGACTTCGACCATCGAATCCAATAGAGGCGAAGTCCTTTGTCTTGGCGGGCGTTCAAATTCTCGCAAGTCGTTTGGAGTCAATCTGATTTCACTCTTCATTCCATATTCGACATAGTACTACTCACAAACACCGTTCATAATTTTCGTCAGCTCGATCTCGATACTCGGGATGCGCGTCATCTCAAGAAGAGTCTCAAACTCAAAGATCAATCCAGGGGACTCAAGCTGCAGCGCCCTTTCCAAAGCATCCTCCACTATCTTCCGGTATTGTCTTTTGATTTCTGGAAGGGTGTTGTTATTTATCTGCATTGTTGAAAGGGTAAAATTCAATTCAGGATAAACGGTCCCCGCGCCTATTACCAATCCACGGGAAGTCGTTACAGGGTTAGGGGCATAACCAAAAACGAGGTCGGCATCATCCTTTATTGCAAGATTGTCAAACTTCATTTTAACTTTCGTCTTACTAATTTTAATGCCCGTTTTGGCGGGTACCATTTTCCTCGGAGTTATCGATCAAAGAGAATCAATCTTCACTGTTGCGCATTTGAGAGATTTAGAGCAAACATTGATTTCCGTACTGCCACTCCTGTCAGTAGCCTGAACCAGGGCAATACACTTTCCCTTAAAGACTTTGTGCGTGTCTGTATTCTTTGTCGGATTTAAGTCGAGCACGTCTCCGTTTTCCACACCAATGAGTTTGCATGGACCGTCAACTTCAAACGTGACCTGGCTATCGTCATCAGGGACAAGTACCCCGGCCTTGTCTGTCACCATTACCTTCAACCTGACCACATCTCTTCTGTTTGCTCTAATGGTTATCTTGTCTGGTATAACGATAATCTTATATGCTGGCCCTGCCGTCTGCCGCGAAGTCTCGGCCAGCATTGTACCATTCTCATCTTTCGCGAGAGCCCTCAGCTTACCAGGTCGGTAAGGAACTTGCCATACGAGCTGTAGGGCTTCTCCCATTTCTTGCTCACCGAGTGACCTCTCATTGAAGATTAGTTCAACCGACTTGCAGTTCGTATATGCAACGACCGGGATCTTCGTTCCTTCCAGCCCCGGGTGTATCCAGTGAGGCAGAAGATGGACCATGGGGCGCTCGGTCCAGAGACTTTGATAAAGGTAGTAGTGGTCTGTGGAAAGACCGGCTAAGTCAAAGACCCCTTTGTCATAGGATCTTGAAGGCCATTTATAATTCGCTTCGCCCAAATACCCATAACCCGTCCAGCGGAAAGAGCCCATCATAAATGGATATTTCTTGTTCTGTATATACTGATCCCTTACATCTATAGACGACATATCATTGTCATACGACGAACAGTATTGCTCCGGTATGCCCTTGAATACTTCCTCATCGCTCAAATCTGGAACCGGGTGGAAGGTTCCCGTCTTTCCAAGATGTCTGGTTATTGTTCTGTAAACACATCGAGTTTGCCTGGTGTGCGGCATCTCTGTGCCCAATACGGTCTTATCCGGATGTTCGTCATGAAATTTCTTTATGACGCCGATTTCCTCTCCTTCACCATTGAAGCCTGCAATGTCGACATAATGCCCTTTCCAACCGCGTGCCTGGGTAATTGGACGGGTAGGATCCAACCGGCGCACGAAATTAACAAGTATTTTCTGCAGCTGCAATTGTTCCGTGAAGCCTCGAACTTCATTCCCGATACTCCACATGACCACGCTCGGATGATTTCGGTCCCTTTTAATCATGTTACCGAGATCTTTTCTCCACCACTTTCTGAAATACAGCCCGTAATCGTAAGGGGAATTCGCCTTCGGCTCAGTCCATGTATCAAATGCTTCATCAAGAACCATTACCCCTAATAAGTCGCAGAACGTGTAGAGCTCAGGCCGATGAGGATTATGAGCAGTCCTCACCGCATTGCATCCAATTTCCTTGAGTCTCTTCAACCGGTGGTATAGCACATCGTCAGGTATCGCCGATCCAACCGCTCCACCTCCATCCTCATGATTTGCCACTCCCTTTATCATCAAAGGCTGCTCGTTCAGCCGAAATCCCCACTTTGAGCTGTACTCTATCTTCCTAATCCCGAACGGCGTGCGATACCTGTCTACTACCATGTCGTGCACCTTCAGCGCCGTTTCTACCTCGTACATATTTGGACTTTCCGGCGACCACAACTCTGGCGAATGCACGACGAGTTTTTGAACAAGTTTCAACTTTTTTCCAGCTTTCACAGCTTTCGAAACTGTCGTGTGCGCAACTACCCGGCCGTCTCTCCCTTGTATAGCTTGCTCCACAGAGACAATAGTATTGTCACTCGAATCGTTGACAATCTGAGTCTGTACTTTAACCGTAGCTGAATCCTTCGCTATTTCTGGCGTTGTAACGAAAGTCCCCCAATGATCAATATGTACCGGGTTTGCTACCTCCAACCACACATGGCGGTTAATACCAGACCCCGTGTACCATCTTGCGCTCGGTTGTTTTGAGTTATCCACTCGAACCGCGACAGCATTCGTTCCCTTCTTCAGATATTTCGTCAACTCATACTGGAACGTCGTGAATCCGTAAGGCCAATGCCCAAGGTGATTTCCGTTTATCCAGACGTCGCTGTTCATGTATATCCCGTCGAACTCAATGAAGACTTTCCGCCTTTCCCAGGAATCGTCCCAGGACAGCTCTTTTCGGTACCATCCTATCCCACCCGGAAGATATGCACCGTGCCAGCTGGATGGATTGTCTTTATTGAAATTTCCTTCTATGCTCCAGTCGTGCGGAAGGTCCAAGATGCGCCAACTGTCATCTTCGAATGATTCCGCCTGCGCCCCAGGGATGTCGCCTAATTGAAAATGCCAGTCGAAATCCAGAAGGGCCCTGGTTCGTGGCCCAAGGCTCTTTATTGCTTCTTCTTCATCCGTCACGAAGTTAGGGTTTATCGCCTTTAATCCGGCAAGACCGACTCCGCCAGCCAGAATCTTTGTAAGGAAATCTCTTCTTCTCATGACTTATGATTGTTTCTGGTGTGTTGTAGTTTGGCATTTGAAAGAGTGAAAGAGTATACTCCAGATCCCACGATTAGGATTACTGACTTACCATCGGCAGTGCCATTGCTTACCCCAGCCACTGTCCCAGTAAATTTGCCATTGTCCCAAACAGCAAAAGCCCCTTCTTTTACCTGCACATGACAGTAGTTCAATTTCGGGATAAATACTTTCGCAACCGTGTTAGCCGGTATCGTCGCTTTAAGTATTAATCCATCGGTTGTAAGGTCCCATCTTGTCTTCACATTCCCCTTCACAGTTGGAACTGTCGCCTCTGCAAATGTCAGCCCTCCGCCTACATCCGGTTTAATGTCAAATGTAGCAAAGCCGCCACTGGTAGGCCGTATACCTGCTATGTACGCTTGAAACTGGTATGCTGCATAGGACGTCCACGCGTGATTGTATTCTCCTTTGTCCCAAGTTTCCCAACAGTCTTCGCTGCTTCCGTTCAGCATGTTCTTGTATCGACTACATATGTCATTAATAGTAAATCTCCCGAAGCCTTTTACGCCACCAAACCCTGCCGTCAGCAAACCATCGTATAGAGCGTCTCCGCCATAACCTCCTACGTCCGGCGTCCCATGACTCATTATCCATTTCATAACTTTTGTCCTATCTGCCTGTGGAACAATCCCGAACCTTAGGGCCCACGCGCTTCCTAAAGGATGTTTTTGTGAACTTCCCGTCTTGGTCAAATACTTATCACCATTTAATAAGAGGTAATCGTTTATCCCCCTTTTCACATCGTTGGCTTCTCTGGAATATTTAGCTGCGTTGGATTCATTTCCAATGATCTCCGAAATTTTTGAGGCAATCACAAGATTCCGGTAGTACTGAGCATTGGTTGCAATGTTATATCCCCCATCTTCCATATCTCCGCCTGCATAATCCGAAAATCGACTGGAGCTTCCGCCATGCTTGCTGAGTCTCAATTTGCCGTTTGGAGGATCTATAAGTCCGGTGCTTGAATCCCGGAAAGTCGTCAGCAGATTCAGAAATTTCTCGAGCTTCGGATACATTTGTGCGAGAAGCTGGGTGTCTCCATAAAACAGGTACTGCTGCCACAGTATCATTGGCCAGTACATCGACCACTCCCAAATCCTGAATTGTTTTGCAGGGCTGCAGGCATAGAAATCACCGCCTGGAAGCTGCTCTCCGGCGTAATCTCTCACCACCTTGTCAAATATCATATTATTCTTGTCGTTGTAAAGGATACCGTTCCCTATATTCCACGCATCGGCAGTCCACTGATTCTGCTCACGAACCGCATCTGTACTTATAATCCCCTGCTGAACGTTTTGTCTTCCGGAACGTTCGCACATTTCATAAATGCTATTCAAGGTACCGTTGGAGCACCTGAAGCTCCCCTTTCTATTGGCGTTGGTATATGCCCATTCAGCTCGAACATTCGACGGCAGAAGTGTCCCATGGTATCCGGTGATCTTCAATTTTCTGAAGCTCGTATGCCTGCCAAAGTCAGGGTCCAAGGTTTCAGTTCCTCCACCTCTGCAGATATACCTGTCCCATCCCGCATCATTTCTATTGTTGTTCTGCTGGTAGTAATAAACATAGACATCGCTCCCCGCAGAATTGGAAACCATCGTCAATTTTGGCCAGCCATTGATACACTTACCGAAATCAACCAGCCAGTCATCCCCATCCCGGCTTACAGTGACAGGTTTGAGTTCTTTCATCACCTTCTCTTCGCTAACCAATTGTGCGTAGAGATGAAACCCTTTGCGATCGACTAATTTCGCATCTGACCATGAAGAATCGTTAAAGTTTGCAGAAGTCCAGTTGGGAATTTTTTTTCTCGCATCGTACTGAACTGCCGCGCGATTGTCCTTTCCTCCTGCCCCACCGAAGTATGTCGGATTTGATTCAATAAATGGAGTCGACGCCAGCGCCTTCCATGTACCGTCTGTGTTGATTGTAATTGTGGTGCCGTCTGTAAATTCAATTATAGCCTCCATTATGAAAGCTGGTTCCGCATTTATCCCCGAGTCGTTCCAGTTTCCCTGCCAATAACCGATAGCCGCAAAAGCGTCCTCACCTTTGGCAACCAGCCCGGTGACATCATACGAGTTGTACTGACCATATGTATACGGGTCGCTCCTCGCAGGCCGGTGATGTCCGTAACTTTGTGTAAAAATTAGGAGGTGCCGCTCCAGTCCCGTCAACGATATTTGTATGTCGGGATCCCGCAAAGCGGTTGATCGGTTAAAATTGTAATTGGCAAAAAACAAGACAA
>JAJYIT010000048.1 GCA_021789975.1 Bacteroidota bacterium
CTCTTATCTTCTTCTCCATAGGTGCTGTCTCCTTTGTTTTGTCGGTTGTCTTGTTTTTTCCCAATTACAATTTTAACCGACTGGAGCGGCACCTCCTAATTTTTACACAAAGTTACGGACATCACCGGCATCATCGTAGCCATTCATACCATATTTGGGACTATAGACACGCGTGGCATTGAGCAGGTTGTATCTCTTAAGCTCGAACCCCAGGATTCTTTTCACAATACAGTTTCCGTCCGCTTCTTTGTGTACCAACAATGTCCAAACTAACCAAACACAGATGAGTGAGACGAAACCCGTGAATATTATCTGTTGCTCTACCCCACCTATGGGGACAGAGTTCTAACCGTTTCGACACAAAATGCCAGCAGGAAGATTAATCCTATCGTCGCGAGAATATTCTTCCGAATGCAAATCGCGAGGATCCCTCATTCCCCAATAATCTTGACGACGACCCTTTTTCTTCTTTGTCCGTCGAACTCCGCGTAGAACACCTGCTCCCATGGACCAAGGTCGAGCCGGCCTTTAGTGACAGGAAGGACGACCTGGTGATGGAGCAGCGACCTCTTAAGATGAGCATCGGCGTTATCTTCGCCAGTTCGATGATGTCGGTACTCCGGTTTGAATGGCGCAAGCTTTTCAAGAAACTCCATCAGGTCTTCCTTCAATCCTGCCTCCTCGTCGTTAACCCAGATTGCACTGGTTATGTGCATTGCGCTGACAAGGCAAAACCCTTCCTGAACGCCGCTCGCCTTGACGTTCTTCTCAACTTCGCCGGAAATGTTGACCAGCTCTTTCTTGCTTTTTGTATTGAACCAAAGGTACTCCGTATATGCCTTCATCTTCGCCTCATACTCAACGAGTTTGTCCCGTGCCATTTCCCGGGCAAATTCATCCCGAGAAGAAATCGAGTTATCCATGTCCACGGGAGGTTTGCAGTTCCGATAACTCTCTCATGAAATTTAAGTGAGCGAAACGATTGATACTATCCAAAGATATCCGGAACGCTTACTTGTGGAAATCCGCCTGCGAGTACACTTCAAGCATAAGGATTTCCGGAAATGACGAAGGGCGGCTCAGGCAATTATCGCCCGCCGCCCTTTCGCAGACTCACGACTATGTCCAGATGTGGAATCAGCGATACTGCTTCAGGAATTCCAAACGGTCCTCTAATTTTGATCGCGGAGTTAAGAGCCGGTCTTTGCCAAATACCGCATCTTTCGGATCGGCGAACGTCAATTCGAACTCCTTGCTCATGATAATAGCTTCTTCAGGACAGACTTCTTCGCAGAACCCACAGAATATACATCTGAGCATATTTATCTCGAAGAGAACCGGGTACCTTTCTTTATCAAGTTCCGTCTCGGCGGCTTGCACCTGGATTGCCAGCGATGGGCAGACACGCGCACAAAGTCCGCAAGCCACACAACGTTCAACCCCCGTCTCGTCTTCAACGACAAGCACGGGTCTACCGCGAAACACAGGCGGTGGAACCCATCGCTCTTCAGGATATTGCCTGGTGAACTTCGGCCGAAAAAGTGCCTTCATGGTTATAGACATTCCGTGGAGTATTTCAGGAAAGTACAGTCTCTCCCAGAACGTCATTTCAGGTTTTATTTTGCCATTGCCATTATTGCTCATATCTCACCTCATCTCACTTTACCGCCAGGAGAACCGCGCCAGTTCCTACCAGATTCAGGATAGCAAGAGGAAGCATGATCTTCCATCCGACATTCATCAACTGATCATACCTGAATCGCGGCAAAGTCCATCTTATCCACATGTATATAAAAATGAAAATTCCTGTCTTCACAAGAAACGTAATTATCTGAAGGACAGCGGCAATATTGGGAGACATCGCCGAATAATCTACAAAAGGAAGAGACCACCCTCCGAAGTAGAGAGTTACGATCAGTGCACTAGACACTATCATGCTCGTGTACTCGGATAAGAAAAAGAGTCCCCACCTCATACCGCTATACTCGGTGTGATAACCACCCACAAGCTCCGGCTCCGCTTCGGGTAGGTCGAATGGAAGCCTGTTTGTTTCGGCAAATGCCGCAGTAATGAAAACAAGAAAACCGATGGGCTGGTACACTATGTTCCATAGACCGCTCCCCTGTGCCGTGACGATCTTGTCGAGCTGCAATGTGCGGTCGATCATCAGGACACCGATAATGCTGAGTCCGAGAGAAAGTTCATAGCTGATCATTTGTGCCGATGATCGAAGCCCTCCAAGAAGAGAATACTTGCTATTCGATGCCCAACCGCTCAATGTAATACCGTAAACTCCGAGCGACGACATGGCAAGGATGTAGAGGACCCCGATGTTAACGTTGGCAATCATGAGATTGATTTTCTGACCGCCGATCACGATATAGTTGCCGAAAGGAATAACCGCCAGCGCCGAGATGGCGACAGTAATCGAGATGACAGGTGCCAGAGCGTGGATGAAACCGTTGGCATTTTCAGGCACTATCAGTTCTTTCAACACCAGTTTCAATATGTCAGCAAAAGGTTGAAACAATCCCTTTGGCCCTACTCGGTTTGGTCCGATACGATCCTGCATGTATGCACTGACTTTTCTCTCGAGCAAAACAAGGTATGCAACTGTACCGAGTACTACCAGAACTACGACTATGATTTTAATTAATGCTACGATTGCAATCATCCCTGTTCAATTCCTTCCAGGATTACGGATGCCAGACCGCTTTGCTTGAAAGCAGACTGACAAGCTACTTAACCACTACTGCTTCGTTTGATTTCCTTCCGACCGGACCCTTGGAAAGCGATGCTCCCCGATAGCCGATTTTCGCATATGAGAGTCCTCTAAAACTCGGATTGGATTGCGCCAACTCTTCAAACACTTTTTCGGAGGACTGATAACGCATTCGTCCGCCCAACAAATTTCCGACTGCCGATATTATTTCCCACGAGGAGCGGACGTTCCTCCGGGACCCCTTGTTCCATTCATCAAAGGCGCTCCCGAAATTATCGAGCCTGCTCATCCTGAACCGGCCTGGAACGCGCTCCTTCTCCAGAGTTGATAGCGCTGGCCTGGCGAGTTGCACTCTGCCGGCAAAGTTGACATAGGTGCCAGACTTCTCGGCAAAAGTAGCGCTCGGGAAGACAACGTCTGCAATCTCGGTAGTCCTGTTCTTCACCCAGTGATTTACTAATAAGACGTCCAATTTGGCCAGAACATCTTCTATTTCCTTTGAAGAGACAATATCATCATCCATCACATAAAGCGCCTTGAGCTTACCGGCACCTATGAGTTCGAGCATCCGATTCACGTCTATTCCCTTGGGGGAGACAACTCCGGCTTCGCGGGCACCGTACGAGTTTGGTGTCTTGTCGGCGCGTACCAGGAAGTCATCATCATCACCGTCGACCGAATGGTCGAGAAAAGCAAGATTTGCCGTGCCCAGGATCTGCTTTGCGAACTTCTGCAGCACGTAGTTGTCTTCGACCGAGGAGAATGGCGAACCAATTACTCCGACCTCGTCTTTCGAGAATGGCTTCAACGCGTCCGCCGCATGCGCCAGTGCTTCGTCCCAACCGACGTCCTGTAGAACGCCTTCCTTTCTCACCATGGGCGAGTTCAACCGCTCATCAGAGTTCACATGCTTGTACGAATTTAACCGCCCCTTGTCGCAGATCCAGTAGTTGTTCACTTCCGGATTCAACCTTGGCGTGAGCCGCACTATTTCGTTGTTCCTTACCCAGATGTTAGTGTTGCAGCCACGAGCACATCCGACACAAATTGCCTCTGTAGACGAAGTCTCCCACACTCTCGCCTTAAATCTGTACTCGCGGTTGGTCAAAGCGCCAACCGGGCACAGGTCGATGACATTCATCGAATAAGGGTCGTCGAGTTCCTTCCCCGGAAACGTGTCGATGTACACCCTGTCACCCCGTTCGACGAAAGTGAGAGTCGGATTCTTCGCGATTTCGTCCATGAACCTAATGCAACGAGAGCACAGGATGCATCGTTCCGCATCGTACACAACGTTAGGGCCGAGCGGGACCCGCTTGGATTTCTTGTTCTTCGCCTCTTCAAGCGCACTGTGACCGGGACCATGGCTGTAGGTATAATCCTGCAGGTTGCACTCACCGGCTTCATCACAGATCGGACAGTCCAGCGGATGATTGATGAGTATAAATTCGAGCACTGCCTTTCTGGCCTCGATAGCTTTCGGTGAGTTCACGTGTACCACCATGCCGTCCGTCACCTGGGTAGAACAGGCAATTGCAAGCTTGGGCATCTTTTCTATTTCGACAAGACACATCCTGCAATTGCCAGCTATCGATAACCCCGGATGCCAGCAGAAGTGAGGGATCTCTACGCCAACCTTGGCTGCAGCGCGAATCACAGTCGTCCCATTTTCTACTTCGACCGATTTTCCATTCCCACTGGCGGGATCTTCAATAATAGTTACTTTTGCCATTTCACCTTCGTTCTATATACAAAATAAGGTAACAAATTTGTCTGTTTCTTGGAAATTGTCGGCACTGAACGATCGGGACCATTCTGATCGAATGACACTATCCGTGAGGTGCCTGCCTGACGATAGCACAACTCCTCCAGGTAAGCTTCTCAGCGCCAAGATTCCGCGAGCACTACTGCTCCTTAAAGACTCCAACTACCTGCTCCCATAAACGAATGAGTTCCGAGTCAGGCTTAATCCAAGACTTCCTCTACGGGCGTGTACTTGAAGTCGAATGCTTCAGCTACATGTTTGTAAGTAATTTCGCCGTGTGCCATGTTGAGACCAAGGCTAATTTCTCTGTTTGCTTTCACTGCCTTCTCCCAACCGCTCCCCGCTATCTCGATGGCATAGGGTAGCGTTGCATTAGTGAGAGCTATGGTGGAAGTAAATGGAACAGCACCGGGCATATTCGCAACGCAGTAATGTACAACACCCTCAACGACGAAAGTCGGATTCTCGTGAGTGGTCGGATGACAGGTCTCTATGCAACCACCCTGGTCAACGGAGACATCGACTATGACAGATCCGTCTTTCATGTCCTTCAACATGTCTTTCGTAACCAGTTTGGGCGCCTTCGCGCCGGGAATAAGGACAGCTCCTATGAGAACGTCCGCGCGGGACACAGATTTTCTGACGTTGTGGGGATTTGATGCCAGCGTAAGAACGTTCTTCGGCATGACATCATCCAGGTACCGGAGTTTTTGAAGATTGCTGTCGAGAATAGTAACACGTGCGCCGAGGCCCGCTGCAATGCGAGCTGCGTTCTGACCTACTATTCCACCGCCGATAACTATAACGTCAGCAGGCTCGACTCCGGGAACTCCTCCGAGAAGTATGCCTCTTCCCCCCATTTCCTTTTCAAGGTATTTCGCACCTTCTTGAGGTGCCATTCTTCCGGCGACCTCGCTCATCGGAATCAGAAGGGGGAGAGTGCCATCAGTTTTTTGCACGGTCTCATAGGCAATACAGACTGCTTTCGACTTGATCATTGCCTCAGTCAGATCTTTGCTTGCAGCGAAATGGAAATATGTAAAGAGCACCTGCCCCGCTCGGATGAGGTCGTATTCCTGCTTAATCGGTTCCTTTACCTTCATTATCATATCGGCTGTGCCATAGACTTCAGACGCAGTATCGATAGTCTTAGCCCCCGCGTTCTTGTAAAGCTCATCGGGAAAACCACTACCAACTCCAGCACTCTTCTCCACTATCACTCTATGCCCCTGAGCAACCAGCAATTCTACGCCTGCAGGCAAGAGAGCGACTCGGTTTTCGTTAGGTTTTATTTCTTTGAGTAGTCCAACTATCATTTCATTTTCTCCTTTTTGGAAAGCGGGATCACCGCCGATAAGTTCTGTTGATCCGGCCGGTCATTTTTCCCACAGCCGGTTGATTGGGTAAAATTAGCAAAGTTGTGATCCGGTCACGCGAAAAATACGCCGCTGCCGCATCAGCGATTTCTGCCGGTTTGACTCTCTCTATTAATTCAAGTGACTCTGCAACATTCGCCTTTTCTCCATAGCATAGCTCGTCCCGGGCGAAAAGCGAGGCCCTGTCCCAAGGGTTTTCCAGAGAGAAGACGATACCTGCTTTCAGTTGGTATTTCGCCCGGCTCACTTCGTCGGCAGTTGGGCCGACGCTGGAAAACTCATCTATGGTTGAATAAATCTTTTCTTCGGCACGCTTCAAATCCTTTACGGATGTACCCGCGTAAACCCCCATAATTCCGACATCCACATATGAGGATCCGTAAGAATAGATGGAATAGGCAATGCCCTCTTTTTCTCTCACGCTCTTATAGAGTCGTGAACTTGAACCATCACCGATGATGACTCCCACCATCGCTGCCGCAAATCGATCTTGACCATCCATACCCGGCGCGGGAGCTGCGAGGAGAATGTGGGCTTGCCTGCCTGCCAGTCTTCTTACGGTATAACGCCCGGGTGCTTTCTGCACCGGTTTCTTTCTTTTCGATAAGTTACCGTGCTGTGCCATGCTGGAAAAATATGTCGAAACCAAATCGACGAAAAGTCTCCTGTCAAAATTTCCCACGGCACTTATTACAACTTTATCCGGCGTAAAATTTCTTGCGTGGAATTTTAGAAGATCGGCAGCCTTGAAGCCGTTGATAGAAGCAGTCTTCCCGATCACCGGCATTGAGAGCGGATTCCCTTCAAAGAGCTTCTCCTCAATGTAGTCCATACCCCAGTCCTCGGGATCATCCAATACTTCATGCAGTTCAGATAGTACGACTTTCCTTTCTGTTGAAAGGTCTTTCTCATCAAACACCGGATATCTTACAAGGTCGGCAAGAACACCGATAGCCTGCTGGAGATCCTCCCTAAAAACTTTTGCATAGTAGCACGAGAATTCCTTCGTTGTGAAGGCGTTGATATAGCCCCCTCTCCCCTCTATCGAGTCGACTATCTCGCTTCCACTAAAATGTTCAGTTCCCTTGAAGACCATGTGTTCGGTAAGATGAGTAATACCGTTTTCCGCTGACTTTTCATCTCGTGACCCTACATTTATCCAAACACCGACGGCCACACTCTCTACAAACGGTAGCTTTTCGCCCAAAATCGTCACCCCGTTAGGTAAGAGAACCCGAAACGGTTTCGTCAATTGAATTGCTTCCGATTCTGGATTCAAGATACTGGTACGTTTACGCGTCCGGCTGCGTTTCTGCATTTTCTTTGCAAAAATATATCAAGCGGACGGCTAAAGTTAAAGGGCAAAAGTCAGAAGGAAATTCTGGAGGGTTCTATTTTCTTCACATTATCTTACAAAGCCGGCATCCTTTTGAATTTTGGCCACTAACTTTTAAATTTATAGAAACGCGCCCATAGCTCAACTGGATAGAGCAACGGCCTTCTAAGCCGTAGGTTGTTGGTTCGAGTCCAACTGGGCGTACTTAATCGGTAGGAGAAGCTGTTGGTTCTGCGCCACAGGCGCATCAGCCGGAGGCTGAGAGTCCAACTGGGCGTACTTAATCGGTAGGAGAAGTTGTTGGTTCTGCGCCACAGGCGCATCAGCCAAAGGCTGAGAGTCCAACTGGGCGTACTTAATCGTCAGCAGAAGCTGTTGGTTCTGCGCCGCAGGCGCATCAGCCGGAGGCTGAGAGTCAAAATGAGCGTACAAGGTGTTCTTGCCGGGGGAAAATCAACGGCATTGCGCGATCAGCGGGACGAGCAAGAGTTGAGGATACATCGGTAATGGCTCCATACTTGCGCAAATTAAGAAATCTCCGAGTCGTTAAATCTGCCGGAGTGATCTGTTTTCATCCCCCATCGCGAACTATTCCGCAAGAGATCATGTTGGATTTATTGATGGGTTTTCTCGAAATAGGCGGCAGGCAATACATGATCCTGACCAGGATGATGTAATCAAGTTAAGAAGCGCGTGTGAGAAACTTCGGACCCAGCCAGGGAATATTCTTCCGCACTTAATGTCCAGTTTACTGCTCCTTAACACTCGGTTTCTAAATTGTTGATGCAACACAGAAAGTGACCAGATGAACGAACTGCTAAGAATAATACTTATCATCGGCTTCGCCTACTACATTCTCAGCATTGTCGCCTCGCTGGTAAAACTTAGGTCGGTGCGGATCAGACGCGGGTCTTCGAAGCCCCGTGAAAATAGAATTCTTCCTCCTGTTTCAATCCTGAAGCCGGTGAACGGTATCGATGGGAACCTTCGCGAGAATCTCTTATCCTTTGTGAATCAGGATTACCCGGAATTTGAAATCATTGTCGGCATCCAGTCTGCCGGTGACCCGGCGCTCGGAGTTGTGCAACAACTTAAGGCAGAGTTTCCGGAAAAAAAGATCCAGATTGTCGTAAGCGGGTATAAACTTGGGTACAATCCGAAAGTAAACAACCTATACGGCATGATGCGGTACACAAACTATGACTGCATGGTGATAAGCGATAGCAACGTCATAGTTGATAGTGACTACCTGAAGTCGAACATGTCATATTTCGAAGATGAAAGGGTTGGATTAGTCACAAACTTGATCAGAGGGATAGGCGGCGAGAATCTCGGAGCGGTGTTCGAGAACCTGCATCTGAACTCGTTCATATTTGGCAACGTGAGCCTCGTGTCACTGCTTGGCAAACAGATAACGGTAGGTAAGTCGATGTTCTTTAGAAAATCCCAGCTCGATTCACTCGGAGGAATTTCTGAGCTCAGGAACTACCTCGCTGAGGATTATCTGATGGGACGCATGTACAAAAGAAACGGATACAGAGTCATAGTCTCACCCAATATTGTATCATCGACAAATCACACATGGACATTTAGAAAATTCCTGAACCGTCACACAAGGTGGGGACAACTAAGGTGGCATCTGAATAAATCGGCATATTTCCTCGAGCTTCTGTCGAACTTCTCGTTTTGGGCATTGGTATACGCGACGGTAGCGGGATTTTCACTCGGATCGTTTGTAACATTACTCCTCTTTTGGACGGTGAAGATAACAGGTGACGCATTCATGAATGCAACCTTGGCAACCGGCATAGGATTCAAGGAATGCCTTCTTTCACCTGTCAAGGACATTTTGATTGCTTTGGCATGGCCCATCCCGCTCTTCCATTCGAGCACAAAATGGCGCGGGAACCGCGTGAAGATTTCCAGGGATACACTTCTCATCCCGTCACAGAAGTAATGACTGCGCTTGAGAAGCCGCTCGCCACAACGACTCCGGAAATGGCGGTCGATTCTGAACTTTCAAGCGGACCAACCAAATCACCCGAGTATGATTTTGTCAATCTCAGTCGTTCCATAACGCGGGATCCTTTCGTAGCCGTGATGGGCGAGAGCGAGAAGTTTACCGGTCCTATGCTTTTCGTGGAGCCACTCCGAGAAATTATCAGGTCTTTCAATGTCGAGGGCTGCCTCTTCTATTAACAGGTAACTTCTGTTCCCTCCTTCATGACCACCTATCGGCCGTAACAATATCATGGGCAGGCCAAGCGCAGCGTAAAACACGAGCTCTCCCGGTTTGGTGATCATAACGTCGGTATCCTTCAATGCAGCATTAAACTTATCGAAAGCTCTATACAAGTTGTCGTCATAAATCGTTTGCACCACGGGTAATCCGGCAACTCCGAACCGTGACAAGATTGTCAGGGTGTTTTGCAAGGCATTTGCATTGCTTCCGCATGATACGATGATTCGAACTCTTTCTTCTTTCAGGTCGTCGGCCATGTTCGAAATGAGATCCGCCAACATGCTGGAATAAGCTCCCGCACCGCTGAAAGAAAACATCACAGTCAACTGAGCGCCGGAATTCGGCGTAAGTCTCTTGCACCTCATCTCAAAATCGGAAAGAGACTCCTCGCGATTTCCGTCACCGGTCAGGGAAACCGGTAGTGGAAAGCCGGTAACGAAGATTTTGTCTCTGTCGACTCCGTAGGAAACCAACCTGTCAGCAGATCGGGCGAGGGGTACGAAGTATTTCAAATTCGCTCCTTTGGCATCACGAGGTACCCAAACTCTATGGAAATCCGCATCGCAAAGAAGGAGAAAATTCGCTCCTCTGAAGTCGCGGTAAACGGACACCATCGCCGGCAAATAGAAAGTATGTATAACCGGAGCAGTTCTCCACGCGAGTGAGTCGGAGAAATTCTTCCAAACACCAACTTTGTTAAGCGCGAAAATGAATTCCGCGGCCCTTCTCGAAGGAGGGGTGTGATCGTCCGGAAGCTTCATAAGTTCATCGAATCGCTGGAAAAGGAATCGGTTGCGGCTCTCGGCATCAAGCGACCCAAAGGTGTGAACCTTTTGGGCAACATTCCAAACAAATTTGTCGACTAAGCTTACCAGAGGTTCGCGATCAACCCTAACGACTGATCCGTTTCCCAGGCTCGCAAGATTGTGTGCGGCACGGAGATGTCCAAAACCCATGAATGCAGTGGTAATGAGATACCTGGAACTGGTAGATCCTCGGTTCATCGCTATCGGCTAAGCCCACTCAACCACTGCCTTTATCTCATCATCCTCATGATGTTGAAACGCCCGGATGCCGTCGTTAAACGGATGCCTATTGGTGATCAGTTTATCAAGGTGATTACCCCAGATAAGCTTCGCATGCATGAGATCATCCACTCCCATCTGGAAATGGTCACGCGCGGCATTAACGCTCCCGACCATGACCTGGTTCTTGAGCACGAGACGTCTTATTAAATCTGCGCCGTCGATCTGTAGCGCACGGTCTCCACCCGGAACACCGGTAAGTACATAGACACCGTTCAACGCCAACGCATCCAGTAAGCTGAACTCCACGGGGGCAACTCCAGTGGCATCAAAGACAACATCCATCGGGACTATGTTTTCAGCTATCTTCTGAGCGGGGATCTTCCTCCCATCGACATATGTCCCACCAATCGTCTTTAGCCACATAGGGCGAGCACTTCCTTCGTCGACGATGTCGAGACCGAACACTTGCGCCCCCCTTAGCTTCAAAGCAACAGCAGCAAGCAGACCTATGGGGCCGAGTCCGGCTACCAGACAGTTTTTCCCGAACAGCCAACCCGGTGTCGCCCCTGCGTCAGGCAGACGTGAAGATTGCAATCGCACCGCTTCATCGATTGCCTTCTCCGCCACAGATGTCGGTTCCGTCAAGACAGCTATCGATTCCAGCTCTGAGGGGACTCGTACTGCGTATTGCTCATTGTCCACAATGTATTCAGTCTGGTAGCCATCCATGCCCCAGATTCCGCGCTCTCGGTAGTCACCTGTCAGGCACATATCCGATCTATTCATGTTGCATGGCAGGCATTTGCCGCAACCGCGTCTCACTGTGAGAACGACGTAGTCTTTAGGCTTGACACGTCGGACAGACTTGCCGGTCTGAACCACCTGCCCAAACATCTCATGTCCCAGCACCAAATCGCTGCTTCCTTTTGGCGCAAGTGATCTGCCCCCCGCAGCCTCCTCTCGGTCCGTTCCACAGATTCCTACCCGAATAATTTTCACTTTCACTTCATCGTCATGCGTAATTTGAGGTTCTGTCCTCTCGACTATTTGCATCGAGGTAGTGCCAGGTTTGATTGATATAGCTTTCATTGATTATCCTATTAAGTACTTGGTTGATTGTTATTTTCTTAAAAGTCCCACAAGTCTGATGTCTGCCCAATCAGCACCAAGATTACCTCCCTTACCGTCAACTTCTTTAACCTGCAATATAAGTCTCTTTACTCCTTTTATGTCTATGGAGACAGGGATCGTTCCACTTTCAGGCGTGATTTTTTCGCTTCGCCACAGCCTTACCCCGTCGCCAAGAATAGAAAATTCCACAGTACCGCTCTTATCAAAAGAGTTGTCGTCTACGCCGACAGTTGCGCTCAGATTTCGGTAAAGACCGCCGACCTCATAAACAATATCTGCATCCGCCCGTACCCCGATTCCAAATTCGTAGCGTTTCCCTCCTATTGAAATTTCTTTGCCGGATATCGACTTATTCACCATCACACTTTCCAAACCCGACGGAAGCGCGACTGGTTCCAGGGTACTCAGATAAATTGTGTCGGGCAGGAGGTTTCTCACTTCGAAAGCCGCTTTGGCCGCACCGCGGCTCTCTGTGCCATCTTCCCAAACCGACTTAATCTCCACATTGTAAGACTGCCGAGGATTCAAATTATCAAGCGGAAAGACGTTCGTCGGCGTGTAACCTGCGAGTTTTCCATCAAGGTATACTTCACATCCGTCGTTCAGCTGGTACTGGTCGTCCCATTTCAGCATGACCCCTTGAAGACCGTTGGCTGAGACATCCAATCCGTACGGAGACGCAACAGGGTAATGGTAGAAACGAGACAGCGCAAAAGACACCACCCAGTTGACTTCGGTAGTGCGTGGGGATGTAAACTTCACCTCAGACCATCCCTGATGGTTTTCTGTACTTACTTTCAACCCTTCTGCCGTTGCCCTCTTTACGACATAATTCTTCCCGGGAGGAAATGCGAAATACAACTTGTATGGTGCATCTGCGACAACTTTACTTTTTCCATTGAATGTGTTCTTTTCACTGTCGAGTTTCAAACTAACAAGGTCCACATAGCCCTGAGTAATGTGTCGATTTGTAGATATCAGGCGAATATGGCCATGATCTTTCATCAAAGTAAGAACGCGGCAACTCGTCGGAGGCAGAGTAACAGCAATTCCCCCTTTCCACGCCCCCATATATTCTTTGTTCCAGAAATCAAAAATGTGCATCCGTGTCGAGTCACTATAACCAAGATCGCTCCACTTCAACAAGATAACCTTGGACTTGCTCTCGCTGTAGTTGAAGAGACCGACCACATCATAGTTTTCTCCGAGATGATTTATCTTCAGGTCCCAGATATGTTTATAAGTCGTTGACGGGAAAAGATCGAGGGGGCGAATGTCCTGAGCCGGGAAAACGCTTTTGAGTATTTTCACTCGATCTGAAGACAGGTCCATCATGCGGTCGCTGGTCATCAAAGCTTCACCGGTAAGCCCCTGAAGGGTCGCCCAGGCGCGGGCCTGGTCAAGCGTCAGCGGGTACCTGAGAAGCATGACATCAGGGTCACAATACCAAACGATATTGTTCAGAAAATAATAGTGCATCGTTGCGTCGAGCGAAGTCTTGAAGCCCTCCCAACCGAGGACGACATCGCCGCCTGTTCTCGATCCGTTCATTATGCCGGTCCCGTCCAAAGGTATTCCCCAACATCCGAGCAGATACCTCTTCTCTCCGATCGCAGACCGGATGCTCTCAACTGTCGCACGGTAGAGGGAGTCGGCGTTCTCCGAAGGGTGCATCATATACTTACTTTTCGAATGATACTCGTCGATAACGATCGGCTGGCCGTCGATTTTGAAATAGTTGAATCCCCAACCGCTCAAAGTAGTGAAAAGACTATGTAGGTATTCCAGCCCGGCTTTCGAAGAGGGATCCACCAGGTACTCACCTTCCCATGTTCGAGAGACGGAAGTATCGTTATTGAGCAGGAACGCATGGGGGTTTTCTCCTATGACTCTTGGATTGCTCTGTCCTTGAGGAGCGAGCCAGAGTCCGGGTTGAAGTCCGAGCCCTTTTATGTACGATGCCAGCCCATTCATCCCGCCGGGAAATCGCTTGTCTATCGTGGTCCAATCTCTATTGTCACCAGCGCCATGCCCTTTTCCTTGCCAGCCGTCATCAATTTGAATGTACTTCGCTCCATAGGGTTTGAGATTCTCTGCTACCCACCTGGCGTTTTTCTCGATTTCCTTCTCGTTGACATTCTGGTAGTAGTAGTACCATGAGCACCACCCGGACGGAGGCAGGGGAAAATACTTCTTATCAATGGGCTGGTAGAATTTTATTCCCAGTGAATCACTATAATAATTTTTGATCACTTTACCGTTATTGAGGATAACCTCATCTTTAGCGGGATCAAACATCCCGTCGGCAAGTGAAGTCTTAACACTACCTAACGTCATCACAAATACGTCAGGGTTGGCACCTTCATGAATCCTGCACGGAATCAAATGAGGCCAGGTTGTCCGGGCGGTTTCTACATGACTGCGGTCCGTCTTTCCCGATTGGGTCACTCCCACAAAACTGAAGATGGCGGCAAAGATCATCAAGTCGTGAAAGAAAAGTCTCTTGATCAGGTCGGTAAATCGAGTCCTCATAATGACACCAATTTTTTTGTGAAAAGTCCGAATCAAATGCGAGTGCGAATGTATTGTATCATTGGTTATTGCTCTCATGTACAACCGTGAATCTCTTGATCTTCTGAGTCGTGGTCTTTTGAAATTCCTCTTCCCTTATTTTGCAATTCTTGATTTGCTTGAACGTAGGGAATGACCGGTTGACTCTTCGTATTTCGTCGTCAATTACTTTGCTTATTAGATCGGGCGTGATCTGCACTTTCCTGGTCTCAGATAGTTCTATGAATGACTCCGCGTCGACGACTATTTGAGCTGCAATGATTTCGCCTTCCTTCTCGTTTGATTCACCATAGACCATACTCTCAAGTATATAGGCACTCCTGTTCAAGGCATCTTCGATTTCTTCAGGGAAAACGTTTTCGCCGCTCTTGGAAATGATTACGTTCTTTTTTCGCCCGCTAATGTGCAGGAAGCCCTCTTCATCGATAAAGCCCATATCTCCTGTCTTGAACCATCCATCATCGAAGGTATCCCTCGTGGCTTTCTCGTTCCTGTAATAGCCAAGCATCACGTTCGGACCTTTCGCGAACACTTCGCCCATTCCGTCCGGTCCGGGATTTGCAATCTTGATCTCGATTCCGTCGAGCGGCAACCCGGCGGCATCATCCTTGAAGTAGTCGAGCCGGTTCAACGTCAGGATCGGCGAGGTTTCTGTTAGACCGTAACCCTGCACGAACCCGAATCCGAACTCGCGTAATCCGCGAGCAACAACAGGGTCGGGGGCAGCGCCTCCAGCGATAAAACATCTTATCGAGCCGCCGAATTTATCGTGGATCTCTTTGAAAATCACTTTCTTTGAACTCTTCCACCCCACCTTCTCCAGGAAGCTTGTTGCTCTAATCATCGGCCGTATAATCTGAGCAACGAGCTTCTTCTCCTTTATCCCACGATAAATGGCCTTGAACATTTTGTCATAGAGAAGCGGGACCGCGAGTAGGATGGTCGGTTTGACACGCTGAAGGTCTTCCACCACTGTCTTCAAAGATCTTGCATAGTGGACCGATGCCCCCCCGTAAATCGGACATAGCATGCCGCAGGTACACTCGTAGGTGTGATGCAAAGGAAGCACAGACAAAAAACTATCAGATGGAAATATGCCGAACATGCTTACCATGGCGACGAGGTTTGAGGCGATATTTCGCTGACTCAGCATAACACCCTTTGCCCGGCCGAGCGTGCCCGAAGTGAATATGATGACCGCTAGCTCGTCGGGATTGATTTTCGGAAGGCTGGCCGGATCGACAGATGGAGTTCTGTCGATCATATCCGTCATCGAAAAGAAACCCTCCTCCGGCTTTTTCAAATCCATGCTGATGAAATGTCTGAGGTGTTTCAGAGACGCACCCTTCTCGCGAAAGATCGGTTCATAAGTTTCCGAAAAAACTACTGCCGATGCCTCCGACTCGTGCAAAATATTGAGTATCTCATTAACTCCGAGATTCTTGTCAACCGGCACCACCACGAAATTGAATGCCATTGATGTCAGATAAGCAATGGCCCACTGTACACGATTCTCACCTATGACGGCGACATGGTCTCTCTCCTTGATTCCAACCTGGTTCAAGGCAACACCGAATCTGAGAATATTTTCGAGCAGAGTCTTGAAAGTTACCCTTGGAATTGGGGTCCTGTTCAAATCCTCTAAAGCGAGTTTGTCTCCGTAATTCCTAGCTGATTGTAGTACCATTTGCTGAACTGAGTCAATCTTGTGGACATCGAAATACCGTAGATCTTTTTTCATTTTCCGAATCCTTTCTTGAGTTTTGCCTCTAAAGAATTTTTCAGTTCGACAGCTCCGCTTTCTGTCTATTCAATTGAGTGCTGCAGGCATCTCTCTTCGCGGGTCCGGCAATCCATAAACCTGGTTTGCGAATGGGTAAAATGTTCCGCACGTTGATTCTCTATACACCTTTGAACACGACAAATTTTATGAGTGAATTTCGTTTATTTTTTGCTTCGAAGCAATCTCGTCAGACGCCTGGGTAGTGTATCAGTTTGATACATTTGGTCATGCTGAACTTGGTTCAGTATCTGTTTTTCAGACCCCGAAACAAGCCTGACCTGGAGCGTATCAGTCCAGTGTTCGGGGTGACAAGGCAATTAAAACTGAGACACTGCCGACGCCTGATTCTCATTTCTTCTCAACTCCTTCTTTCCTATCTTAACGCATAACGGTCAGGAGATGAAGAAATAAAGTCATTCGGACATTCGAGAATACTGGCGCCAGCAAAGATTAACGTCGGATTGCGGATCATACGCAAACGTCCCGACGGCTATCATGACATAGAGACGGTATTTTATCCTATTCATCTCTCTGACGAAATTGAAATCTCCGAAGGAGAACGGGTAGAATTCTATTCGAACGTCGCGCTGCACAATGACAAGAAAGACGGCACCGAGAGCAACCTCTGCCTTCGGGCGTTACGTTCTTTCTGCGAGCGCACAGGGATCAACGCCGAAGTGAAAATACGATTGCAGAAAAACATTCCGCTTGGAAGCGGACTCGGAGGAGGAAGCTCGGACGCTGCCGCTATGTTGAAAGGACTTCAGGAAATCTATGGTGATCCACTCAGCCCTATCGAGATGCTGGACATTGCCCGGCTGCTCGGCTCTGATGTCGCTTTTTTCTTGAACGGATCTCCTTCTTACGCCACGGGAAGAGGCGATGTCATCGAACCGCTCCGATACTCGATCAGACAACACATACTGACATTAACCCCGGATATTTCTGTCTCAACCGCATTTGCCTACTCGGTGGTTACTCCCACGGGTTTACCCGCGAAATCGCTTCGTGAAGCCCTGCGTGAACTCGATGACTCCTATTCACGTTACAATGGAGTGATCATCAACGATTTCGAAGGAGTGATCGTTGATAGTTTCCCGGTTATTGGACGAATCAAGAGCGAACTGGAGAATCTGGGTGCTTCTTATGTTTCAATGTCCGGGAGTGGGAGCAGCATTTACGGCTTCTTTTCAACGGAAGATGAGGCCGCCAATGCGCGCGATATCATCGGCGCAAAATACAAACTCAGAGCGGGAGATATCACACCTCCAGCCGCGTGATCTGCTAATTTCGCCTCAACATTTAACCAAATCACAACATTGTTGCAACGACTCCTTAACGTTGCAGGCTTAACTTTTTTGTAATATTAAGAACCAGACGAGCAAATCCATGGCATCAGGCGTTTTCAGAATTGCGCACATATCCGATACTCATGTGAGTCCGGAATACAACAGGCATAACATCAGAAAGTTGAAGGGCGTGCTGGCTTACGTTGTCGACATGGCTTATGACCACGTGGCAATCACCGGTGATATAACGGGGCACGGTGAGTCGCGAGACTTCAGATCGATCAGGCGTCTCCTCAAATACTTCGATCTTCTCAATTATGATAGGCTGACGGTGACAATCGGCAATCATGACGTCTTCGGCGGGGTCCATAAGGCAGAGGACCTGGTATCGTTCAGAAGACACTGCAAAATAACACCGTTCGATCTGCAAATTGCCCAGTTTGAACGTGCATTCAGAGAGACTTTTCCGAAGAAGGCTTTTGAAAACGAGAGCCTCTTTCCTTTCGTTAAGATCCTGGGACCCGTTGCGTTGATAGGAATGAATTCTATTCGAGCATTCCATCCCATCTTGAATCCGGTAGGATCAAACGGGGCCGTTTTCCCAGGACAGATCGAATCTGCAAGAAAGATTTTAGACCACCCGCTGGTTGCAGGCTTACAGAAGATTGTTCTCATACACCACCACTTCGGCAGCTATGATCCGCATTCCACTTCGTTCTCGGGTAGAATCGCCTACATGATCGAAGGTTTATCGCTAAGACAATTTGGCAAGAAGAGATTAGAAGATTTTCTCAGTGACCATGGTGTATCTGCCGTGCTTCATGGTCACACGCATGTGGAGGGATTCTATAACCGATCCGGAATTAAGTTTTCGAGCACTGCTCTAAACCCGATGATCCCGCGCTCGATCAAACTTGATGGAGGCATGTTACAAAGGACAGCCGGGGCACCGTTCAACGAAATCGCCATTCACGGTGGCGGCAAAATTGAGATGACACGAATGCTTGTGATAGATGACGAGCGTCGAGTAACTGTTCATGTACCCGAGGCTGGAGTCCTCGAACAGATTCAGTTAGAACCGGAATGATACGTTAACCTCGGTTTGGTAGCCGAGGTTGTTCGGAAGCGGAGACATCCCCACCTTCGTTTCGATCCTCTTTTGATTGGCATGAGCCCATAGTGCAGCCTCCACAGCAGATACAAAATGGTTAGCTATGACCACAGCAAGCGCCGTGGATGCAATCGAGTACATATTGTTGGCATCGCCCCGCTGCTGCATATAGTAATAGCTGTTGCGTGTGTCGTTCACTAGCTGATCATATGCGATATAACTAAGATTCTCATCATACCAGCCTTGTCTGAACTGGGGATATTTTCCGATCAGCTCATAATACTGCTGATTGCCATGCGGCGGCAAAAGATGGGAGAAGTAACCGCCGAGCGCGGCCTCAACTTTGTTCAACGCTTCCCAATTGACCTGGCTCCATGGGGCGGGAGTCCCGCCGTTGACAACCAGGAGCGGTGCATACTTTTCGACCGTTGTCGGATCGAGCACTTGTGTCGGAGTTTGTCCTCCGCCGATGTTGATCCCGTTATTGATAAACTCCTGGTAATTTTGTTGGATCCACTGGGCATACCTAAGAACGCTATAATGCCCGTTACCATACGGATCCGACTGTCCTCCCGGAAGAGCATAATTTGCCGTGCCATCCGCGTATGTCTGGAAAAAGTTGGTCTGGTCCACAGCTTTCTTCGTCCACACTACGTTCACTACCCATCCGGCCGCCTCAAGCGCCAGAAACCCGGCTGCCTTCAGGTAATTTGGAGTCCCTCCATTATAAATTTGCCCGGAGCCTGGAATAACCAATGAGAAAAAACCTGCCGTGAGCGCGGAGCGAGTTTGCACATTCGCGAGTGAATCCCGGAGAGTCGATGGAGGATGGTATGAAAACAGATCGTTAGAGAGCACACCCGTAAGCCTGGGATGTACTCGATCCGGCTGAGCTAATGCACAGGATGAAATCAAAAGCACAAAAACAATAGACTTCCTCATAGGTGCCTTTCAAAATCAACTATGTCGAACGAAAAAGTCAACCCAAAATAAAATTTCCATTCGTGTCCGTAAGTTATCGCCAGCGGGGCAACGTTGCTTGCTGTGGTTTGTTGGAATTGGGTTGTGAACTTGCTGAAGCTGTAGGCGGCATCAAAGAAAATAGCAGTCGGATAACTATAGAATGAGAACCCGCTCAGCCGCAGCTCAGCACCAACGTCTTTCTTGAAATGTGTATCTGCGACATTTGCTCTCCAGGCATTCCCTATGTCGCCGTATCCCAAAAGGTAAATATCGCTCAGGTAGAATTGCAGGAATTGCTTGTTCACATCCCTGAAAAGCGGGTACCTGTACGTCAGATTGAAAAAGGCCATCTTGTTCCCGCCCAAAGAATAGTATGAGTAACCCTTCATTCCGGTTATACCACCAGCATAAAAATCAAAGAAGCTGTTGATCTCGGGACCGAATGTGTAGCCGACATGCAGTTTGGCGGCAAGCGCATCATCCCGCCTGAAGAGTGGGAAGGCCATGTAGCTCATAAACTCGGCCTGGACAAAGTTGAAGTTCTCATAAATAGGAATGATCAGACTTGTATTCTGTTCCAGCCCATTGCTCAGTTTGTCCAGCGCAGCGGACACGCTCAGCCAACTGCGCACACCGAGGGGATTAACCCAGGAATTTCTTGTCGGTTCGATTCCGTCGAAATCGAGCTTCCCGAAAAATGTGCGGCCGAGGAAATAGTTGTACCCGACAGAACCGAAGTACAATCCGGTGGGTGGGTAGATGAAACCCGACACTTTGGCGCCGTACATGTCGAACGTAAATCCCAGGGACAGATTCAAAGACGGATCAAATATGGGACCCCCGAATGCCAGGCTGACTTCCGTAAGATCGAATGTCAACGGGGTAGATATTGTATCCTGTGCTATCCCTATCGGTGTACTTGTCTGTCTGGATACATTGTATGCCTGGAGAGTGAGCTGTGGATATATGCCAAGAGAAGACAGGAGCGGGATCTTGTCGTTGTAATCGAGCTGAAAAAAGATGTCGCGTTCCAGGAGCTTGTTGATAGTAATTCCCCCGAAGATATCGTACTTATCCAGGACGTCAGATGACGAGAAGTAGGCACCAAGCTTTAATTGATCCAGAAAGCTTGGATGCAGATTGTAGTCATCATAGAGAATGACGGGATAAAAGGACGTGCTCGTCAGTGTACTCTTGTAAGGAGTAGATTTATAGTCCGGCACCACAAGATCATTGTAATCGTTGACTGTGTCGGCAACGGGCACGTTGGTATAAGCAACGGACGGCGGTGGATCGACATCGACTTCGTATTTCGGAGGATTCGGCACCGGGTCAGAATTGCCGAGGCATGCTATCTTGTAACCGCTCCATTTGTACGAGGAATAAGCAATCGCGCCCGACGCAGATATGGTGGGCATAAATGCTCCGCCGACCACATTTGTAAACGCGACCGTTGAATCCGTATAAAGATTCTGTTTGTAAAGGTTAAATATTCCGCTGCGATCAGAAGAATAAACCACGCAACTATCGTGATCCACAAATACAGGATCTCTCGAGTCCTGACCATCAGGAGTAATAAACTTCACAGAACTGTCTGCAAAGCTGTAAATGCCGACCAGCCTAGATGATCTCAAAGAATAACTGAAAGTGATTTTCCCTCCGCTGTTGGACCAACGGGTTGTGTATATCTGCTCGCCATTTTTGTAATGAGTAAGCTCTGTTATGTCCGTGATCTTGTTATGTTGCAGGTCGACTCGTCCGGCATAGAGATTCAATGTACCATCATCTCCCGCAACGAATGCGATCCTTTTCCCGTCACTTGAAAGAGAAGGGTACCTTGCCCGCAAGCCGTGGGTCAGCCTATGTTCGGAGTCTTTCTTTAGATCGTAGGAGTAAATGTCATCGAGATCGTCCCAGTGTTTGTTGTAGGGGGTTGTCTTGTCGTACACGAGATACGTACCGTCCGGAGACCATGAGAGTTCGCTCGCAACTCCGTCCACTATTGCCTTCTCAGAGCTATCCGCAAGATTGTATACGTAGACTGAAGAAGTCCCGAAGTAATCACGGTGCTTGTTTGAGCAATAAGCGATCTGTTTCCCATCAGGCGAGAAAACGGGATAGAAATTCGCAAACCCCACGTCACGAATGACCTCACCGTCATGTAGTGTCTCTCTGATTTTCGCCGTTCGCTCAGTATAGATTTTACGAAGATAGTCCCTCCACTCATCATAGACCTGCTGTTCCGACTTGCCCAGAACTTTCTCAAAAGCATAATCGATAGTCACCGCATCGATAGATCTCATGGCATGCGACAGCCTTCGCAAGACGTCAGGTCCATACTTCGCCGCTAGATATCTTACGAGTGCGAACCCTGCGTTATATGTTGATTCATTGCCAAGACTTGTCTTCCCGAAGCCGCCCATTTCCTGGGGGGTCAGCATTTTATTGTTCAGGACATACTCGCGCAGGATCATGTCGCGATGGGAGTCCCACGTATCGTGATTGTACTTGAGTCCCGGGTCATTATACTGAGCGACGCCTTCGGCAAACCAGGCGGGTATGTTTATCCCGCTGATCGGGTAGCTCACCATCACGTTAGGTGCTCCATAAAGCACGTCCGGTCTGCGCTCGGCCTGGTAGCCCAACCATTGCAAGTATATTGCAGGAATACGCCTGCCGAATTTCATCGACGTTTGCATCTGAACATCGTGTGTAAACTCGTGGGTAATCACGTTCCTGAGCCAGTCGTGAGTCCCGCGAAGCTCGAAGTCGAGACTCGAAGCCCATATGTTTATCTTGTTGTCATAAAAATATGTCTCTCCGTTCGAGTAATCGTCGGTGTCCCATAGAACGAGCGACACTTTCTGAGACGGCTTATGGTCATAGAGCTTTGTAATAGGACCGTAAGCCTCCTCAGCGATCCTGGCCACCACCTCTGCCGTTCGCCTCTCGCCCTGGTGGTAATCAACATAGAAATGTTTGGTCTCTATCGTACGCCAATTGAGTTCCGGGTGACCATAATCAACCTGGGAGAAGGCGGTACCGGCAAGCGACAATAACAGGGAGAAAATCAGAAGGTATAACGGGATACGGTGTTGCAAGGAAAAGGAGGAACAATGTCTCCCCGACATAGTTGAAGCTTGTCGGACTTCTTCGAGAAATGATGGTAAGACGAACGGGTGCAATCCCGATGTATGGAATTTCTGGAGCAATGGATTCATAAAATGATGGGTTCTCGGTTTGCCGCTTTGCGCCCTGTCTGCCTGTCCCTGCCTATGGGCAGGCAGGAGGTAGGCAGGAGCTTTGCGTAATTCACTTCACAACTGCAATCTTGATTATTGCGACGTTTGTTTCATTTGACGAGACAGCTTGCACCCGTGCGAAGTAGACGCCGCTTTGCATGCCACCGACATTCCAGTCAACCTCGTTCGAGGTCCCGCCCAGTCCGTTGGTTTGGATGTCTGCGACTTTGTCACCGGCGAAGCTGAAGATGCTAATTGAGACTCTTGCGTTATCGCGTAAATAGAACCTGATTTTCGTCATGCCGTTTGTCACCGGATTCGGCCAGTTGTAGACTTCAGAAGCCGGCATGAGTGTTGGCGTAGCCGGAGGAGGTTGGGCAACAAGGGGTGATGCCGCAGAGTTCGTGTGATAGTTGTTCCCAAGAAGGTTGCCCCAAACGACCTGGTCTGGCGAATTTCCTTTGAATGTCCAGCTGTAAAGGTACCCGTCGAGCCCAATCGCCGCGAGGTAAAGGCTCCCTGTTTTCGCGTCATATGCGACTGCCGGGCTTCCAGCTAACGGCCCGCCTATGCTCAAAGGGAAACCAGGCAGGAGTTGGGCCGTCGCACCGGTATAGGCATAGATAAGACCGCCTTTTGTTCCAAAAACTATTTCAGGTCTACCGTCACCATTAAGGTCGGCAACCACAATCGAACCCACGATCCGGTTTGCATCCGACGGAAGAGCTTCGCTGCTGACTGTCGATATTGGAAACCCGCTCAAAACCGTACCGGCAAAGTTGACCGCATAGATTTTTGTCTGGGTCGCAAATATTACGTCGCGATGGCCATCACCTGTCAGGTCTGCAATGACAGGGCCAGACACAATTGTATCTGCGGAGAATGTCGAAAACATCCTTAACGAAGGTGATCCTATCTTGCTATAATTCAAAATTGCAGATTGAGGATTTAATGCAATTAGATCAGGGCCATCATTTTGTGTCAACTCTCCGTATCCTAATGCAAGCTGGCCGGCTGAGCCGACTTTGTTGTACTGGATTCCTTTCGACGATGGCTGCCCAATATCCAACAAAACCTCGTAAAGAGGGACGGAAGAAGCTACAGAGTAGTAGAAACTGTTAGTATCTGCTGCCGCGTACTGTGGCAAAGCCGGCAACGGAGCCGACGAAGAATTGGAGACGGTCTGCGGAACGGAAAAGGTATTCACATAAGTACCGTCGGTGTAAAAGACGGAAAATGTGCCAAGCGGTTTTTGGAACGCGACAATCTTCGTACCTATCTCCAGCAGAGGTTGGTCGATACCCGAGTTTGCGTTCGTTGCCAGAGTGGCAAAAGTCGTGTCTACTCTGCCGCTCGATATTTTCAATCCGTATAAAACAGAGTCGCTCATCGCGTAGACCGGATTCGATACTGCCGACTCGGTCGACACGATCGGCTGGAATGTTCCTCCACTTCGTGCAAACAGTCCTGTGGAATCGGAGACAGCAGAACTGCCGTCCACATTAAATACATATAAGGAGTCGCCATTGTTCGCGACTATCTGGAGTCTACCATCTGCCGTTAAGTGACCGAAGGCTGGAGAAGAATTACTGGTTGCTCCGTAAATGTCTTTCGGAAAGCCGGCAGTTTGTTGGATGTTCGAGTCGCCAACTCTTACATCCAGGTTCATCATGCCGTCCGCTTTGCTGAAATTCGTGATGTAGACATGTGAATCTCCACCATTGTAACTGTCTGAGTTCGGAAGCGTGGTGGGTGTAAATTGATTCGCGTAAGATGGAACGGGGTTCCCATTGAACCAAAAGTCGTAAGCAGACCCGTCATAATAGTAAGAACCAAATACAGTCTGGATCAGCGTTCCGATCTCGTTTGTACCAATCGCTTCCATTAAAGCGACACCCCTGTGGTCAGGTTTTGCATTAATCGTGTTAGTGGCCAGGTTTTGATCAATAACGCTTTGGTCGATATGCCATATTAGGATACCGCCGTTGTATTGAACGGCAGAAGTGGAGCCCGTATCTCCCGGCAGCGCCCAGTCATAGTGCCCGACATCCGTGACGACACCATTAATGTTGTGCACCTGCTGTCCGTCGAAGTAGGCGGTATCCTGCACAAAACCGTACGAAACGGAATCATATTGACCGTTGAAAAAAGTAGTGAGTCTCTGACCGTTATGAAGTGGATCTCTCTCCCGGTTTTCCAGTAGAAAATATTCCGTTCCACTAATTGGGACCTCGAGGATTGAGTATTTGCCCGTGCCGTTTGCATAGAGCTGGTATTGAGTCGTGGTGCTCGGAGAAGCGACTGTCGGAGTAACCCACCCGAGGTAGACTTTTTCCCAGGCACAGGGTTCCGGTGGGAAAAGGCCGCCGTAGGCAAATATAGATTGACCATCCTCCAAACCGAATCTGCCGATGCCGGTCACGCCAGTCTTCGTGTTGAAAAGGTCGGGCAGGCCCAGGAAGCTTCCGAAGCTGGCAGCAAGCAGCCCGTTCGTTCCAAGCCTTAGGCTGACTACTGGATAGTTCTCCCACTCGGGCATGATAATCGAATTAGTTATGTGGAAGCTTCCGTCGTCAACTGATTCGCCGTTGTACCCTGTCCCGAACATTTGCTGCAGGCTTTTCAGGCTCAGGTAGACCGAAGGTATATCGTAAGGAAGAGGGTTGTATCCGAGAGTCGTCGCGAAATCGATGTCACGTCCCGAACCCGCATGGAATATTACGAAGCACTGGTAGCTGCTGAAGTCGAAGTTCTTGTAGATCGAATCCGCCGCGTGCCAGGAGTCATTGAATAGAAGTCCCAGATTGTTTGCGTTAGTCGTATCCGATGAAGGAGGCGAGTAATATTTCATCTGGTGAGGCAATGTAATGACTGAGTCGAGCACAGTATAATTAATATTCAGCCTGCCGCCGGAGACCTTGTAGAAGTAATTCTTCAGAAAGAGGAGGTGGTCTTCGAAAAAAGCTTTGTTGTGAGGAGCGGCGTCGAGCCCGCTATCCGCTGTCGTAACGAATTGTCCGGTCCCGCTTATCAAGCTGTCTGTCTCAGGTTGGAACTGAACCATGATAGCAAGGACGTTGTATGTCCCAAACGCTGACGAAGCGGTTCTGACTCCTGCCGAATAGAGCGTGAGCGGATGGCTCAGACGCAGATCAAAGCGTGATTGCCGGCTAAGTGCCGCTGCAGGTACGGACGGTATCTCCCTCCTACCTGCCGGATAACTAAATCCTGCGGACGTGATGGTCAACATGATGATGACAGTCCGCAGGATTCCACGAGCTGGATTATTAGAACTCAGTTTTTGCGCCCCAGTTTAGACCCAGAGAAAATCTCAATTGATTTGAAAGCGGGTTGTTAGCATCGAACGTGGATATGTAGCTGAAGTCGAAGCCATAGATCCCATAGCGAATGCCGGCACCGAAAGTCATAAAGTTACGTCCGCCGAAATTCGGATTCTCCTTGTAGATTCCCCATCTGAGGGCAATCAGTCTCGGATGTCCGTACCAGTATTCTACGCCGCCGCTGAATATGATCCTCTTGAGACCGCTGCCGTCTCCCCAGGTAGTAATGAGAGATCTTGGAAGAGGATCGACAATATTTGTATAATTCCAACTGGAATCGACTCCGCCGCTACCGTTCGCACTAAGTACAAGAGATGAATCTGTCCTTACCCTGACCATGATCCTACTCAGGTCTACGACGAGGTAAATGTTGTTGTACTCGGACTTCAGCGCATGGACGGCTATTCCAACTCTCAAGTTTGTAGGGAGCGGATCGGCTTGCGCCTGGTCGATGTAATAGAGATTCGGTCCCAAATTACTGAGATCGATTCCAAAGCCTAATCTATCGTTGAGGTTACCGAGAAACGGTAGAGAGAGCTCTTGCGGTCTATATAGAAGGCCTAAATCAAAGCTCACATCAGAAGCTATACCTGCGCCCTGTTCCTGTTCAGCACCGAAGGGAGCAAGTTCGCTTCTAATGTAACGAAAATTCGCTCCCAGGCCGAGACCGTCCGCAACCTGTGCACCGTACCCTAGCGTCACAGCATACTCAAATGCGTGCCAGGTACCCAGGGGCTGCGACGAATTCGAGCCCGTTCGCACAAATGTACCCAAGTTGAAATAAGTTATACTCGCTCCAAGGCTGCCATCCCATCCGGGAAGATAGTGCGTGAAACTCAGGTAGTCATACGACAAGTCCGAGCTGAATTCCGGCAACCATGGCGCATGAGTCAGATTAAGATAGTTACCTTTGAGAAAAGCCAGACCTCCGGGATTCCAGAACACAGCAGACCCGTTGTCGGCGAGGCCGGTGCCGGACTCACCGATACCCCCGGCACGAGCGTCCGGTGATATAAGCAGGAACGGCACTGCAGTCTCTCCTTGTGCAAACGCATCGGAGCAGATAGTGAATACCGAGACTGCCACCATTAATGCATACAACGTTGCTTTCATAAACCATGACTCCTCATTTAGTAGTTCTAATTATAAAAACTCATACTCAAAACTTCTACCCGCGATCATCTGACGACAGCCATTCTTCCGAGAGCCTCACTGGTGTAGGCTCCGTCAATTGTTGTCGCGATTACTTTGTACAGGTACACTCCGTTCGCTAACCGATCCCCTTCATCGTCCAACCCGTTCCAGTGAACCTCTACAAATGTGTTCGTTATCCCATATGATCGTATCGTCTTTATCAATCTACCGCTTATCGTAAAAACCTTTATCGTCACATTTATCGGCTCCCCCACTCCACTCCCGTTGTTGTTCCCTACACTCGTCCTCTCAAACGTGAACGACGTCCCGTTGATGAACGGATCAGGATAATTGTACACATT
>JAJYIT010000083.1 GCA_021789975.1 Bacteroidota bacterium
GCTTGGCTTCCTTGCCCCGTCCCTTGCGGTACAGTCTCGATTCCGGATCAGTGCTCGATTGATGCGGCTGGTTGCTGCGTTTCACTCCGTGGAAGTCTACCGTTGGATTGCCAGGATCATCTGTCTTGTCAGAAGAAACCGAGTCCTCTTTCTTCTTAAAGCTCTTCTGCCCAGCCCATGCCTCGATCAGTGTCCCGTCAACGGTAAAATGTTCATCCGACAGAAGACCATTCTCGCGCGCCAACTCAAGAACCTTCTTCAAAAACTCATCCGCGATGTCTCCGCCAAGCAACCTGTCTCGGCTCTTGCTGAACACCGAGTGATCCCACACCTGATCATCCATCGACAGACCGACAAACCACCGGAACAGCAGATTATAGTCAAGTTCCTCCATCAAGAGCCGTGCTCGAATTCCTGAGATCTAGAGCGAAATAATGGTGAGAATTCCCGACAGACGGTTTCTTCTAGTGCTCCGTCTGTCGGGTAACAATTATCTTGATTCGAATGGCACAAATATTCAAAGAGTAAACTACTAGAAATGTCATGGATAACTCAGAATCAAAAATTCCCGAAAAGCATGGTCAATCGCGGCGTACTTTCCTGAAGCTGGGTACCGGCGCTGCAGCAGGATTTGCAAGCATGGTATTTGCAATTCCGTTTCTCGATTCGCTGATCAGCCAATCCCTTCGCGTGAAGTTGGGCAAGTACGTCAAGGTCGGTCCGGTGATGTTTCTGCCGAACGGGATCCCAGAGAAAATGTTCTTCGATGAAAACGACCAGGATGCTTACATCGATCAGACTGAAAGGCGCGACGTGTGGGTTGTCAAAGACGGGAATGACGTTGCCGCGTTTTCCCCGATCTGTCCACACCTGGGATGTCGCTACAACTGGGACGCCCAAAACCAGCACTTCGTTTGTCCGTGTCACGGCAGTGTATTCGCGAAAGACGGCAAAGTCCTCCACGGCCCCGCGCCGCGTCCGCTCGACAAATTCTCGACAAAAGTTCAAGGTGGATTCCTTTCGGTCAAATGGGAGAGATTGAAACTCGGGATCTCGAAGAAAGAAATCATATAGCAGGAGTGATGAATAAGATGCTGTCGAATTTGAACGGATGGATTAATGACCGCTGGCATCTTCAGGAAATCTGGAAGTCAGCGACCGATGAGGAATTCCCGGGGGAGCGAGCTATGCTTATGCGTTCGGAAGTGCCACACCTTAGCTTTTCATTTTGCAGATAATAACGGGTGTCTGGCAGTTCTTCTAATATGTTCCGACCACCGACCACGCTTACCAATCTCTTTCCTATCTAAGGCTTTCCGTACCTTTTGGCTGGCTTATCCACGGCCTGCATTACTGGGGTGCATCTGCGATGGTGATACTTCTCGCGGTTTACCTTTCTCGCACATTTGTTTGGGGCGCGTACAGGAAGCCACGAGAGCTTACGTGGCTCTTCGGTGTGTTCCTGCTCCTCTTCACTATCGCAATGAGCTTCACGGGCGCAGCCCTGCCCCGGGACGAGACCGGCTACTGGGCGTCGGAAGTCGGGACCAGCATTGCCGGAACGATTCCTGTCGTCGGTACTTTCGCCGAAGAGATTCTTCGCGGAGGTGCGAAGATGGGACAACTGACCCTATCAAGGTTTTTCATACTACACGTTGCGATACTTCCCGCGATATTGCTCGGTTTCATCGCGCTGCATGTGGTAGCCTTCCGACAAAACGGAAGTGTCGGACCATGGGAAGAATCGAAACGAAGAAGGAACGGCCAGTTCTGGCCCGATCAGATTTTCAAAGATGCATTTGTTTTTTTCTGTGATCGTCCTTGTCCTGATTGCCCTGGCGGCTTTTGTTGCTCATCCGTTTTCAGGGCCTGCCGATCCGATAGACACAGCTTTCCAACCGAAGCCCGAATGGAATTTCCTTTTCCTTTACCAGGCCATAAAAGCCTTCCAGGGTCCATGGGAACCGGCAGGCACGATCGGTATTCCTACCGTTCCAATTGTGCTGCTGGTCGGGCTGCCTTTCTTTGATAAGAACCGCGAACGTAACCCGTTGAAACGGCCTGTCGCGATGAGCATCGCCAGCATTCTTGCTTTGGGTGTGATTACACTTACTTTCACCGGATACTACAGCCATCCGAATGCACAGGCAAACGTCGGCAAGAAAGTCGAGGCAGGGGTCGCTGCGAATACCGGTGTTGCGCCGGTCAAGTTTTCAGATAACGACCCGGCGGGCAGCGCTCAAAGTGCGGGCACGATTACGGTACCGCCGGGAGTCAATGCAATACAAAACCCATCGCAAGTCGGACATGCGGGACCTGCGGCAGACATGATAGGAAAAGTGGGCCACGGCAAGAAGCTTTTCGATGCAAATTGTACAAGCTGTTCCCGGTCCCGACTCAGCGACTGCAATGCCGCCGATGAGCATTGTCGCATACGGCAAGACTCAATCTCTGATCCAACCGGAGATCGCCAACATCATTGCCTATGTCATGCATCTCAACAATGTCAACAGGGCACAGATCGAAGATGCCGAGATGGCGCCGGAGATGTTTTTCTTCGTTTGTCTCGGATTCCTTTTAGTGCTATGGTCGATCCTCGGTACTTTCCGGTTTGTCTCAATCAGGAAAAGAAACAGGATCAGCGATTCCCCAAGATAGTGGTCAAGGGCTCGGTCCAGGCGCCTGACATTCCGGTCAGGCATCTGGCTCCAGGACCGTCCCGAAAGATTCGGCATCAGCATCCGTTTGAACTGGACGCCCGCGAAGATTCAACGAACCCCGTTCCGTTTTTTTGCGTTGATCACTCAGGGTTAAATTCCCCGCCGCTTGCGGCTTCATTCCCGCGTGCTTCAAGCCTGCCCACCGGTCTGGCAGGCAGGAGTCCAGTATTGAGAGATGGATTCCCGGTAAGATCATTTGGGAATGCCCCCCTGGGTCTTTGAGGGTCTCCACAAATACCTCGCGGCTTGCCGCGAGGATGTCTATTTGAGTGGCGAGGGATTCACAGATTTTGCGCAGACCTCATCCCTTCTCAGCTCTTTTATTTCACACGGTAGTACATTAACATAAACCGTCAAATGGAAATCAGCAGTAGCTCCACCGAAGTCACCGAAATTCTCGCCAGTCACACAACGACCAGCTCAAACGGAATTCTGGCAGCGATTATCATAGCCCTTTCTGTCCCATTCCTCACGCAGAATGCCTTCGCGGGCGGCATCAAAGGCAAGGTGCGACTCAGCGATCGCAGCAGCAGTGCGGGAACCGTCGTCTACATTGAGCATGTCGACAGTACCTTCAAGCCCCCGGCTGATCCCGTTGTTATGGATCAGAAGGACATGAAGTTCATACCTCACGTGCTGGCCATCGTCGCGGGCACGACAGTGAAGTTCACCAACAGCGATAACGTGCTCCACAACGTCTTCACTCCGAGTCAGTGCGCCGGGAGCTTCGACTTAGGCACCTGGCCGAAAGGGGAAAGCCGCTCACATGTCTTCACCGAACCCGATTGTTTTTCGATCATACTCTGCAACGTCCATCCGCAGATGCAGGCATGGATCGCAGTTCTACAGAATCCATATTATACGATGGTGAACAAAGACGGGAGTTTTGAAATCAGGAACGTACCTGCCCGGCATTACCTTCTGAAAGCCTGGCACGGATTCTACCAGGACGGCTCTGCTGAAGTGGACGTCACAGAGTCAGGAACAGTAGTAGAGAACTTTACGCTTCAGAGATAGGCGAGCTCAAATGGGGTGGTCTATCTTATCGCCGGATGCAGAGTGAAACGGTAGAAATGATTTAACAGGAAGTTAATGCACCGGCAAATATTTGCCCAGCACAATTCCTAAAGTCAGCAGCAATCCGAACTGCGAGTGCAGCACCGATGCTGCTTTCATCGCCGGCAGCATTTCACCCGGCGTGTTCCCCTTCTTAAAACTCCTGACGGACTGAACAGCTTTCGGCAGGCTCAGGAGCACGATAAGTGTCCAGGGAGACAAAAGACGATACATCACGAGGCCGATGGTCCATAACATGGCACAGGCAAACATCCAGCCAAGAAACGAAGTCGCTCTTGTTTTCCCCCACAGCACGGCCAGCGTTCTCCGTCCCTTCTGGGAATCCGGCAAGGCATCCCGGATATTGTTGGCCATCAGGATTGCCGCGACCAGGATCGAGATCGGGACGGATATCAGAACTGCATCGAGAGTCATTCTCCGCGTCTGGACAAAGTACGAGATGAGGACGATTACAGGTCCCATGAAGATTCCTGCCGCGAGTTCGCCGAAGGATGTGTACGCGAGCGGACGCGGACCCGCTGAATAGAGATACCCGATGAACATGCTTGCGGATCCGACCACGGCAATCCACCATGTGGTTCTTGCGCACACATAAACGCCGAGGAGAACGGAGACCGAGAAGAAAGCAACTGCGGTCAGCAAGACCGTTCTCTCTTCCATTTCCTTGTTGACGATAACTCCGCCTATGCCCACAGATTCGGCAGTATCGAGGCCGCGTTTGAAATCGAAATACTCGTTGAACATGTTCACCGCCGATTGGATCAGGACAGACGCGATGAGCATCGCAGCAAAGAGTGCGACATCTACTGTACCATCTGCGAAGCCCATTGCAGTTCCTATGAGCACCGGCATGACGGCGGCGGTCAGAGTGTGCGGACGGGTGAGGCGGTACCATGACTCGTCTTTCAAGTTCATCACGGAAGAATATACGACAACGGCCAGCGGAGAGTCAACGAAGAGCGGACAAGAAAGTGTACCAAATCCGAACAGGGGGCGTATCGGATCCGAACACTATCGGACACCTCCAATATCTGAATCACGCGATTTCAGCAAACACTGCGGGATTTCGTTCCATGGCTTGCGGGCATGACTATTGCCTTATCATTCGTAACCAAAGCATCAACCGGAAGGCGAAGCACATGGCAATTGAGTCGTTGGAAAGCGAGTTGCAGGTGGAGCGGGGCGGACCGCTGAGCCCGATGCAGTAGAAAATCATCAGGCTACTGAGCGATGGATTGAACAGAAAGGAGATCTCAAGGGAGCTGGGAATAAGCATCCATACTTGTAACACACACATAGAAAGAATCTATCGAAAGCTTGGCGTGCACAATGTGCCGGGTGCAGTTCGGGAGACAGATCGGAGGCACCTCGTCGATGACCATGCCTCGAAGGGATAAAACCCGGTAAGAAGGTATGTCAGTAATTTTACCGACTTGCGAAGACATTTAGCTGAGCTTAACTTTGAGAATTAGAAGCTTGCAGTCGAACTGACGTGGCACGCCGTAGTTTTTTGTGATGCTGGATGTTCGTTTACCAATAGATAACACACAAAACGGAGGCTTAAGTGAAAACATCAGAAGCACTCGATGATGCCCCTTTCTCCGTTGAAATTGACAAGGCGAAGTTTATCCGAGGCATAAATCTATGCAGCTAATTGTTTGGTGTCAAGTGTTCTTCGTCTGTATTCTTCGTCGAGCGCAGCGACTAGTAC
>JAJYIT010000049.1 GCA_021789975.1 Bacteroidota bacterium
GTTGTCTTGTTTTTTCCCAATTACAATTTTAACCGATCAACCGCTTTGCGGGATCCCGACATACAAATATCGTTGACGGGACTGGAGCGGCACCTCCTAATTTTTACACAAAGTTACGGACATCACCGCCTGGGAAAGAGGAGAGAAGGTATATGGAGTGGATCCAAATATCTGGCGGAAAGACATTTGTGGTGCGTGGATGGGAAGATACAATTACGGAGATCACAAATCGGAATACGGCTGGGAAATCGAGCTCGTCACCGGTGACGGCAACGGAAAGGGTTCAGTCCTTCTTCCGAGACAGTGGCAAAATGATGAGCACAAGAAATTGGGGGTTACCAGGTTGCAAGATGAAAGCAAGCGGGATGCAAAACGTGAAAGCCCAGTGACTGCCCTCTCACCGATTGCAGTGTCGTTACAATCCGATCTCGGCCGGGAGAGAAATTGTGGATTTAAAAACTTAGGCTAAGATCTACACCCTCTTTGGCAGTTCCATTTCACAACGTGAGGGGAAACGCGCGTCGACTCCGACGGGATTACCTTCACACCCGGATTGTCATCATATCGACCCGCTGGACTTACCTTTAGACGGAGAATATCAAATCCGGCGGTGTCTCAACTGATTCAAACAGAATCTGTCAACCGCGTCCATCAATAGCCTGGCGACGTTTGGCAGGGCCGGGTGAAGACGGGGTCGAGTCTTACCGGATCAGACGGAAAGATCAGATGGAGCCGTCGCCCAGATCGTTAGGAGACAGTTGGCCGATGTAGCTGACAATATCTTCGCCGCCGTCCACACCAATCAAGTTTCCACTGATGAAAGTCGCGCGATCGTCGCAAAGCAATGCAATTGCCCTCGCGACATCTTCGGGTTTCGTAGGTCTTCCGCTGGGGTTTTTTCTGACGGCGATACTCAGCATCTGCTTCGAATTCGGAATCTTTCGAAGAGCGGGAGTGTCGGTAACGCCTGCCATTATTGAGTTGGCAGTGACGCCGTAAGGTCCGAGCTCCATCGCTATTTGTCTGATATGCGATTCGAGCGCAGCTTTTGACGCCGAGACAGCTCCATAATTCGGCAGCACGGTATGTCCGCCCGAACTCGTCATGGCAAAGACCCTGCTTCCTCTCTTGAAAAGCCCAGCGAAGAACACAGCCTGCGCCCAGTAGACAAGCGAATTCGCCATGACGTCGAGGGTCATTTCCACTTGCTTCTGAGTAAGCGAGTCAGCCGCGTTCTTGCCGAAGAAAGGACCGAGGCTACCGAAGGCAAGGGAATGCATGAGTACCTTAACGTATGACCCCTCCTCCTGGCCCATCGTTTTCTTTATCTGCTCGATAGCCTTTCCTCGTGATTTCTCATCTGCTGCATTGATGTTAAAAAAAACCACGTTGACCTTGTTTTTCTTAATCTTCTCTATGATTTCATTGACCTGAGGCATGGTCGCCGCACGATCAAAATGGACTCCAAAAATATTTATGCCCAACCTCGACAACTCAATAGCAGTTGCTCCGCCAAATCCACTCGATGAACCCAGAATAAGTGCCCACGCTTTACCATTCGACATCGTGGAATCGTTCTTCGACAAATTGGTCCTCCGTCTTTGTTTCGGAAAAGTTAATACCGCGGTATAATGAATGCAAGCTCATGGTGTTATGTGACGCGACCACATCCGACTCATAGTTTAGTAATAGGCTGATCCACGACGTTCACGCCCGGTCCGAATCTCTTCCCGGACGCCGAAAAAGGCGCCATGCTCCCTGCAGATTCAGGTGATTTCTCGAACCAAGTAAGATCGCTTAGCGTGTCGCCTTATTCTAATCCCACCAATCCGAGATAAGATATTCTTGCGGCGGGGTGCGGGAGCTGATGTCTTCGAGCGCCCCGCTGCCGTAGTAAATGCCTGGCATATCGACCAGGTTGAGAGTGGTATTTTCGCCTGCTGTTATCACCACACCATAGATATTCGGGGTGCCGGGAAATGTGAAGGAAGGATGCTGTTTCAACCAAATTGCGTTTGGTGATTCGATTTGAATTATCACGTGACACACATCTCGAAGCAACTTGAAGATTCACTTTTGTGTTTCCTGTCGGGTGACATTACAAGCATCGGCCCGTGATGATTCGCTTGCGTTGCCCTGCTAATTCTAGTCCCGATTGAGCGGGATTCTATCCGAGTACCATCATAGGGTTATCCGCAATTGCCCGATCAAGGAAGTTTTTCAAACAAGCTGCAGCATATCGCGGTGAACCGTACGGCTTACTCTCCCCACGAAACTATTCTGAAACGATTTGGAGCCGCCGGAAAGTAAGGCGGATGTTTCGTGTAAAACCTGTTGTCAAAACGGTAGTTCTTAAGATACCCCGTAGCACCGCTATAAGAGCCGAATTGACCGACCGCACCGCGAAGGTTTTGAGTTATCGACCCAAAGACATCGAGGTGTCCATAGAAAGTATTGTACGTGCCATTACTCGTTGAACCATGATCGGTAGCATAACCCAGATAGCTGAAACTTCCTTTTCGCGCAAAGATCGCACCGTCGATTTCCACTTTCCCTGCGGTTGGCTGGTTGTTCAATGCTACACTATTGTCTGCAACCAGCCCGAGCATATCGGATGTTCGACTGTTATGTGTCATGTTTCCGTCGATAATCACGTTACCGTCGGAGCTGCCGAAATAGGAGGTACCCTCTGTTTTGCCAGTGTAGCTTATGCGAGAGCTACCGCTACCTTGCAATGCCGCCACGGTAACATTTCCCTTCAGAGTCCCGCTCACGTGGACATCCCCATCCTGAACCACGATCAGAACCTGACCGTATGGGTCCGCGATGGACGAAAGCGGTATGTTTTGCGAAGGCGTAGAAGCTACGGTGCTCCAGCTGGAATGCCAGTGCGTCGAAGCATACCCCCTCGTAGTATCTGTTTCGGTTACGGTACCGTCAGAATTGAAAGTCAGGTATACATCGTAAGCATAACTGCTCCCGGTATAACTTGAAGAACCTGTGAACCTGGTGGCTGTCGGAGCGCTCGCGAGTCCGTTTATGTCGGCAGGAATCTGTACGTAAGTAGCGGCTCCCTGCTGCCAGCCTCCGTAGAAATACGGACGGCTGCCACTGCTGTTTGGCTTCGCAGGCGACCCGACCCAGGTAGCCCTCCCGTAAAATACCGGAGAACCCGTTATGTACATATTTCCATTTGTATGAAACGGGCCGTAGACGGTGTCACCGGTTATCCAGTTTACGTTGTTCTCATTTTGTGTGAAGAAGGCATAACCGCTAAAAAAGGAGGGTTGAAACAGAATCCGCACCGTGTCGCTTATTGTGCCGTGCATACTGTTATAATTCCCCACTGCCGTAGCCAAAAGGTAGTCCGTTCCTCCGTATGAGAGCCTGACAGCCGAAGTTGCGTAGGAGCCTGAGGAGGTGTTCTCGTTACCTCCGGAAAAATTACCGGACGGCATCGAACCTGAAAGTGTATCTTTACAGCCGCCTGAAAACACAGTGTCGCACGCAATGTTCGCTGCGCTGACCGCTATGTTGTGAGCCATCGTCGTGTCGTAGTATCCGACAAGATTCTGAGTTGCCTTGTTACTTGTCCGATTCCAATACCGGCCGGCGACACCGAATATGATGCTGAAGCCAAGTATTATGATAAGAGAACTTTTCCCCACCATGATTCACCTCTCATCTGTTTGTCAGGTTCATCGAAGTAAACCTGATCTGTCTCCAGGAGCTAAAGTTGTACGCGTATGCAGTATCATAGGCCGCAGTCGGCTCAACGCGAAGATCTATCTGAATCAATTTCGCGGTGGTCGGTCTGTCAAAAGGTAAAGCCAGCGTATCGGTTATATCTGACCCGAAATAAGTCAGGTGGAAATCCCTTACTCCAAGATTAGCTGCATACGTCGTGGAGTTCCCATAGCTGTCGGTCACCTTCCTGTAAAGCATCTTCACGTGTGGATTCGCGCAAATATTGCTGTCATTGCCCAACCACCATTCCACCGTATCGATAGGCCCATTGTAATCGAGCTGCGCGATAAATTTTATCCTGTGCGCATCGGCGTGTATTATCATTGAATCGTTGGCCCGCACCATAAAAGGATCAGACGCATAGCCTATCTTCCTGAAATCGAATTCAATGTTGTTGACGAGAGAGGTCAGATTTTGCTGGGAGGTTAGATCATCCTAGCACTGGTAAGTCGTCGACGTTGCTTTGTCGTTAAGTCTGATAACTGCCAGATGCAGAACGCCACCGATCAAAGCCGAGCTGATTATGTCTAGTATTGTTGCACTTCCCATTTCAGTCCTCCTTAGAAGCCCCAGTAACCTCTTACTGTCGCCATGTGAACTACGTCCTTAGTATCGACCGAATTCCAGACCCATACATCAAGCCTCTTATAGAAAGATTGCGATGTGGTCCAGGTGGCGGGATCAAGATCGTTTAGAGCTACATAATGGACCTGAGTCTTCATGTAATACTTGCCCGTCGGTAGATCTGCGGAATCCAGTTTGAAGCCGTTCGCTACACCGGGACGACCATTGTAATCGTCGTAGTCATCGAGGTCGGTGGGGTCATTGTTTTCATAGCCGAGGGAGTTAGCCGCAGTGAGCTGAGTGGGCGAGGTTAGGAGTGTATCGTCGATGTCCGCCTGATCAAACGGCAAAGATGCCGCCTGCTCTACGACTGTCTCCGCAAGGGAGACCTGATCTATCCCGAAACCGGTCTTCAGCATTACCGTGCTGCTGTTGGATATTCCGCGATTGGTCGTCAGCATAATCGTACCGAGGAGTATTATCGCCCCGATCGTGAGCAACATCTGTCCAGTCCCCACAGCATTCCTTCCTTCAACTAAAGGTGTACTAAAGGATGAAGTTGGTGCTCGACCCGGCTAAATGCTGTCAGCTATTTGCCGATGATTGGTGCTCGCGCTTGCGTAGGAGTGAAAATTAGTTCCTCTCCCGCGCCCCTTGACGTTATCACTCTGCGGTTCCTCCTCAAACTCAAATGAGGTGCGGTGAAACTTGGTGCTTACTCTTACCCTGGTCTTTCAATTTTTTCTGCAACTTCAACCCGAGAATGCCACATTCTCTTTGTGTGGCTCCTCAAAAACTATTACGATATATCCTATAAACCAAACCGCATGACTTCGAAATAGTGCCTTGGCGGCCAAGTATCAAGCATATTGCATCAAAAGGACGCTTGTGCCACTATGTCTGTACACCTTGTCACCCTGACGCGCCATCCCGCATCATGATGAAGACTCAGAAATCTGAGCGGAAGAGTACGACACACAAGCACTGCCTATTCACTGATTACAGTTCCACCTTCGACGAATTCTCCAGAAAACCAATCCGCGCACTTATTCAGCGCTCGAATCAGTGGTGTGAACTTCAGGGCAAGCCCCGAATCCCGTGCCATCCACCTCGGTGGACAAAGGCGGATTGAGCTGCGCTGTCCAGATGAAACCACTCCCATGCTTTATAATTCCGTGCCATGGCTTCCTGATGAGATAGCCGAGATCCCGTAAGCAGCAACTATCAACGCTTCCGCATGTTACGACGTCAGGGAAAGTCCCCCAATAAGACGCCGCTCCATGATGCCGTGTAAGAGTTACCACCGTTATGAAGAGTTTTCCTTTGAATGGTTTAGATCCTCAGGAAATCTTCCCTTGAAATTACAGCACCAATTGCAGCCACCAGTCTTACCACTCTTCCGGGGGCGTCCCCAATCAAGTCAAATAGTATTGCCCGCAACAGGCTGCAAATCAAGAAAAACTCTGCTCAAGCTCCTGACAAAGCCTGACTGACGATTGTCAGAAGCTCTATCGGTGTGTATGGCTTCTGAAGGAACAGGTCTATTCCTTTATGAGCCATCTTATCTCTTTGGTCAGACTCCACGAACCCGCTTGCCAGTATAACCTTGACCCCAGGGCGTTTCTGGTTCATTCTCTCGAGCAGATCGATCCCGTTTGCACCAGACAGACTGAGATCCGACAGAACAACTCTCACGTTCTTCTCAGCATTGAAAACCTGAAGGGCTTCCTGAAAGCCCGCGGCAGTGATTACCAGGTAACCGCTTTCGATAAGCAATTCTTTTATCGCATCCCTGAGTGCCTTCTCATCCTCGACAATTAGAATTATCTCGTTGTTACCCCGGACTTTATCAAAATCATTGTCGTAGTCTATCACAGTGCTATATTTCCCGGATTGAGTTCCTCTCTGATCTTAAGAACTTCATTTCAATTGTTCTCGCGGAATAATCTCCCGGATTTCCGGCAACTGACCGGCACAAACCATCTGGTGGCACCTCGATGCGTGGTGATCAAGTGTTTCTCCTCGTGGTCCGTCCGCCACCTTCTCCTAACTGTAATTCACCGGCAAATTTATGGAACCAGGCTGGAGGAACCAGAACACTCACCAGGAGGAAACAATTCCAGACCAGAAGCTTGAGCCCTGAAACGCCCGGCGGAAACGACGGATCTCACCGCGAGTCTCGATTGCCTTCGGGCGACTGCTACTCTGTCATTGAATGACATGACCGGGTTCCCTTTGAAAGTGTGAGGACAATCTATAACATCACACCCAGTCCGTCACTGCCGATAGATTATACTCTCTTTGGGGAAGATTTTCAAATTGTGCGGCAGAATGGTGGTGTCCTGATTTATGTTTTACTCAAACCGCGCTTGCTGCCGTAACAAAGGACTGGAAAATGAATTGCCGGGCCAATCGAGCACTCCCCCCTTTTCTGAATGCTCCGACACGAATTGGATTGTTCGTGACGGAATATTGCGTGCTATACTTCTGCCTCAACCCCGAGGTAAGCCTTGAAAAGATTTATCAAATCGTCACAATCTATTGCGGATTCTATTATCTTCACTCCGATTTCAAAGTCTACTTTCATCTCAGACTTGGATCCATCATCATGCTTTTTTCCTGCCTGCGGACAGAACCAGAACACAACATCTCTTCTCCCGGGATAATTGAAGCCAGGGAAAACATACGTCCAAAAGTAATCACCATCTTTCTTCCCTATGCTATGCGACGCCATACCGTCCAGTATTTCGCGCCTGAAATTCTGACCGTCAGGCACCGATTCCAGCAGTTGAACGGCTTGTCTGAATCTGTTTTGTATTTGCATCGCATTCGACATAACTGCATTTCCTCTCGATACTGATGGTGAAAGGGTTCACTTTCGACATCTGTCAAGTGAAGTTGCATCATTGTCGGAAAATTCAATATGATCCTGGGCACAGCGTGGTCTAACGTCCCCGACGATTGAAGAGGGCCGGAGCATCATAAACAGAATGGATATAGCTGAACTACATTCGAAAGGTAGTAAAGGGCCGATGAGGTTAATCTAATTCTTGCCCTCTTGGAACCGACACCACAGTCTCAGGCAATGCTAATTCTGTTACCTATCCTTGCACTCAAATCACTTCCGACAGGTCCAGGCGAGCAGTATTCACAAAGCCCGGGCTCTACTTCGTAAACGTCATGAACGCCTATTGACCGCAACATTCTTCGCATCTGTACAAGATCAGTGATGTTCCATTCAGGGAACGTAGCTACCAGAAGTATCTGGCTGCTGATCGTTCGCATTTGGCCGCCACAAGACCTGCAATTGTCGAACTGCGTCTCTTCCTGCTCAACTCTATTGATTGTCCATCTCATACTTTATCTTTCCATCCATTTCCAGGGGTCACTAAAACTAATTTTCCGTCTTCTTGTCTTGATAGGTAGGTCAAAATGCGTGCCGAATTTCGACACAAAAAATATGCGAATCTGGTCCAGAATACGCACCTTTGAGTTCTCAGAGTGTCCGGGCTGTTCGGTTCCGATACACTCGGCGTTCGGTTCCGATACATACCGTACACCTGCGTCAGGTTATCGCGACCGGTAGAACGGCAGAGCGCAGTACGAGAAATAACGGAACCAGTCGGGAATTCTGGAGCGACGGAATGTTGGAGGCATCGGGTGATTGAGAAATACGGATTGGATAATTGTGGTGATGAACTGGCGGATTAGTAAGGGCTGGGATTTAGTAAGGCTTTATAAAGGGGCGGCTGGACGGGACGGTCTGATGAGGGATTGGCGAAGGGGCACCGAGACTGTCGGAAAAATTATGAATAGGAGGGCTGGGATTTGAGAAGAGTGGATTATCGGACAAAAGAGGGAAGAAACCAGGGAGTAATGGAGCGGCGGAGCGGCGGAAAGTTGGGATGGGGTGTGCCATGATACCCCAGCCGCGCATAAAAAGAGCCGCCGGTCTCAAGGACCAGCGGCTCGCCCTGTTTGGCCGCGAAGCGGCCGTTATCCCACGGCGTAACTTTCCCAAAAATAGGAGGCTAAGTCTTCACCGAAAGACCATCAATGGCTTCTTAACTTCTTAGGTTCTTGCTTTCACCCTTGACTATTTACCTTTAACCCTTCTTCTATTTTACGGCAAATGCAGACCAAACGGACCTCGACCCTTCATAAGGCCGCCCCGCGCCGTCCGGGTTAAACCTGTCAACCCGCCACTGATACGTATGGCCTGAAACCAGCGGCGAGGTGGCCACACTATCGAAGTTGAAGGACCTGTTCGCATTGGTTTCGAAGACCTGGAATCTGCTGCTCACCCAAATGTATCTCGCCGGAGCAGCTCCGACATCTTTCACACGAACGACCGTGTAGCCGCCACCAGTATTATCGATCCACCGGAAATAAGAAGACCCTTCGTCGATCGTCCCGTTCGGGGGTGGATACGTAAGAGAAGGTCGAATGAGAAGCTCGTAGGAGACCGTATCCGATGGTGCACCGACGGCCTGATCCGGGCCGTAAGCAGCTACGAAATAGTAGTATCTCACCCCCTGGAAAGCTGTGCCATCTACCGTCGACGTGTCATTCAAGCCGGTGGCTGAACTGAGGATAGACACAACTGAAAACATCGACGGCTTGCCGGATAGGTCGACCGTATCGGTTCTAAATACTTTATAACCTGCAGCTCCCTTTGCAGAGTACCATTGCATGGATATGCCTCCGCTGCCCGGATCCTGCCCGATACCTGTCTCCGCGAGTGAATCAGGCTGGGATTGCGGAACAAAATGTGGCGTCCCAAGAGTGACGATAGGCTGGCGTTGCTTTACGCACCCGATGAAGAGGACCAGCGGAACGAATAATGCAGGGACGATAACCTTTCTCCGTCCTAATGTGCGAGGAGCGTGTCCGGTGATCCTACGTTTATGGGACATGTTGCCGTCGCTTCCATCTTGCCGCCTGAATTGTCTTTCCCGCATCATCTCTCCTCTTTCGCGGTCCTTCAATGTCAATCGGTCGTCCTTGCGGCGCATCAAAAGTCCACCGAGCCGGTCACATAAAGAAACTGATCTGAGAACCTCTTCGACATGTAAATGTCGTCAATTGACTGGAAGGAATAGACAATGTCGAGAAAGTATTGTCTGATCGGCTCGATGCGGGTCGAGATGGTAAATATGTCGCGGTTGACCCGGAGACCTTGCAGGAAAGCGTTGTAGTAATTCCCATCGAGGTCACCACGATTGATGTCTCCGCCGTAATTCCTCGTGATGACTCCCTTCTGGTTCAGTGTCGGGTTTCCGTTCGCATCCAGGAACCCCTCTCCCGATCGCTGGTGTTTGTACAGAAAATCTAGACTGATCCGGTTCGTAAGATTATAGTCTACCTTGAGAGCAATCTCATCGGAGTTCGGAGGGAGCGCGGCTCCGATACCGATCCCCCAATTGGTATAACTACTTATATTTGTCTTATGAGTGTAGACGAACGGGTCAATGCGAGTGTACTCCACCGTTGCGGTCAAGTCGTTGATGCCGAATGGCTGCGCGTAGTAAACCCCTCCTTGGTACCCGAACTTATTCGCGGCGTGCGTAGAGTCATGTTTTGACAACGTCGGCAAATTGAGATCGTCAAGCAACAACGACAACTGTACGCCGAGATTCTTTGCCGGTATTATTTCGCAATCGAACCCCATCAGGTTGTTATTGTTGTCCTTTATTTCAGCGGTAAAATTAGATGATTCAAGATAGCTCACCGGATTCACGTACGTGAAAGAAAAAGGACCGTTACCGATTATGAGACTCTCAAAAATACCGACGCGGAATGATTTGGATATGTCGAGATCAAGATAATGACCGACAATGCCCTTTGATGTAATCGGGGAACCGAGAGAATCGCCTCTAAGATTGCCGACGAAAAAGGAATATCGGAAAAATTTGTAATGGGCATTCATTCCTGCATAATCAAAAGGAGGAATGTTATCTGACACGAAAAGCTTGTCGATATATCCACGCCCCATTTCAAGGCTCTGCCGCCCGATAGTCAACGATAGTGAATGATGTAATCCTTCGACTCGCATGTACCCCACAAACCCATCGACAAACCCTTTTCCAATGAACTTCAAAGACGCAGTCAATACCGGATCATAAGTAGCCGCGATCTTTCTGGCATATGAGTTTCCACTGAAGGATTGCCCACCCGTGATTTGTATATAGTATCCAAATGCGTCATACAGAGTCCCCCTTAGTCGCGGTCCGATTTCACCGAGAGTCAACCGGGTCTCCGGAAAACCCTCAGCGTTGTAATCCCTGTATGAAATCGAAGCGATTCCGTCAAAGAACATCGAAAAGTTCGGATCAGTATAATAAGTCAGATACTTTTGCTTCTGGTCGTCGAAAATGTCCAGCAGACCACCCGGCAGATTCGGAAGAAGTGAAAAAGAGTTTGCCGTAGTTCTGTTGATATCGAAGCTGAATTCAACTTCCAAATCATCCACTATCTTTCTTTCAGTTCCCGTGAGTTTTGATCTTGACGAGTCTATCTGCACGATGTACCCAGCGACCTCTCTCCTGCTGATAGGGATAATGGCACTATTGTAATCGATTATCCCCCTCATGCTCATGGTCTCGAGAAATGGATACACTTTATTATCCACGGGGACGAGCTCCACCTGGGCCTGTATCATTGTCGTAGGGAGGAGTGTAAGCACAATTAACAAAGCAGAAAAGCCCGCTGCGACCGTCTTCACGTTGGTATCTTTCTTTAGGTAGGTCTTGAAGGCTTGGACACTTTCTACGACTTCGCTTCAAAACAGAGCGAGATGGAAAGTCGAGCGAGATAGAGTGTAGCGTCCCCTTTGAATCAAGACAGTATTTTGGGAGAATTCATTTAGAGTTCATGCGGCTAAAGTTTCGATTTTGTTTTCAAATTCCTTATCCCTGTCTCCACGCTCCATGCTACTTCACCCTGAACGTCCACCATGCCGATCTCGCACCCTTCACGACTTGCCCGCTGTTGTCGACATCAAACCTCTCGACACACCATTCATACGAATGACCGGACGTTAATTCATCAGTAATGGAATGGTCAAAATTGAAAGATCGACTTGGGTAAGGGCCGTAGGCTTGGAATCTCGGAGTTATCCAAAGATATTTCGGTGGGAGTTTGTGAGTGTCCTTCATTCGGATCACCGTATAACCTCCGCCATCCAGATTTCTCCAATTGAAGAACGGAGCAAATGGGCTGTCGACCAGGTTGTTCTCTGGATTAAGCAAGCAGGGACTATGCATGAGCTGGTACGAGATAGTGTCAGAGGAGCCACCGGCAATCCCACCCGTTTCCGGGTCCTGCCCGATGCCTGCTTCCTCAGCCGAATCGGGTTGTCACTGCGGCACGAACCCTGGCGCTTGAAGGATCCCAATAGGGCTCTTGTCTTTGACGCAGCCCAACATCGTCATCGACAGGATATAGGCAGCAAGGATAAGAATCCATGGTTTCACCGCAGCGGATATGGGTGCCAGAGATGATGTTGGATATTGAATTCAAGATTCATAATTCAGGGGTGAAACACATGCGACATGGTATATGACTATGGAGTATCGAACACAGTTGCCTTACCTTCCCTACTTCCTACTGTATCGCTATACCATAAAGGTGTCCGAAACGGATGCGGGTCCTTTACGCGATCCACCCCTGCTGCTCCCTTATTAGTAGACTTCTTCGTGCGTCCCAATATCGATGAGAAGGATTTCCCCCTCCTTTGTCTGCGGATTCTCCAAGATATCAAAGACTATGCGCAAATCATACTCAACGGAACAAGCTAATAATCCCACGAGCTTTCCATGCAACTTGTGGGTCTTTAGGTTTGGGTCTGTCGGGTCTGTCATCAGGGACTTGAGAGTGTCGATGATTTTCTCATTTAACTCGGGCCGCTTTCGGGTATGCTTGGTATAAGCTCTTCGAAAGCTGGGAGCCCATACTGCCGTTTTCACTTATCGGTCAGAAGATCCTTTTTAAGCTCCGCGAGTGTACCACGCCGCAGCTTCCCTTCAGAATACAACTGACGAGCAACCTTCGCATTGTTAGCAATCTCTTCCCGTCGCTCTTCGATGACACGATTACGGACGATCTCAGCAATCATCCCTTGTTCGTCAACGGATAACCGAGCAATAGCCTCCAGTAAGTCATTGAATGGCATAGTGTCCACTATATCAGTCTTCTCTGAAACCCGGTGTTTTTTCGTAGTCTTCACATATATAATATGACTTTTCGAGCTATGAACTTCAAGCTTCATTTCCCTTCCCTTACCAGCTTCCTAACTTCTCAACTTCCAAACTTCCACCTTATTAACCCCTTTTACTGTCTCACGCAAGGGGTCCGGTCCACTACATCCCGCATCTTGTGACTCAATCCAGGACAAGATTCTCCTCGAAATGTTTAACGTACTTCCTTAGAAGTCCCTTCACCGATGCTGCGGCTGCATCTCCTCCGACGGAAAGCGCCTGACTAAAGTCGACCAGTACCAGATCGATATCCTGCCTGTTCATGTTCTCTCCATTACGGGCTACATATATCTTCTCATGCTTTGTCGCCGTGGTCCCCTCCTCGGCAGTGAGAATTTCTTCGAACAATTTTTCGCCCGGTCTAAGGCCAACAAATTCTATCCCGATATCCTTGTAGGGCGTTAACCCCTGAATACGTATAAGTTCTTCTGCGAGGTCGACGATTCTGACGGGTTGTCCCATATCAAGAACCATTAATTCGCCTGCTTTTCCGATGAATGAAGCCTGGAGAACGAGGGTAACCGCCTCCGGAATCGTCATAAAATAGCGTTTCATATCCTTGTCGGTTATAGTCAGCGGGCCACCGCGCTTCAGTTGGTCCATGAAGAGAGGAAGCACACTGCCGCGGCTCCCCAACACGTTTCCAAACCTGACCGATACGAACTCGGTTTGGCTCACAGAATGTCCGTTCACACAATGATTGAAAGCAGCGCAGATCTTTTCCGCAACTCTCTTGGTGGCCCCCATGACGCTGGTTGGTCGTACAGCCTTGTCGGTAGAGATCATTATGAACTTATTCACTCCGTAGGTCACCGCTGCCTTTGCGAGATTGTAAGTACCAAAAATGTTTGTTCGCACCGCTTCGGTAGGGTTATACTCCATCATGGGTACATGTTTGTATGCGGCAGCATGGAAGACGACGTCGGGTCTCATTTTTTCAAAGACGGAGTTGAGCCTGGCTTCATTCAGGATATTGCCGACAACAAGGTGGATATCTTTCATACAATCGGGGTATGTCCTTCGGAGCTTGTTTTCCATGTTGAAGAGCTCTGTTTCGTCGATATCGAATAGGACCAGTCTGTTCGGCTCGAAGCTGCAAACCTGAGTGACTATCTCGGAGCCTATTGAGCCGCCTGCACCGGTGATTAGTACTGATTTCCCTTTCAGAAGCTCGCCGATTTCTGAGCAATCGACCTGAATCGTTTCCCGGCTTATAAGATCCTCGATGCTTATATCTTCCAGAGACTTCAGGTTGACCTGCGGTTTGTGATAGTCGTAGATTCGAGGAATTATTTTGATTGTCTTGATTCCGGAATTCCTGGCCTGATCGTAGATTCTTCGCAACCGCTTGAAGTTCAAGGAGGGTATGGCGATAATTATCGATTGTGGCTTATGTTTTGCAATGAGTGCCTGCATGTCGTCGATTGAGCCTAGGACTTTTATGCCATGGATGTACGTGCCGATCTTTCTCTTGTCGTCATCGAGCAGACCGAGTGGATAGAATTTCGAGAAGCTATATCTTGCCATCTCTCTAATAATTAGCTCGCCGGTATTGCCGGCCCCGACAATGAAAGCGCGAGAAGCATCCTTCTGTTTATGCCTCCCCAACAGGACCTCCAGTATGATTCTTTTCGAGACTCTGGTGGATGTGAAGAGAAATCCTGAAACAAATAGATCTATCAGGAAAATACTCCTCGGAAAATCCTCATATATGGAAGCCAGATAAGGGACCCCGGAGTCGCGAGAGATGATCATTGAAATCATAAGGATGAATTCTGAAGTGACTGACGCGGACACAACTTTGAACAGGTCATTCAGCCCGACATACCTCCAGGTGATGCTGTAAGTGCGCATGGCCAGCAGGAGGCATAACTTGACAACAAGGAAGATCGGCAGAACGGTCAGGATGGTGTTGAAGTGTTCGACACGGACGAAGAATTCGAACCTTACGAAGAACGCAAGGTAAAGCGAGAGACAGACTATGGCTGCATCCAGAAGAAAGAAAAATAGTCCGCGCTTTAGAAATGTCGGCTTAAGTAATCTCGTATTCAGCTCCATGCCAATCCCCTTCCTTTGACCTAATTGATCTATGATCGCTCAACGATCCGCGGCTGGACGCTTACCAGTTTCTTACTCACTCCTGTCGATGAACACTGCTCAGGAAATATCACCCATGCCCCTCCCTGACGGCACACAGGTTTGTTCCTCAGCGGTGTTCTCTTCTCACCACAAAGACGGGTAGGCTCTAAACATTCTGTCAAGAGTCCAACGGCATCTATATAACAAAAGAACACCACATAGACACATAGGGCACACAGATAATCAAATATTTCTATGATTCCTATGTGCCTATGTGGTCCATCTTAAGTCTGGCACCGTCCTTCTCACCACTTCCGCCACTCTCTCAAGACCGCAATGGCTCAACCGGATCTACGGCTCCCAGTTGTCTCAATATCTCCTGTAATACCCCCTCGGTGCTATTCACAACCTCATCATTCGTAAAGCGTACCACGTTGATTCCGAGGCTTTCTATCTCCCTTTGTCTTGCTTTATCCAAAACAACCCGTGAGGCGAATCCATGAATAGTTCCATCAAGTTCTATTACCAGCTTCTTCAGTGGACAATAAAAGTCGACAATGTAGTTCCTTATGCTCGCCTGTCTTCTAAACTTGAACCCGCTAAGTTGACGATGTTTCAATCGTTGCCAAAGAATAACCTCTGCCTTCGTCATGTTATTGCGCAGGTATCTGCGCCTAGACTTGAGTTCCTTCCGGTTGAATACTGTCATGGATTTACCAGCTACCCCTGCTCACCGGCAGGCAGGCCCAGCCCCTCCTTCGAAAGGAGGGGAGCAGTTTGCGATGCTAAAGCGATATGGTCTCCGCCTTTTTCCATGGCAAAGCCCTCCCCCCATTTTCAAGCAGGGGAAACAGAAGTGGTTGCTTCCTCGCTCTTCGCTAAGCCCTAACCCTCCCCTCCGTTTTAAGGAGGGGAAAGAGGGGTGGTTATCTTTTCCTTTCCCTTTTTCAATTAGAATGGTGTTACCGTCTTAATCCGGCGCGACCGTCTTTCGCACGACTTCCACCACCCTCTCAAGATCGCTGTCGCTCATCCCCGACCCGCTCGGGAGGCAAAGTCCTCTTGAGAACAGGTCCTCTGATACACCTCCTCCCCTTACACGACAAGATTGGAAGATCGGCTGCAGGTGCATCGGCTTCCACAGCGGACGCGACTCGATGTTCTCCTTTTCCAATGCGAGCCGTATGTCCTCCCGAGTCACGCCCACCGACGACCCGTCGAGCGTAATGCACGTAAGCCAATAGTTCGGCTCGCCGTAGGGAGCGATAGGCATGAAAGCGATTCCCGGAACATCGGCAAATGCTTTCCTGTAGAACCGATTGATCGCCTTGCGTCGCGCAATTTTCCTGTCTAAGTTCTCCAGCTGCCCGCGACCCATGGCAGCAAGGATATTACTCAGCCGGTAGTTGTAACCAATTTGCGAATGCTGATAATGCGGGGCAGCATCGCGCGCCTGTGTCGAAAGGAACTTTGCCTTTTCTATGTACTCTTTCTTTGCCGAGAGGAGCATACCGCCGCCACTCGTGGTGATAATCTTGTTCCCATTGAAGGAGAGGACCCCCATTTCCCCGAAGCTGCCTGCACACGCATCGTGGTAAGTCGCGCCGAGTGCCTCGGCCGCATCTTCCACAATCGGGATTTCGTACTGCGCGGCAAGCGAGACTATAGGATCGTAGTCCGCGCATTGTCCATAAAGATCGACAACCACTATCGCTTTTGGAAGCTTTCCCCTTTTGGCACACGACTCAAGTTCTTCGTTCAGCAGTTCCGGATCCATGTTCCATGTACGGTAATTGCTGTCGATAAAGACAGGCGTCCCGCCGCAGTATGTGACTGCGTTCGCCGTGGCAGAGAATGTGAAAGTCGAGCAGAGCACATCGTCGCCCGGCTTCACACCGAGCATAAGGAGAGCGAGGTGTATCGCTGCAGTGCCGCTCGATAGAGCCGCGGCGTAAGGGACTCCGACCTTGAGACACATCTCTCTTTCGAAGGCGTCGACCTGCGGACCGAGCGTCGTAATCCAATTTGATTCATAAGCTTCGAGAAGAAGCTCGCGCTCTCGGCCGTCAAGATGGGGAGGAGAAAGATAGATTCGATTGGTCATACTTCGTAATAAAAAGAAGGGATGTTGATCAGTGGCTCAGCTTGCTTGATCGATCAATTGGTTAGGAGTGCGTTTTTATTTTTGATCTCTGCAGCACTGAATCCGCAAGTGCCTCTTTCATCTTATTCAAGATCTCATCCTTCCCTTTGCGGATTCCCACGCATTTGCAACTGGCACCCTCATAGACGTGCCAGGCTGCTAAACTCGTTTTGACAATAGTTCCGGGTTCGACGACGACCCCTTGACCGATTTTAACTCCCGGATACACAATCGCGTTCGCTCCAATGAAACACAAAGCTCCGATGTCCACTGGAAGCCTATGGACTTTGCGGAAGTTTGGGGGAACGGACGGTGTAAATAAATATGGACCGAAGATGTCATCCGTCCCCGTTATTATTTTTGCACCATATGATATCTCCGAAAAATCTCCGACCGTGAGACTTCCTCCGCCGCTCACCATGGAATAGGGACAGAAGTGCACGTACTTACCGATGTGAATGCCACCCGTTGCCATCAAAAACGTAAAGTCATCAATCGCTGCGAAGTCGTCCAGGAAGAGGTGCCCCAGATCCACGATGCGCGAGCTGCCGTAGACTCGTGCCCCCAAGCCAAAATAGAGACATTTGTCTTCGATATTTGGCGGCGGGATCTTCATAAGCTCATTAACTCAGGACTTTGGGGAATACGAAGCTGTAGGGGGACCTACCCAGACAAACTTGTTACCTCTTTCTGATTCCTCACTCCTTGGGCTTTGCAATTATTCGTTCTTTGTATCGGTAGAAGACAACTTCGTCGTTTCCCACATCGGTGTGGAGCACCATGCCGGCGGCTATTTTATTGTTGTTCCCTACTTTTATCTCGGGTATCGTGGCACTGTTGATGCCGAAGAGATTTGAATCGCCGATTTCGGTGAACCCGGAAAAACAGACATTAGGGCTGATGAAATTGAACTTACCGATTTTTGTATCATGGCCAACACTGCAGCGGGAATTTATGAGCGTGTAATCGCCTATCACCACATTCGGACCGAGGTTCGCCATCGGACCCACCACGATGCCGGTTCCCAGGGTGGCAGAAGGCGAAATGTACGCGGAGCTATGAATCACGGATGCGAATGCTGCTCCTTTGGACAGGAATTCCTCTACGAAATATTTTCTGAATTGAAGGTTGGCAATGCCCATCACATACCGGCAGTCTGTTCTGATCTGATGCCCCTTAACCCCTCCGACCAAAGGGCCTGAGAGTCTGTACCTGTTGTAGTTTGTCGGATTGTCGTCGAGGAAGCCGAGTATCCTGATTCTCTCGCTGTCACTGCGCTTGTTATTGTACTCGATATAGTCGTTGATTTCTGCGCCATGGCCGCCCGCGCCTATGATTATGACTTCCTTCATGCCTACCTCGCCGTGTATCCTCCGTCGATTATCAGGTTGGTTCCGGTGATCCATCTTGCCGCATCGGAGAGGAGGAAGGCACAGGCGTTTGCCACATCTTCCGTCCTGCCCAAACCGAGAGGATGGAGTGCCGTGACCCGTTGGAGCGCCTCTTCAGATTGGCTGTAGACGGCATTCTTCGACATCGGGCTTTCGACCACGCCCGGTGAAACCGCGTTTACCCTGATCTTTCTTGGCGCAAGTTCGAGCGCCATCGATCTGGCGCCTGCCAGGAGCCCGCCCTTCGAGATGCTGTACATTGTCTTCGCGACTTCACCCACAACGCTCATCACCGAGCTTAAGAAGATTACGCTCCCGCCCTCCTCAGCAAAATACTTTTTGGAAGTTACTATCTGAGTGAAATTGACGGACGCTGTCACGTTCGTATCGAGTATCTTCGTCAGCCTCTCCGGCGTGCTCACTTTCAGGGGAAGAGTGGCTGAGATCCCTGCCGAGTTGATCACTCCATCAATCCTGCCGTTTTCCTGGACGATCCGCGCGACGAGCGATTCAACTTGGTCGAAATCCGTCAGGTCTTGAGAGTAAGACGAGTGGCGGGCCCCATCGGGCAGTATCTCTGCCGTTTCCCCGAGCCTCGATTGGTCGCGGCCCAGAAGGATAACCGCAGCCCCGAGCTTCGAACAGGTGATTGCGCACTCCCGTCCTATGCCCGAAGAGGCTCCCGTTATCACAATTCGCTTACCTTGCAGTGTGAAAGGGTTTTCCATGGGCTAATCTCTATGGCCTGGCATCGTTGTGGGCGCTTCGGGAACACCGTCCGGTTTTCAATGACACTCAAACCTCCACCAGGTCGCTTATTTGACAATCCTGGAAGTTGACTATGGCGGACGCCCATGAGAGGCCGACGCCAAAACCGGACAGGAAGACTCTCTTCCTGTCTTTAAGCTTGTCGCGAAGCTGGGTCGCGATTGTTAAAGGAATCGATACCGAAGAAGTGTTACCAAACTTCTCAATTGACATTGGGACCTTGGCGCTGTCAAGTTTCAGTTTCTTAACCAGGTAGCCGTTCATGAAAGCGTTCGCCTGATGAAAGACGAAATAGTCGAAGTCCGCGAGAGTGTGACCCGTAGTTCTCAAAATCGAGTCGATATCTTTGGGAACCTCACGGATGAGGAAGTTGAACACATCGCCTCCATCCATATAGCCGTGCTCTTCGCTTCGGATATTGCCGTACTCATCGACGACTTTCTCTTTGACAGTCTCACAGCTGCTCGGCATCCTGTAGCCTCCGGCGTTGATCTTGATGAGAGAATGCCTGGAGCCGTCGGAGTTCAAACTGAAGTGGCTTTCGCCAAAGTTCTCATCCTTTTCGATAAGCGCCGCGACGCCGCCGTCGCCAAAGAGGAAAGCCACCTGCCTGTCCTTTGCCGAGTAAACACGCGAACGCGTTTCACCGTCAAGCAGTAATGCCTTCCTGAAATTGGACTGCTGCATGAGCGAATAAGTAATCGACATTCCGTAGAGAAAACCCGAACATCCGAGGTTGACGTCGAAGGCCACTGCCGATTTGGGCAGGCCGAGCCTATCCTGCAGAACTATCGATGTCGCAGGCATCCTGAAATCCGGCGTCTGGGAGATGAAGATCAGCAAGTCAATCTCGGATCTGTCAACGTGAACGTCGACCAGGAGCTTCTCAGCGGCCGCAAAACAGAGGTCGGAGGCACAGGTGGAATCGTCCACGAACCTTCTCTCTTTTATCCCCGTCTTCTCGGAAATTTCCTTCGCCGTCTCGGCAGAGAAGAAGGATGTGTAGGTGAAATTATCGATTATTCGCTTCGGCACCGCCGCCGATAGCGCGGAAATTCCGACGTTACTGTATTTCAAGTACGCCATCTATAAAGCCTCTTTGTTCTTTCGAGGTTCACTTGACATTGGAGAGAGTCGGCTCCTTATTTGGATTGAGTCTTTATTTCGTTCAGCAAATCGCCCACGGTATTGAGTTTGTTGAGTTGTTTAGTCTCGATAGCAACCTGGAACCGCTCATCCAACATGGCGATGACGGTCAGCTGCCCGAGGGAGTCCCACTCCTTGAATTGTCTGAAATTGTCGGTCAGTTTTATTTCCCTGTCCTCAATTTCGAGGGCTTCCTTCAAACCGTTGAAAAGTTCTTGTTCCATAATTGCTCCTTCTAAGTCTTTGAGAATTATTCAATCCCGTACCGATCGTATGAGAGTGAATGCCTCAGCTCTTTCGAAGCCCACAGTAGCGCCCCTGTATCTTGCCAGGCTTTCGATATTGTCGATCGAGCGCGGGTTGGGAAAGTCCCTCAGTTGGCTCTTGTATTCCCTCATCGCCTTGATTTTCGCATCCAGCTGGTCAGTGATGTTTTCGAAATGATTTGGCACGAACGCGTCGGATGCGAACGGCGGTGACCACTCGGTCTCCGACAAGGTTTCGTAACTATAAACTTCCTTTACAGTACAACCATTGACAGGTCTTGCAGCGACGAGTCCGGCTTTGAAAACAATCCGGTGGTCGTGGTGAATGTCTCCGTGATGGGGAAGATACAACTGGGTTACACGATGTTTCGTTATTACCTGCGAAATGGAACTCGATAGTTCCGAAAGAGAGACTAAGTCGAGTTCGGGCGCGTGGTAATCCAAGAACAGAGTATCGTTTACTCCAAGGAGTCTATGTGCCCTTAGCCCCTCTGCTCTGACGATCTTGATTCGTTCGTCAGTATAGAGTTTCGGAGAACCTTTAGTTACAATCAAGATGTAAACGGCCTCGTTATTGTCTGCGGCTTTCTTAATTGTCCCACCACAGCCTAAGACCTCGTCGTCGGGGTGTGGAGCTACTACAAGGATACTCTTCATGGTACGATTTCCGGACGTCAGTACACGTCCGAGTCTCCGAAGGAGTAGTACCAATTTCTGATATTACCGACGGTCGTGTCGATGGGCTCATGACTTCTCACGCCTAAATACGTTTGCGGAGGCGATGGAATAAAGCCACTTTTCTCCAGCATGAGATGATCATTGTGCCAGAGATTTTGCCAGATAGTGACCTTATCTATCTTCTCTGAATATGCCGCAACCACTTCTCCAATAAATTCCTTCAGATCGCCCTTGTCAACCAACGCGATTTCCAATATGTTTATATCATACATGTCGCGAGATACTGCCGAAGGATAGAGCTTCGTTACCATCACGCCGTGTCCGGGTTCACCAAATTCAAAAATACGGTAGTTCGCCGCGGGTTTGTCTTGGTACCGCCACGTTAGGTACCCCAGGTCTCTGAACACAGCTACTCTATGGTGCCAGCTTGCATCGGAGAGGACATCTGCGTCTGAAGGGGCAAAAGAGGGAACAGCCCTGAGATGTTGAGTCGATGCGCTACGGATTCGATCCGCAGGGATCGATAAGGTATGGAGGATACCCACGTCAGTCCAACCAAGGTTTTTCACGAAGCCATAGTGCGAGTTGTTGTTCGGAAATCCCCAGATAGCCTTCACACCCAAGTCGTTTTCCAAGTAAGCGTAAAGAGAATCAGACAACTGTCCGCATATGCCTCTGCCACCATAGTCAGGATGCGTCATCGTTGTCAGTGAGAGAGCCGTAAGTTGCTCTTTCTGATCGATGCGCATCTTCTGGGGAGAAACCGCATAATGCCCCACTAGTTTACCATCAGACCACATAAGCTTGATCAAGTGCTTGCCGGCAGGATTCTTCTCGAATCGCCACAACCAGCGTTCATAGCTCCATTCTCTTTTGAACACTACCTTATAGAGCTCGATGATCTTTCCTTCGTCGCCTTCTTTATAGTCGGTTATTTCCACTCGCCAGTTCTCCTCTTTGATCGATGGTGGAGTTCACAAGATTACTCAAGATTGTTCTTCTTCCGCATATTGCTGGCACTTGACCCGTTCGGAAATAATGCATGTCCGGCTGATGATGATGTTTCCGGTAGCATCAATGAGCCGACTTGCTATTCACCCTCTTTATTTCCCTCGAAAGGGTGCATCGTAACTGATTCCGATGAGTTGATGCCCTCTCTTCTAACAACGGTCATCACGGTAAGTAGCATTATTCTAAGATCGAGAAGGAACGAATAGTTGTCGACATAGAAAACATCGAGCTCGAATTTCTCTCGCCAAGTCAGTTTGTTCCTCCCACTCACTTGAGGTAACCCCGTAATGCCGGGTCTCACTTCAAGTCTCCTGGCCTGACGTCGGCTGTACAGCGGAACGTATTTCATCAATAACGGCCTTGGCCCCACAAGGCTCATATCGCCCTTAAGTACGTTGATGAACTGCGGTAGTTCATCCAACGAGTACTTCCGCAGGAATGCGCCAAGCTTCGTAATCCGTCGTAAGTCATCCAAGGGCTGTCCATTTTCCTCACGGTTGGGTCTCATCGTTCGGAATTTCAATAGATTGAATATTTCGCCATTCTTTCCGGCACGGGGTTGTACGAAGAATGCTGCCCCGCGGGAATCAACCAGAACCAGGAGCGACACTAGCAGATATACGGGCGAGAGCAAGATAAGGACGAGAACTGCCGAAACCACATCCATCGCTCTCTTCGTGTATCTATACATAGGAAAGGAATTTCATAGCATTCTTTTCCGTGAGCCTGCTTGAGGCGAGCCTGATATTCTCTCTTAGACGATTCCTCAATGACTCCTCTGACATGAGCTTCATTATGAATTCCTTCATTTGCCCAAGGGCTTCTCTGCGGACCGACACGCCCAAACCGTTCTCCGATACCAGCGTTGCCAGTGTCGATCCCGATGGACATATTGCCATCAAAGGCACTCCTGCAGACATGAAACTGAAGGCCTTGCTGGGTATGGCGAGATCAGATGCCTCATCTCCCAACGCCACCATGGCAAGATCCGCAGCGGGTAGCGTGAGAGGGAGTTTGTCAGTCGGCTGCCATGGCAACAAGCGGATATTCTTTAGATGAGACTCTTTAATTCTATCGGCCACACTTTCCAACTTATCGCCCTGCCCAATTATCAAAAAGAAAACATCTTCGTGTCTCATTTCCGCCGCAAGTTCCAGCATCACTTCCACTGGGTGGGACTTCCCTAAATTTCCGGAATACATCACAACGAACTTCCCCTCTAAGCCCTGTTCCCTTATGAAAGGATTATCTTCCTTGGGAATCGGCTTCAGGAATTCGTTATCCGTCCACACCGGGACGACCTTAATCTTTTGAGGCTCGACATATTTCTCTAATTTTGCCTTCATTTCTTGCGTGAGGGTAAATACCTGTTCGGCTTTGGCAAAGACTTTTGCATTGGCTCTTTCCCAGAGCTTGACGAGCATGGAAGTTCTCTTCAGCAGGTTGAACTCAGCGAAAGTGTCCGGATAGATATCGTAGATAAGAAAGGTAGATTTGTTCCTGCAAAAAAGCGGAATGAAGACTGAAAGCGGAGGGTTTGAGACGAGAAACAAATCGCTGTGCCTGTATCTCACCTTTATCAAGTAGAGCGCTTTCAAAAAAGCAAATAACCAGGTCGTTATTCTCCTCAGCGTGGACCCCCTGTTGTAGCTTGCGAGCTTTTCAACCTTTACGTCGCTATCAAGTCGGGTCTTGCGCGGATTGAGGAAACCGGTCAAGAGGATCCTTTCGTCGTATCTGTCCCTGAAAGCATTGACGATATCGATCATGAGGTAACCGGAGCTTTGATTTAGGAAGACAATGGACTTTCGATCTTTGACCATGGCGTAATTGGGAGCAACTATTGTACAAGGCTCAGGTAAAGGTTCAGATAGTCGAGGAAACGCTCGTCTTTATCGAAGTACTTCTCGGCCCGGCTGCGGCAAGCAACTCTATAACGGTCTCTGTCTGATTCGCAGACCTTCACAACAGCAGCTGCCAATGCACTAGTATCCCCCTTTTCAACCGTGATACCGGTGCACTCATCGATAGCTTCCGGACTCCCACCGGTATTGTACGTCACGACAGGCGTACCACACGCAAGGGCCTCGATATTTGTCGTAGGGAAATTGTCCGCGTAGGTAGGATTGACAAAGACATCCGCGGCCGAGTAAAGCTCAGCCAGCTCAGTGAGATTCTCGGTCCTACTGATCCCCACGATATCCGACGGTAGTTTTTTTATTTGACCCCTGGTCAAGCCGACCAGCACGACGACATACTGTTTGCCTAGTTTCTCACTTAACAGAAGAAAATCGGACAGCCCTTTGCTCCTGCTCCATATGTTAGAAACACCCAGCACTATTTTTCTACTGCCGGTGCCAAATTTAAGGGCGACGTCCTCGGCAGAGTCCATAGGTCTGAAAATGCCGAGGTTCACTCCGTTGTGAATGACGCTTAGGGGATAGTCCGCAAGGAAGGAATTGCGGACATGAGCCGCAAGCCAGCGTGAAGGAACAATCAGCTGAAGCTTCCTGACTCCTGAAAACAGCGCTTTCTTTTCAATGAAGTTGCGCCTTGAGTTATCAACCACAACACTCGCAGGATATCTCCTTTTCATCAGACACTTCCCGCATAGCTCCTGCCATTTTCGACAGGCAAGCCTGTCGAAATTCGAGCAGTGTCCCGTGAAAGACCAGGCATCATGGAGAGTCCACACCGCCGGTTTTCCGCTCGCCTTCAAATAATCGAATAAGACTTCTATGTTGAGATAGTAACCATGCAAGTTATGGAGGCCTATCACATCCGGGTCTACCGACTCGATGCGCTTGATCAACTCAGTAGTGGCTCTTTTCGACCCGAATCCATGCCTGTCAAAGACCCGGGTCTTGAGTCCATGCATAGCCACATCTTTCATATTGCCTATTCTGATCAGCTTCGAAGCGCTAGGACGATTTCCTCGGCCATATGCAATGTAGCTCTCGTAGCCCTTGTCCAGCGCCAGTCGGCCCAGCTCTTCTGCAGACCGGCCCGTGCTCCCTGTGTTTACAGTCGAATTAATTTGAAGTATTCTCATTGTGAAGAATGAAGCTTTGGAATTGCCCGGCTACTCTGTCGACCGAGAATCTCTTGACGCTTGCCCTCGCTTCGGTGCCGATCCTCAACCGGAGGTCTTCGTCGGTCATGAGAAGCCTTAGCTTCGCCTCATACGATTCATAGTCAAATAGACTGACAAGGAAGCCGTTCTCTCCGTCTGTAATTAGATCCGATGGACCAGCGACGCAATCGAACGCAATCGCCGGCATACCGGCCGCCATCGCCTCGCCCAAAACGTTTGGAAAACCCTCCGAGCTCGACATGAAAGCGAACACTTTACTCCTCAAATAGAAATCGTCGACGTCCCTTCGGGTCCCGGTAAGTATCACTTTATCTTCCGCCCGCATCTGGCGGATCAGCAGCTCGAGTTTGCGTCTGACTTTCTGTTTCTGAGCATCATCGCCGACTATTACCAATCGCCATCCGAGGTGATTGATCTTCAGGAAGAGTTTAATCAGCTCATAGTGGTGTTTGGATTCTATTAGCCTGCCGACTGTCAGCACAATGTTCTCTCTTTGAACATTTTGCGTGCTTTGAATTTGGCGTATTGGATTCGCAATTACAGCTATACTCTTTTTCGCGAACTTGCGCCGGTAAATATCACGGGCAGATTCGGTCTGCACGATAATACCGTTCGCCCGTTTATACAGAGCCGCGCGGAGGTGCTCCTGGATTGCCGACAAATTCTTAGCCGGGCTGCTTCTGTCGGACACGAAAACCGGTATACTTATTCCGAGCAGGGAAAGGAGTACCAGGTTGTTCCATATCTCACCGAAACTCAGGACCGTCGCAGGGGCTATGGCTCGGATTTCCTTCCTTAAGTACCGCATGGTTCTGAGTGTGTAGTACGCGCGGTACCTGTTGTTAAAATGAAAAGGAGGCATGTGGACGTGCACAGCGGCAGGGATTGTATAGAACACCTCCCGCGTGATTCCGTATAGAAGGAGATGGAGCTCGAACTTCTGGTTCATGGCTAACTCATGAAGGAGCTCTGACATGACCCTTTCCATACCGCCGGGCTGCAGGGACGGGATTACCAGACAGACTCTACTCTTATCCATCTTCCTATCTCAGCAATTCCACCATCCAACCATAAGGATCGAACTTCCCTTCGTGCCAGTCCATATTCTTATCCCAGTAGCCGAACACACACTTACTCTTTTCGCTTAACTGCTTGCACCAAGGCACCTGATGTTACCAAATCATCGTCCGTGAAATGAAGGCCTTTCATCTTTACTTCTTTCCCAATGTAATTGTTCTTTCGTTTTACGGGAAGAACTGTTACCACGTCAAATCCCAACTTCCTCAAGATTTCGAGATGCGCAGATAGCGGCAGTCGATTTATCGGGTACTTTCTTCCTTTCAGCAGAAATTGCCAGGAGCTTTCAGAGATGAACCAATGCCCATTCCACTCGTTTGTCATTTCATGACTTTTGAAATCAATTTGGTGCGACATCAGCCCATCTTGTTTCAACCATTTGTGCATTTCACTGTAGGCAAATTGAATATCCGCAACATGTTCCATCACAGCCTGATAGACGATTAGGTCGATGTTTGTCGCATGATGTTGAGTGTTGCCCGACCAAGGTACAACGTACTCGATCGGTCAAGTCCCAATCTCTGTGTAAAATCATAGAAGGTCACGCTGCCAGTCTGTACGAAATAAAATCGGTCTGATTGTCCTGCGGACAGATGAGTTGCCTGAGCTGCTTAAGCTGTGCGAGCTCAAG